>NZ_CP036268.1:810481-1110481 GCF_007744515.1 Stratiformator vulcanicus
CACGGCGTCTTCAAGCAGAATAAAAGAGTATCCCCCGTCGGAGGGCACTGTAATGACGCGTGAGCCGGCAGTCCCAAAAGGAATAATGGCATACCGAGTCTGTGGCTCGGTCGACGGCGGTTCGGCCGGGTCATTCGGTTCGTCGGTCGGGCGGTCTCTGAATGGGCGATTGGGATCAACCGAGAGTTTCACGCACAGATTCATCGTCCCGCCGGTCGGTCGCGGGAACGGTGCTTCGTCGACGACCGCCATTGGTGTGTAAACGCCGTAAATCTCGTTCGAGAACAATCGCTCCAGAACTCGCGACTGATCGGGATTGGCGTTGTTGTGATCGACTCGCGTGAGTCTCGACTCCGCGAGCAATTTCATTAAGCTGTCGAACAAGCCGTATTGATCGCGGGTCATCTCCGCAACGCGTTCGCGAATGGCCGAGAGTTGTTCGGAAGGAGTCATGCCGCTCGGGTCGCGCTTCGCAACGCCGCTGTGGGCGAGTTGCTGCAACCCGCCGACCCGAACTTTATAAAACTCGTCGAGGTTGGACGACGTGATCGCCAGAAATTTTAATTGCTCCAACGGCGGCACTTCGCCGTCAGCTGCTTCATCGAGCACGCGCTGATTGAACTCGAGCCAACTCAGCTCTCGATTCAAGTATCGTTTTTCCTCAGTCGCCATTTCAGTGAGTTTAACTCCAACGAATGTTCAATCGATTTTCGAACGGCTCAAATTAATGGCAACGCTCGATATATGTCGCGTGAGTTCGAGTGGTCGACTCATGCTTAACGGCTCTGACGCTAAGGTCGGCGCTCTCGTGAAGCGGTTCTGAGCAGCACACGACGACCAAAAACTTCTTCGAACAGCGTGCCGCTTTGGTTAATGGCCAGTTGTTCGAGCGATAGGTCGTCGACGTCGTCGACCGTAATCAGCATTCGATTTTTTTCCCACAGCACTTGGAACTCCGTGATCCGCCGGCTGTGCGATTCATCAAGGGCGATCGCGATCCGCAGCATCGCGGCCAGTTTGGCGACGACGACCCGCTCTCGACGATCGAGGGAACTGATATATTGATGCGACGGCTTCGGCGATGCCCGGCGGTGATAGCGGGCGACGAGCGCGACAAGCAGCAGCTCTTTCTTGCCCAGCCCGAACAGGTCGCTGTTTTGAATCAGGTACATCGAATGCTTGTGATAGCCCGTCGTGCCGACGTACTGCCCGATCGCATAGAGCAGCGAAGCGAGCCGCAAGATCATCCGGTATCGCCTGTCGAGCAGGTGCTCTCGCTGCATCAAATCGAATAAACGGGCCGCCAGAGAGGCGACATGCGTGGCGTGACGTTCGTCGAAGTCAAATTTGCGTCCGAGTTCGACGGCCGAATTGATCACCTGTCGGCCGGCCTGCTCGGTCCACACCCGGGTCGCTGCCAAATCGAGAAGCAGCCCGTCACGCAGATTGACGTCGGAAACGAGAACACGCGACAGGCCCAGAACGCGGGCGAGAGAGAGATTAGCCAGCAAGGCTGGTCCGAGCGTTTCGGCGTCAGGCAGCGCGAGGTGATATTCGCGCATTAACTCGTCTTCGTTCATGCCGAGCATGCGATCGGTCAGTTCGGCGAGCGCTTCGACGTTCACTTCCGTGAAGTCGCGCGGCACACATTCTCCCGCAATTTCCTGGGCGGCGAATCGCATGTCAGCACCGAGGACGACCAGTTCGGTCGACGTTCCCGGCCGCGCCTCCGGCAGTTGACGCACGATCTGACCGACCGCGCGGTCGATTTGCCGGCTCATGATCTGCCGGGCCGTCGAGGATGGCGTATGAAACTTGTCGAGCATCTCCTGCAGTCGGAGCGTGCCGAGCCGGTAATTCTGACTCGTGACGACGTCGCCGTCCTGAATGGCGACGAGTTCCGTACTTCCGCCGCCGACCTCTGTAACGATGCAATAAGCCGGGCGCAAATCTTCACGCCGCTGAAGAATGGGCAGGATGCTCAGATAGGTGACGCGGTTGGCTTCCGATTCATCGATCGGTTCGACCTGCAGACCGGTGGCACTGTAGATTCGATCGAGAAAAGTCAGGCGATTGGTCGCTTCTCTGACCGCCGAGGTGGCGACGATTCGCATCCGCTGCGGCCGGTCGGGGAGGCCGTATTGCTTCAGCAAGTGTTGATAATCTCGCAGCACACGGACGCATTGTTCGGTCGTGCCGGTCGAAATCGAGCCGTTCGTGAACGTGTCCTTACCGAGGTGGACGGCCTGAGAGAGCCGCTCGAGAATTCGCAACTCTCCGTCGGTCGTCACCTCCGCGACCGCCATGCGGACCGATGCCGTGCCGATGTCGATCACGGCGACCGGGCCTTCGGCTACTGCGGGGGTCGTGCTGGGTTTGGTTTTCGTTGGCAAGGGTCTTCGGTCCAGTTTCCGTGTGGCGCGGTCGCCATCGAGGATCGACCGGTCGCCGCACGCAGACGACAATCAGTCCTGAGTTTAACGGATCACGTCGCAATTTTCGCCTGCCGGTCGAGATGTCGGCTCAAGCAGCGGAAAACGTGGGCCGCACAATTTTTGCCAAGAATTACGCGCAACAGTCGATAGGGGATTCTCACCGATACTCTCACCCGGGATGTCGAGGTAGCCTACTTCCTGCAACTACCATCAATGGTCAGGTACGGTCAGTCGCCCGGCTGGAAGTCTTGTTGATCTTTGGCTTTGACCTCTGTCTGAGCCGAGACCATCAGCAGTCTTTCGAGTCGCGTGCATCGGTGACCGTCGGGTCGATTCAGCATGAAGACCAATGTTCTATATGTCGTCGACGTCCTCCGCGACAGCTTTTGGTTCTTACCGATCATCGCCGTCCTCGGCACGTTATCCGCGGCTTGGGGCGTCCTGCAGATCGACGAAGCCATCCGGCTCGAAGATTTGCGGGCATTCGGGTGGGAGCCGACATCGCGGGAAGCAGCCCGATTAATTCTGACGACGCTGATCGGGGCGTTGGTGTCGGTTACCGGCGTGGTGTTTTCCGTCCTGATGCTCGTGCTCGCTCAAACCTCGGCTCAACTCGGCCCGCGCGTGATTCGCACGGTGATCGGCAGCAACATTCAGCAAGGCACGCTGGCGGTGTTACTCGGAACGACTGCGTTCTGCCTTGTGACACTGCGTTCGATTCGTGACGAATTCGACTCGGCAGATCCGTTTCTCCCCGAGATCGCCCTCTCGATTTCGATCGTCGCCTTTTTCTTTTCGATCGGGATGCTGATCTACTTTGTGCATGACGTCTCGCGGATCATTCAGGTTCCGCATTTGATCGAACGCATCTCTTACGAACTTCATAAGGCGATTACCAATCGGCTCAGCGGAAACTCTCGGCAGGCTGCCTCCGAGGTAGGCCCTTCGGAAAGCTTCGCGATGTCGACGGCGATCACAACGAAGCGGTCAGGCTACGTTCAGGCCTATAGTCGTGAGGCGATCGCTTCGATTGCTGAAAAGGAAAACCTGCGGGTACGGCTTGATGTGAGGACCGGCGATTTCGTGACGACGGAGCGACCATTCGCCGAGTTTCTTGGAGATAACTCGCCGTCGCAGGATTCGATCGACAAAGTCCGGGAATCGTTAATCGTCGGACCACAAGGCACGCCACGAGACGATATCGAGACGTCAATACTGCAAATCTCGGAAATCGGGATGCGTGCGCTCTCGCCCGGGATTAACGACCCTCGCACAGCACAAATGTGCCTCGACCGTCTGACGGTCGCCCTAACCGAACTAGCCGGCCACGGCGCTGATGCCTGGCGTCCGCCACAGGAGTATCGACTGGTTGACGAACCGTCGTTCGACTTCGATCGGATGTTGAATTCCGCCTATGGAGGGATTCTGTTCTACAGTGCGGGATTTCCGCCAATCTTACAGAGCCTCGCCGATGGCCTCGAATGCATTGCGGGTAAATTAGTCCTTGACGATGCATTGCCCGCAATGCGGAGTTTTGTCGAAGAGATGCTCGATACTATTCGCAGAGAAGTGCCACCGGGCCGCTTCCGCGAAGCGATCGTCGTGCAATTAAAAAATTTAGCCGAGCAGTTGACGCCGGTGAAAGCGGATCAGGCTGAAGAGACTCCGTCGGGGGACGACCGGCATACCTCAAATGGCGACTAAAGTTGCGTTGCCATTCGAGTCACTTTTTAAATCGGATCGCTCAGAAGCGTTTCGGTAATCACGATTACCAAGAGCAGCCCCCAAGCAATTGACGCCCCGCGCCACGTCGCGATTTCTAAGACACGCGCCAGCCCGAAGTAAGGGCCGAGCCGTTGAAACATGATGCCGCCCGCGATTAATCCGACGGCGCCGAACGTTCCGAGCAGCCAGCGGGGCGACCCGTGATGGAGCATCATCTCCGCGTCGCCGGCCGGAGTGAACACGCCCAAACCGATGTAGGAGGCATTCGCCACGAGGCAATACGCGGCGAAGAAGCCCGACAGATGTCGCGTTTGAATCCAACGCCGTGGCACCGCTAATGCAACAAACAACGGGATTAAACTACCGACGATCGGGCCCGCCCACAGTGTGATGAGCGGTCGCGGGTTCGGTGATACATCGGTCCGCGAGATGGTCAGCGGATGCATCACGACCTTCGTCACCGTTCCGCCTGAGATCACCCCGCCGACAACATGCCCGCATTCATGCACGACCTGCATGCCGAGCCAGCACAGCGGGAGGAGGGCAACGCCGGTAAGGACCCCGGCAGCGACGTTGCGGGAACGGTCGTAGTTGCGATCCGTCGATGGGATCATTAATTCGCTTTGGTCCCAACGATCAGCCGCGTGTGCACATCGCAGTCGGGCAGGCAGTGAGCCAGCAATAGGATCGGGCCGTCAATCAGCATGCCGAAAAGATTTGGAGGCCAGTACCAATTCACAGGACGCCGACTGTCGGCAGCGGGTCGGTAAGGCTGCTTACGAAAATCGGGAGCCGCAGCGACGGCGTCGGCGATCTCCCAAACCGAACCGAATGGCCAGATGTAGTACGTTCGCGTGATCTCCGTGTCACGATCCGTATGAGTCGGCCTCATGTGGTCCAAGAGAAAATAAACGATCCCGGCAGATGCCGTGACCAATAAGAATTCGGGGACGAATCCGATCCGGCAGAACAACACCGCACAAATCACAAAACCGATCAAAGCGATCGCTTGGCGTAGTGACCAGATGCGGCGCCGCCTTACCTCCATTACCGACCCGGACATTAAAACCAATTTCAGGCGCTGTACCAGTCCCCAACCCTGCCTGTGGCGAATCACGAACTTGTCAGAATCCTCGTCGTAGAATCGCCAGAGTATATGATAGACCTCAGTGACCGTTTCGTCTCCTGAATGGATCGGAATATCTTCCATCGCCTCTCCGGAAGAGAGCGTCGATGCTCTCTCGGAGAATACATCATCGATCGCATCGCAAAGCGCTTGCCGTGCCTCCCAGTCGATCATTCCGAGCTCCCGGTCCGGACCTTTGATCTTCAAACTCTTAAATTCCCCACGAGGCGGCGCGCTTCCTGCCGGTGGCGCCTAAACAATTCTCCCCTCAATCCGCAATCCGCTGCGAAGCGGTGCCTTTTAAGACGTCGCCGGGGCCAACTCGGCGCGTTTCGACGCGATGAGTTCCAGCAGCGCTTTCTGCGGATCGGCGAACTTCTTAAGACCTTCTTCCATCAGGGTCTTTTCGAGGTGTTCGAAGTCGACCTTTTCGTCGATCTCGGCCAGCACTTCCTGCGGCGGGAAATGGTCGACGGTGCGCTCGAAGGTCTTGCCTTCCATTTCCTGAATCGCGGCGTTCGTCTCCGGCGGGTTGGTTTGGATGTCCGACCCGGCCAGAGCCGAGACGTACTTGTCTTCGCTGTCGCCTTCGAGCTTCCGCCCGGTGCTGGCGAAGATCATCTCCTGATTGAGTCCCAATCCTTTGTCGGCCCAAAATTCGTTGTTCATCTTCCAAATGCGTTTCGCGTTCACGAGGCCGACCTGCCCTTGGGCGGCATCGGAGAGCTCCGGGACCTGCTTCTTGGAATAAACATCGATCCGGCTGATAAAGATGCTGTAAACGCTCTTGAACCCGTCAAGCGAGGCCCGGCGTTGAGCACCACGCCACACGGCATCGCGGGCGGCTTCGTACTGCCGGTCGGAGAACAGCAACGTGACGTTCAGCGTGACGCCGGCGGCTGTCAGGTCTTCGAGAGCGGCGATGCCGCCCGGCGTGGCGGGGACCTTGATCATCCGGTTCTTGTGCCCGGCGGCCCACTGCCTGCCGAGTTCGACGTATTTGGCCGCCTTTTCTTCGACCGACATCGTGTTCTCGGTATCTTCGAGCAGCGGATCGAGTTCGAAGCTGACCCAGCCGGTGTCGCCGTTCGACTTCTCCCAGTCCTCCAGAAACACGTCCTGCGCGCTCTGAACCAGTTTGTCGGTGACCTTCCACGCGACGACTTCGTCACTGTCGCCCGCTTCCATAAACTTGGCGATGTCGTCATCAAACCGGCCCGTCTTGATCAGTCCGGAGATGATAATCGGGTTCGACGTCGCACCGGTCGCTCCGAACGACTTGTTTTCAATCACAAGGTCCGGGTCGACACTGTCGAGCCAGAGTTTCGTCCCGGTAGCAACAAGGGATTCGAGAGGGGTCATGGCTATTCTCTTCCTGTCTCTTTGAGGCGGCCTAGTGACTCGTTTATCAGTCGCGGATCGAATTCGTAACGCTCCGGCTCGGCAATCGAGACGACATCGTCAAACTTCGGATGAAGAGGGTTGAGCAGGATGTTCCTGTCCAGTGAACGCGACGCTGTCGATGTTAAAACCGCCGAAGGAACCGTCAGCGCGACGGTCGAATTACTCTTCAGCCAACGCTCGCCAGCCTGAACGCATTCTGAATACTTTTCCGTGAGATGCCAGCCTGAACTGAGCGAGCGGTCATCGAATATTCCCACTTCCCTATCAGGCAGCGAGGCACTCATGCAGACCCAATCGGTTCTCGGAAGCTGTTGCAAACGGAAATGGACGAGTACTTCCAAGGTCGCCAGACTGAGGCTATTGGAAGCATACACCATCGGACTTCCGATGCCGTTCCAACGTCCACCGTGGATTGCTGCCCCACGCCCAGAGAAGGCTGTGTTCGCACGACGAGCTGCGCAAATGCGGAAAAGCTTCATGAGCGCTTAGCTGTACACGCTGTGTTCGATTCGGCCGAGAATTGTGCTTAACCACTCTCGATCCTGATCGGTTCCCGTCAGCAATGCGAGGGGGGAGCGGCCTCCGAAGACATGTCGCGATTCGAGCAGCCAGTCGGCCAACCGTCCTCGATCTTCGAATGTCTCGACGGCCTGCAGCAGGATTTCCGGCACCGTGCTTTTGATTGACTCTGTCGGATGATTTGGCACCTCTACGCGACCCAATGCGTCCTCCAAAACGACGCGCGCCGCGTCCCGCTCGACCTTCCCCTGTTGCCAATTCTCCGCGAGCGCTGTCAGCGTCGCGATGGCGGGAACGTCCGGCTCCGCTTCCGACAACGGGACAGAACCAGTTTGTTGAAAACGCGACGAAATGACGGCGATTTCTTTGTCGATTTCGGCAAGTTCCGCAGCAATCCGCTGGCGACGAGCGAGGGATGACCTCAGTGCTTCGACCGCTTCCCGCGTTGTTTCGGCGGAGTCGGTGATACCGGCGCTCATTGGGTTACTCGCGAATTGAATACGTGTGACACTTTCAAATGATACCTTCGGATGTCAGAACTGTAAAAGACCGTCCGTCGCCTGAAACCATGACTTCGAACTCCTGACACCTCCCGCCGATGTCCCACGACCGCTACGAAAATCCCCTCCTGACCCGCTACGCCACCGACGAGATGGCCGGCATCTGGTCCTCCCAGACGAAGCACTCGCTGTGGCGCAAGCTGTGGCTCGCTCTAGCCGAGAGCGAGCAAGAGCTCGGCCTCGACATCTCTGATGCCCAACTCGACGAGATGCGGGCCCATTTGGATGACATCGATTTCGAATCAGCCGCCAGCTACGAGAAGAGGCTCCGCCACGACGTGATGGCCCACGTCCACGCCTGGGGCGATCAGGTGCCGCAGGCTCGGGCGATCATCCACCTCGGCGCGACCAGTTGCTTTGTCACCGACAACAGCGAACTGCTGCAGATCAAGTCGTCGCTCGAACTCGTCCGTGATCGGCTCGTCACGGTGATCGACCGCCTCGCGACGTTTGCCGACGAGTGGAAGGACCTCCCCTGCCTCGGCTTCACGCACCTGCAGCCGGCGCAGCCGACGACCGTGGGTAAAC
The DNA here is from genome assembly GCF_007744515.1 of Stratiformator vulcanicus. Classification (NCBI taxonomy): domain Bacteria; kingdom Pseudomonadati; phylum Planctomycetota; class Planctomycetia; order Planctomycetales; family Planctomycetaceae; genus Stratiformator; species Stratiformator vulcanicus. The sequence continues at coordinate 818,779 of NZ_CP036268.1, forward strand.
GGGCGACGCTCTGGTGCTACGACCTGATCCTCGATCTCGAAGAAGTCGAGCACCGCCTTGAGAAACTGCGTTTCCGCGGCGTCAAAGGCACAACGGGAACGCAGGCGACCTTCCTGCAGCTCTTCGACGGCGACCACGACAAAGTCGATCAACTCGACCGGCTCGTCACCGAGAAGATGGGTTTCACGCAGCGATACGCCGTTACCGGGCAGACCTATTCGCGAAAGGTGGACGCGCACGTCCTCGCGACCCTCTCGGGAATCGGGCAGTCGTGCCACAAGGCGGGAAGCGATTTGAGAATTCTGCAGCACCGCAAGGAGATCGACGAGCCGTTCGAAACCAATCAGATCGGCTCCTCGGCGATGGCCTATAAGCGGAACCCGATGCGGGCCGAGCGGATGTGCGGCCTCGCCCGCTTCGCGATGAGCCTCGCCGCCAACGGTGACGACACCGCCGCCACCCAATGGCTCGAACGCACCCTCGACGACAGCTCCAACCGCCGGCTCTCGCTGCCGCAGTCATTTCTCGCCGTCGATGCCTGCCTTAACATCTACGCGAATGTGGCTGGCGGATTGAACGTCTACCCCAAGGTGATCGCGTCGAACCTGAATGCCGAGCTTCCCTTCATGGCGACGGAAGAAATCCTAATGGCCGGCGTCCGAGCCGGCGGCGACCGCCAGGACCTTCACGAACGTATCCGCACCCACAGCGTCGCCGCGGCCCGCATGGTGAAGGAGGAAGGCCAACCGAACGACTTAATCGAACGCCTCAGTCAGGACGACGCGTTTAAAGATGTCGATCTGCAATCGACGTTGGATGCGAAGCGGTATGTGGGAAGGGCGCCGGAGCAGGTAACCTCGTTCCTGGATGAGGTCATTGCAGACGTGAAAGCAAAATACGGCGGCACTGATGCGGCCATGAATGAACTCAAAGTATGAGGCTCGACTGACCCAAAGGCGTCGACCACTCATTCCGGTGATGCCTCGTTATCGCTAACTTGGTAATGAACTCGTTTCTCCGAAATCGAGATTTGTTCCGCTGCAATGAAATAAGGGTGGCTGAATAATTCGGGTGAGCTCACGATGCGGAAAAGCGTTTCCTCTTGGAGGTCAAGTTGAGCGTGTTGCTCTTGCTCCAATTTGGTGGCGATAGAGAAGATTGGCGAGTCGATGCCATACACGGGGAGATTGATATACGTGACTTTGTGAAAACGAACTTCTAAATCATGGTAGTAAGCAAGGTTGAAACTTCCAATGAGCAGCAATGAGTCATTCTGAAACGAACAGATTTGGAAGTCGGTTACTTCCTTCGCTTGGATAGCCTCATTGATTCGTTCAATTAAGCGCTGAACGGGTCCATCAACGTGATCGCTCATGGACGCAATCCTGAGGCATTTATATTAAGTGTGGCGAACCCAACGGCATTTCCAAGTTACGCGCTGATATCCCCTGCGTCCCGTCTAATAATTGGGCGCGTACGGAATCGAACCGCTTAGCACGAGACACCGGGGTTACAGCCCGGGAGAATTCCGACATTCAAGCGCTCCCGTAATCAGATATGGCGACACGCTGAAAGGTCTTGAGGTTCGCCCGCCGGGTGGTTGGGGACAGGCGCTTTCGCCTGCCCCCAGTCGATTAGTCTGGCGGTGGAGCGCTGCACATCTCGCGATCCAACGCAGCCGCGACTGGTAAGGAGCGGATCACGTCGCCGATCGGCATGACGTGAGGCCGTGTCCACCCCGGTCCGCTTACTGCCGTGCGCGGCTGAAATGGGGGGCGACTTTTATCAAGTGGCAATTCCCAGCTGAGCGATCGGAACGACTCAGAACTTTTTGCTTTACTTGAGAAAAGTGCGGCCGGCGGCGGGGTTCATCCCCTGCTGGGGAAACACGCCACTCCGGTCGGCAGGGGGGCCGACTTCCAGTTGCGTATATCCCCAGGACCACCAGAACCAGCGGTCGGGGCGGCGTTCGAACGAGGCGACTTTGGCCTCCCAACCGAGGAGGTGTTTGGGGCGATAATTCTTTACGGACAGGGTAAACGTCCTCGATTCACCGCGACCGAGATCCTCGAAACTCACGGCTCGCCTCAAGGGGAAATCGAAGCCGGGATGCGGGTAACGCGACCCGAAACCGCTTTGCACTCGCGGGGCTGGGAAAGGCTTGATCTCGAACGCCAGCTTCAGTTTTACCAGTGGTTCGTAAGGATCGTTTCGGATCCTGTACTTTACGATTGAGCCCGCATCGTCCGGCTCGATCCCCAGAAACTGAAGACGAACGTCACTATGATTGCGGCCGTAAAGCGCCTGCTTGAGCGTCACCTGATCGGTGATGACGCCCGTCGCCAAATAGGCGATCGCGGCCACCAGAATTCCGATACCGATCCACGATCTGACGTTCATTTCGACTGGTCCAGACAGATACGATAAGGGCGATCCTAAATGATCGGGACCTGCAATCAACCGGCCATGGCGGAACTTCACTCGAAGTTCACCATCCGACCCATCACCTCTTACTGGCCGCTAATGCAGCCGCGACTGGCAAGGAGCGGATCACGTCGCCGGGTGGAATGGCGGGAGGCGGGGAACGATCAACGCGCGGGGCGTCCTCCGTGATCCGCTTACTGCAGTGCGCGGCTTTATTGGCGTGCTCGATCCGCGGTTCTCAGGAACTTCGGCTTGTTGCTGTGACGTTTCCCAACTTGACTCACCTGACGGATCGATTACGCCGGGTGGCTGGGGACAGGCGCTTTCGCCTGCCCCCAGTCGATCAAGTCTGGCGGCGAAATGCCTCGCAGCGCATCACACCCGCACGATCGCCGGCTCGACTTCTAAGGTTCCGGGTGTAAATTAGTGGTAGACGAGTTTTGCATCACAGATGCCAAAATTCTTAGCCAGCCTCTCTGTCGCCGAGTTCGGAAGGAACTTACTGCCTAATGCGTGGTTTTCTCTGGCTACTTCGAGCATTTAATTCTTATTACCGCTAAGAATCATGATTAGGCGAAAGCCAGCTTCCAATCGCCAGAAATTCGTCGCTAGGTCCGCGCTCGCATTCTTATTAATCGCTATTTGGGAATTCGTGTCGACTCCGCTCGTCAGTACGAGCGACGGCAAACAGGGGATGTTCATCTCGCTTCTTGCGATTTGCTTTGCGGCGACATGCCTTTATCGAGTTGCTCCGAGACTCAGTTGGATGTTCATCTTTGGAACAGCGTGCTCAGTGCTGTTTGTCTTCCGCTTCGTGAACATGCCCAAATTTTCATTATGGATGCGTTACCAAGCCCCCGACACGACGACCATTCTTGTTTCGTGGATTGCCTTCGCCGTTGGCTTGGGCGCCGTTTGTGCCTTGTTAGGCTATTGGGGCAACTTGGCGGACGAAAACCGCGACCATCGCTGGAACAAACAGAGTTCGGAAGATTCAAACAATCAACCCGATTTGATGGAGTAAGACCGATCGCCGGGTGGCCGGGAACAAGCGGCGAAGCCCTACACCGCGCTCACAATTACAGCCGCGACTGGTAAGGAGCGGTTCACGTCGCCGGCTGGATTGATGGTAGCGGGCGTTGATTGGCGGGTGGGCTTTTCCCGCGATCCGCTTACTACCGTGCGCGGCTTTGATGGCGTGCTCGATCCGTGCTTCTCAGGAACCTCGGCTTGTGCACACTCATCCCGGCGATCAATCTGGAAATTACCTTTCGCGCACGCTACAAGGCGGTCGCCTTGCGACACGATCTCCCTAACGACACCGCCCGATGACCGAACCCGCCGCAGCGAAACGCCCGCCCGTTCTCAAGGTCGGCGTTGCCCAAGTCGAATCGATCCCGTTTGAGATCGAGCACAACGTCGACACACACTTCCGCATGATCGAGGAAGCCAAGTCGCAGGGGGTCGACTTGCTCGTGTTTCCCGAACTGTCGATCACCGGCTACCACGTTGGCTTCCGCGCACCGGAAGTCTCGATGCGTCGCGATGACCCGCTGCTGATCGGCATGGCCGAGGAAGCGGGCGACATGGCCGTGGTCGTCGGGTTCGTCGAAGAAGGCTTCGCCGCGCAGATCCATAATTCCGCCGCAGTGCTGAATGACGGCAAGGTGCAGTTCGTGCATCGGAAATTAAACCTCGCCAGTTACGGCAATCTCGACGAACGCCGCTTCTATGCCGGTGGCCGCTACTTCGACGTCTTTAATCATCACGCCCCGTGGATGGGGGCGGTCTTGATATGTGCCGACATGTGGAACCCCGGGCTGGTCCATCTGGCCGCTCTTTACGGGACCACGATTTTAATCTCGCCGATTGCTTCGTCTGAGCGAGCCCTCGGCGGCGGATTCTCGAACCCCAAGGGCTGGGAAAACGTCACGCAGTTTTACGCCATGATCTACGGCATTCCGATCGTGATGGCGAACCTCAGCGGTGATGCCGTGAATGACGACCATTTCTGGGGCGGCAGCCGGATCGTCGACCCTTATGGCAACGTCCTCGTCCGCGCCGAAGGGGGCGAGCAACTCTTAATCGCCGACCTCGATTACCAAGCCGTCCGCGATGCCCGCTTCCGGTTGCCCACGGTACGTGACTCGAATCTTGATTTGATCACCCGAGAAATTAATCGCCTCAACAGCCGCATCGGCGTCCCCGGCGGCATGCGTTCGAAATAATTAAATTCCGATGACAAGCCGCGCACGAAGTAAGCGGATTTACAGGGCGGCCCCATCCATACAAGCCCGCAGCGCCAGCAAGGGACGGGATCACTGAGTCGCCTCTCGCCGACCGCCCACCGACGAACAGGCGGAACCGTACCGGGCTGGTCGGGCCGTCAGGCGGCCGGATCGTGGAGCGACAGGTTGCCGTTCAAAAAAATTCGCCTCAGAGTTGTACCTGAATCGAGGCTCGCGACTTTCTAGAACAGCATTTTGTGACTGTCGGCATATTGTTAGAATCGGCCGGGCCACTCGCGTCTCGCTATTTTCTATCAACACGGTCGGTGCGTGCACTTTTTAAAGAGGTGAAACAATGCAGGCCGATGCCGCGAACATTTGGCGGATTCCTGTCTATTTGCCGTATCTACAGCCCACCTTGACGGACAAAACCGTTGCTGACGCCGAGGCGGAGTTGGGCGTACAGCTTCCGAAGGAATATTTAGAGCTGCTTCGAGCGCAAAATGGCGGGTATATATGCTTCGAATTGCCGGATATGGCCCATACCGTTATCGCGGGAATAGGTGAGTATTTCCCGTCAATCCTCCATGTGGACTGGGACGAGTGCCGCGAGTTTGTCAGCTTCGAACTGGACGGGCTGATTCCAATTGACGGCGACGGGCATTGGCACATTTGCTTGGACTACCGAAATAGTCGCTCCGAGCCTCGGATTACTTATGCCGACGTGGAATGTGATATTGAGAAAGTGGTCGCGTCTTCATTTTCCGAGTACTTGCGAATGCTTCATCGCGTTATCCCCGACAGCTTGGTTGTGGAATCCGTAACAGACATCAATTTGCTAAGAAGGGCGATTTCCAAGGCCTTGAACGTTCAATTCGATCAGCCGGATAGTTCCGCTCACGGTTATCCCGTTCATCGGGCTAATCTCGGCAGGGCTGGAAATCCCGAGTGGTTGTTTCTAAGCCCCAACGACGTCCCCCGAAGCTTTGCACGACCGCATGAGCGTAACTTTACGGAGCGGCACCGCTTGCTACCCGGAAACGCAGCCCACTACGCCGAGCTACCCGCAGACAGCTATCTCCTTCGAGTTCCCGATCGAGCGCGAGAGGGTTTGTTGAAATCGCTCGAACAATCGGATTGGTTGGCTGGGCCGCTAAAGGATTATGTTTCCAATCAATAGGTGGTAGCAGGCCGTTTCGGCAATTGCCCGCCGGGCCAACTGCTACCTGCTAGCTTTCCCCGTCCTCGAGAATTCTAGTTGCTGGTCTTCGGTCAATCAAGAAGTGATTGCCAAGAATTGCCGATGCTAGAATCAATACCTGCAGCAGAACGGCGATTCCAAGAATTGTCTGAATTCGGTCAACGAGAATTTGTTCCGGCGAGGATGGCCTCGCACTGTAAGTTGGGAGCGCCAACACGACCAAAACGGTTTCGATCGCGATCAGGCTCGCAAATCGAAACCAATGCCGGACGATAAATGATAGTACGCTCATATATCACTGCCGCAGGCACAAGGCACGAAGTGCCTACTCATCCGTGACACAACCCTCACTCGCGCTCTTCACATTCTTAATATACTTATAAAGCGTCCCCCGGGTGTGCTTATACGGCGGGGCGGTCCAAGCGGCTTTGCGCTTGGCCAGCTCCTCCGGTTCGACCTCGAAGGCGAGGGTGTTGGACTCGGCGTCGATGGAGACGAGGTCGCCGTCTTCGACGAGGGCGAGGGGGCCGCCTTCCTGGGCTTCGGGAGCGACGTGGCCGATGATGAAGCCGTGGCTGCCGCCGCTGAAACGGCCGTCGGTCAACAGGGCGACGTCCTTACCCAAGCCGGCTCCCATGATCGCGCTGGTGGGAGTGAGCATCTCCGGCATGCCGGGGCCGCCTTTGGGGCCTTCGTAGCGAATGATGATCACGTCGCCCTTTTGGATATCGCCATCTTCGAGGCCTTTAAGCATCGCCTCTTCGCCGTCGTAGCAGCGGGCGGGGCCGCTGAACTGCAAGCCTTCTTTGCCGGTGATCTTGGCGACGGCTCCCTCGGGGGCGAGATTGCCGCGGAGGATGCGGATGTGGCCGGTCTGTTTAATCGGCTCGGAGACCGCATGCACGAGGTTTTGTCCTTCCTTAAGACGAGGTAAGTCTGCGACGTTTTCGGCGAGAGTCTTACCAGTGCAGGTCATGCAGTCCCCTTTTAGATACCCTTCTTCAAGAAGCATCTTAATGACTGCGGGCGTACCGCCGATGGAGTGCAGGTCTTCCATCACGAATTGGCCGGAGGGCTTTAAATCGGCGAGGTAAGGCGTCGCCTCACTGATCCGCTGAAAGTCATCGATCGTGAGGTCGACGTCGACGCTGCGGGCCATAGCGATTAAGTGCAAGACGGCGTTAGTGCTGCCGCCGAGAGCGATCGTGATCGTGACCGCGTTCTCAAAGGCTTCGCGGGTCATGATATCCCGCGGCTTCAGGTCGAGTTTAAGAAGATTCAAAATGGCCTGACCGGCGAGGTGACACTCTTCAATTTTGGCGGGGTCTTCGGCGGGGATCGACGAACTGTAAGGCAGGCTCATGCCGAGGGTTTCAATGGCAGAGGCCATCGTGTTGGCCGTGTACATCCCGCCGCAGGCCCCGGCCCCGGGACAGCTTTTGCGGACGATCTCGGCCCGCTCCAAATCGGTAATCTTGCCGGCGATGTATTCGCCGTATGACTGGAAGGCTGAAACGATGTCGAGCTTCTCGCCCTTCGGCCCGCAACCCGGTTTGATCGTGCCGCCGTAGACCATGATTGATGGGCGATTGAGCCGACCCATTGCCATCACGCAGCCGGGCATGTTTTTGTCGCAGCCGGGCAGCGTAACGAGGGCGTCGTACCACTGGGCGCCCATGATCGTTTCGATCGAGTCGGCGATGAGGTCGCGCGATTGCAGGGAATAGCACATCCCCTCGGTGCCCATCGAGATGCCGTCGGAGACGCCGATGGTGTTGAACTGGAAGCCAATCAGATCGGAGCGCTGCACGCCCTCCTTGACATGCTTACCAAGGGCCAACAGGTGCATGTTGCAGCTATTGCCCTCGTACCAGACCGAGCCGATGCCGACCTGCGGCTTATTCATGTCCTCGGCGGACATCCCGGTCGCGTAGAGCATCGCCTGCGAGGCCCCCTGTGAGCGGGGCTGGGTGATGCGGGAACTGATCTTGTTGAGTTGCTGGGAAGTTTCGGTCGACATGGCACGTCTTTCTGCGAATGAAAATTGAGCGGTCAAGCTACCAGAGGGGCGGCCTCACCGACAGGTTCCCGGCGTGATCTGTCTGTCGTCTCTACTCTTGGGTGTTGTCAAAAGGCGTCACCTTTGCATATTGTTGGTCGGAATGATTCAATCTTCAGGTGGGCGAGGTCGTTCTGACTGCGCAATCTGTGGTGATATTGAGTAAAGGCGGGCTGTGATGGCTGTCGCAAATGCGGCTTGGAAGACCTGGTCAGAGGCATTTCCCGCGTCGGGCGATTGGTCGTCGCCGATATGGCTGACCGATCGGTTGCTGTCGCTGGCGATCGACCCGGAAGCCCGGCAGCGTGGAGCGTATCTGCAGTCGGCGCTGCTCGACATCGCGGCGGAGTTCGGTGCGCGCGGCGCTGCTGTTTGGGAGCGACGAGATGATTGGGTCTGCCTCGGTCAATGGGGCAGCGTCGATCCGTCGATCGCCCCGAAGTCGCTATTCGCTGAGGCGATCGATCGCGGGGCTGCCGGGTTTGAAGACGGCACCCTCGTCGTCCCGCTGGGGCGCGAAGACTCGCAACGGCTGCTGTGGCTCACGGGGCGCGGCCTCTCGCCGGAGTTGTTGGCCGCGACGATCGGAGTCGGGCGGGCCCTCTCCATCGGGTTCCGTTTCGCGGAGATCACACGCTCTGATGAATTGCACGCCGATCGGTTGCGGACGGTGCTCGGAATGTCGGCCGAGTTCACTCGCATCCTCGAAACTGAGCCGCTGCTCAATGCGATCGCAGAGGCGGCGTGCGACATTCTGCACTGCGACCGGGCCAGTATTTTCATTTGGGACAAGCCTCAGAAAGAGGTGATCGCGAAGCCGGCGATCGGCGTTCCGGAGGCGACCCTGCGAATTCCCGACAACGTCGGCATCGTGGGCAGCGTGCTTCGCTCGGGCGAGCGGGTGCGGGTCGACGATGCAAAGACCGATACGCGGTTCGGTTCCCAGGTCGACAAGCAAACCGGCTATCAGACCAAGACCTTGTTGGCCGAGCCGATGCGAAATCGCGCGGGCGAGATCATCGGGGTGTTTGAGGCAATCAATCGGCTCACGGGCAATTTTAATGATGACGATGCCGACCTGCTCGGCCTGCTCGCGACGCAGGCGGCCGTCGCGTTGGAAAACGCTCAGGAACGCGAAGACCTCGTTCGCAGCCGCGAATCACTGGCTGAACAGGTCACCAGCGGCGTCCGGCTGATCGGCGTGAGCGCCGCGATCACGGGGATTCGCGCGACCGTGGAGAGATTGGCTGAGACCGATTTGCCGGTGTTGATCCTCGGCGAAAGCGGTACTGGTAAGGAGGTCGTTGCGCAAAGCCTGCACTTCGGCGGGGCAAGACGCGACCACCCTTTCGTGGCAGTGAATTGCGCGGCGCTGGCGGAGTCGCTACTGGAAAGCGAACTGTTCGGTCACGAACGGGGAGCCTTCACCGATGCGCGAGAAGCTCGGGCGGGGAAATTTGAACTGGCCGACGGCGGGACGTTATTTCTCGATGAGATCGGCGACATGAGTCTCGGCGGGCAGGCCAAATTACTACGGGTGTTGGAGCAGAAGGTCATCACCCGTGTGGGCGGTGCGGGCACAATTCCCGTCAACGTCCGTATTGTCGCGGCGACGAACGCCAACCTGCCGGAATTAGTCCGCACCAAAAAGTTTCGAGAGGACCTCTATTATCGCCTCAGTGTCGTCACTCAGCAGTTGCCTCCCCTGCGGGACCGGGCCGAAGATATTATCCCGCTCGCGGAGTTTTTTCTAAAGGAATTTTGCCAGCAAAGCCGCCGGCCAAGATTGGGTCTTTCGGCCGACGCGAAGAAACGCTTGCAGGCTCACCACTGGCCCGGCAATGTGCGCGAGCTCCGCAACCTGATGGAGCGGGTCGCCTTTCTCGCCGCGGGAGAGAAAGTTGTGCCGGAGGACCTCGCCTTCATTCTGGCCCCGGAGCCTGACATCGGCCTCGAACCCTCGGCCGACTTCGGGCTGTCCGAAGCGACGAAAGAGTTTCAGGTCGAGTTCATCCGCCGCGGCATAAAGCGCGTCCGCGGCAATATGAGTGAGGCGGCTCGGCTGCTGGGGCTGCACCGTTCCAATCTTTATCGCAAGATGCGGCAGCTCGGAATGGAAGTGGATGAGGAAGAGTGAAACGCTCAGCCGTGCAGGCACTCCATTCATAATTAGTCCGAACTTTTTCGCAGATATAAGAAAGCATGAAACGCTCGCTCATTCTCATTGCCCTGTTGGGAATTGCCTTGGGAGGCTGTGCGCCGCGGGATACTCCGCAATCGGATGGCGCGGAGAAAACTACGTCGCTGACCTTGCAGCTCAATTGGTACCCGGAGGCAGAGCACGGCGGATACTACGCGGCTGATGTCGAAGGCTATTACAAAGAGGCGGGATTGGACGTTCAGATTCTGCCGGGTGGATCGGGCGTGCCGGTCGTGCAGAAAGTGGCTGCCGGCCAAGCTGACTTCGGCGTGGCGAATGCGGACCGCGTGCTGCTCTTAAGAGCGCAAGAGGCCGATGTCATCGCGATCATGGCGCCTCTGCAAGACAGCCCGCGTTGCCTGATGGTCCGCTCCGACGCCGAAGTGGAGTCTTTTAGCGATCTCGCCGGCTATACGATCGCCATGGGGAGTGAACCTTACAGTGACTTCTTAAGAAACGGCGTTTTGCCAGCCGACGTTTCCATCGTCCCTTATAACGGCGGCGTCACGCAATTCGTCGCTCGCAACAAGAACTTCGCTCAACAGGGCTATAGTTTCAGCGAACCCTATTTCGCACAGCAGGAAGGCGTTGAGCCGAAGCTGTTGATGGTGTCGGAGACGGGGTTTAATCCTTACACGAGTTGCCTCATTGTTTCACGCGCATTCGCCGAGGAAAATCCCGACGTTGTTAGGAACATGGTCGCGGCCTCTATTGACGGTTGGCAGGCCTACCTGAAATCACCGGAAGAGACGAATCAACTTATCTTGCAGGAGAACTCGGAGTTAACACCTGAGATTCTTCGGTTCGGCGTCAATGCGATGAAGCCACTTTGCGTGCCGGAAGGATCAAAGAAGTCCGACTTCGGCACGATGGATGCGGGCCGGTGGGCGAATCTAAGGGAGCAAATGACTCAATCCGGATCACTCGATAGCAATTCGGATGAACTCGGGGCCGGGTTCTCATTAGAATTTCTACCGAACACGCGACCCGGCGATTGAGAGGCTAACATGGCTCTTGAGTTTCGCGAGGTTGAATCACTATCGGGACGGGGAGTGCGGTTTGAAATCCGTTCCAATGATTCTGCTATCACTCGGCTCGAATTCTTACAACGACTTGTCGATTGCGAGGAACTCCGTGCCGGATTGACCACGACGCTTGCGGAAATCCAATACTCAGCTTTTCGCTGGGAATCCTTGCCGGTCAATAAGTCGTTGGCGGATCGGCCGTTCGAATTTGTACTACTCGATTCGCCTTCACTGAATCGCCAGCCCGATGCGAGTGCCTTTCAGGAATATTTTCGGTCGAATGGCGAAAGTCATTCTCAAGACAAGGTGCCGTCAGCCGTATCATTTAAGAATGTGGGTGGTGATGCGACCATGATTGTGCCGACGCCGCTTTGCCCGCCGGACGCCTACACCCATCTTGCGAGGTTCGTACGCAGGGCGCCGTCGGAGCAGGTTGATGAGTTGTGGTGTGTCGTGGGCCAAACGATGCTCAATCAAATCGATGCTGAGCCGGACCGCCATTTTTGGCTCAGCACGGCCGGGATGGGGGTTGCTTGGCTTCACATCCGGATAGATACTCGGCCGAAATACTACGGATATGAAAAATTTCGATCGGTCGAATCATAGGAATCGTCGTACTCCTCCTTGAGTGTGGTTATGGCTGTCTCCATAGTGATGATGCGAACTAATTCGAACGTTGACCCCGTGTTCGATCCGCGGTTCTTTCGAACGCGCGGCTTGTTATAAGTGGTAACATAATGAGTTTGCCATGTTGGAAGAATCCTTCGGAATTAAATTATCACGCAGCAGCCGCCGATGGGTCGTTGGCGTGGCTGTTGCGTTCGTGGTTGCGCATGTGTTGGTCGTTGCGGTTTGGCTGGCATTGCCGTCGGTTTCCAGTGGTCGCGGACCGACTCGCCGGTCAATGTGTATGAACCATCTCAAACAAATCGGGTTCGCATTACATAACTACCATGACCAGTGGGGCAGCTTCCCGCCAGCTGTTACCTATGGGCCGGACGGTGAGCCTTGGCATAGCTGGCGCGTATTAATACTACCCTATCTCGATCAATCGCCACTGTACGATCAATATGATTTTGATGAGCCGTGGGACGGGCCGAATAACTTGTCAGTGACAAGGGTTCAATTGCACGTCTATCAGTGCCCGTCTGCAAATATGCTCTTTAAGAACGAAACGCACTATTTTGCCGTGACGGGTGCGAACACCGTGTTTCCGCCCTCGGGTTGTTGCTCGCTTAACCAAATAACCGACGGCTCGTCCAATTCCCTTGCGACCTTCGAACGGTCGGGCAGCGATGTCCCCTGGGCCGCTCCGATAGATCCGGTGTTCGACCCGGCGCGATTGCCCGGCGATCCGTTCGGCTCGCTCGGAGCTCGTAGCTATCACTCCAGCAGCTGCCAATTCCTGTTCTGCGATGGCGCGGTGCGCGGGCTATCGCCCGACATTCCACCCGACACGTTTCGCAATCTCGTCGAGATCAACGACGGCACCTCTCCGGTCGAGTTCTGAGTCACGTCCGGCGGTCGCGCATTCTCGATTTGATCGTGGTAATATCTGTGCTCGGAATCATCCTAAACGCCCCCGGAGTAAACTCCATGAAATCGCTCAAGACGTTGGTTATCGTGTTTTGCTGTTCGTTTTTCACTTCGGCAATCGCCGATGCTCAAGAAAGTGTTCCGGAAGCGAATTTCTCGTCGCCCCGCGTCGACTTCGGCATCGTCGTGACCGACATCGAAAAAGCGAGGGAGTTCTATACGAAGGCCTTAGGGTTGAAAGAGACCGGGACGTTCACAGTCGCGGGGCCGTGGTCGAAGAAAGTGGGTCTGTCGGACAGTGAGCCGTTCAAGGTCTTCATTATGCAGGCCGGCGAAGGGGACGCCGCCACACGGGTCAAGTTGATGCAGTTCGAACGCGTGCGTGGCAGCCGACCCGATAACACGTTCATTCATTCGACCTACGGCATCAGCTACCTCACGATGTACGTCGAGGACCTCGACGCATCGCTCGCACAGGCAGCCAAGGCCGGGGCCAAGCCGATTGCCGATGGCCCGCAAGCGATCGAGGCGAATCCCGAGCTCAGCCTCGCGATTCTCCGCGATCCGGACGGCAATATGATCGAACTCGTTGGCCCAAGAGCGGAATAGTTGTCAGAGCAGCCTGGACCATCGTGGTTGAGTTCAATTTCGTCGGCTCGGGACAACTACGCGGAATCCTGATCCCGTTAATACCCGCGAGCAATTCGATCGTTCGCTTTGAGCGGGCCTGCGCCGTTGAAGCCGGCAATCGTCCGCCTCTTCCGGCTCGTCGCGGCAAAGGGGAGAAGTTGCGGTGAGTCTGGCGATTGGTTCGCTCATGTCGTCGATCCCTGAATTGTGACGGAAACTGGCCAATCGTTCCTACACAAGCGTTTCCGCGCGTTCCTATACTGGAATCGACTTCAATCCGTTGATTCAACGATCGGTCCAGCTGATTGCGGACCGTCGATCGATTTTTGCACACGGCTGCTCACGCATGAACCTGCGGAAGCTAAAGATCTATTTTGACACTTCCCCTGCGCTCGGACTCTTGCGGGCCCGTTCTGCGCCGTACGTGATCGACTTTCTGAACCGGCAATTCAAGCAGCCCGGCCAGATTGCGATCCCCCGCTCCGAATTGCTATCGAACTTGTCGCTCTATCTCGACGATATTCGCGATGCCGACCCGGACGCGATGGGCAATTCGGCTGAGGCCTATCTGCGAGAATGGTGCTCGTCCGACGCCCGTTGGCTACGCCGATTCATCGAGGCCGACCGCGATGAAGAAGTCTTTCAACTCACGCCCTATACCGAAGACGTGTTCGCCTTTCTTGATCAGGTTCTGGAGCGCGATCTTGATTTCGTGGCGACGGAATCCCGACTGAAGATGATCATCGAGACCCTCGCCGATCTTGTCGTGGGGGCATCGGATGATCCCAAAAAACGACTGGCGCACTTGAAGGCCGAACGGGACCGCCTGCAGGAGGAGATCGAACAAATTGAGCGGGACGGTCGGATATCCAAATATCGCCCCGCCCAGATTCGCGAACGATTTTCCAATGCGGTCTTGCTGCTGCGGCAACTGCAGGGCGACTTCCGGGCGGTTGAAGATTCATTTCGCGAAATCACAACGCAGGTGCTCCAGCGGCAACGGCAGGGAGCGGACAGCCGTGGCGAAATCTTGGAGTTTGCGCTCGATCATGAAGACTTACTGAAGCAGGAAGATCAGGGCGTCAGCTTTGATGAGTTCGTCAAATTAATTCTCTCGCCCAAACAGACACAGCGGCTTGAAGAGATCGTCCGCGAGGTTCGGCAAATTCCGGAGTTGTCGAAGCAGCGGGAGGGCTTGGAAGCGGTCCGCAATATGATCACCGTCTTGCAGGTGGAAGCGGAAAAGGTGATGCGGACCAATCAGAATCTCTCCGCCACGCTCCGGCGACTACTTGACGCAAGAGCGTTTGCGGAGCGGAAGCGTGTGTCGGGGCTGTTGGATGACATTCAAAGTTTGGCGACCGAACTTCGCGGCCGACCCGAAGACGAAACGCTCGGTCTCTCGCTCGATTTAACAGCTGGGATTGAATCGCCCTTTCGACGTTCGTTCTGGGTGGAACCGCCCCGATTCGAATCGGTCGACCTCTCCGACTTTCAGCCGGACGATGAGAGTCGCCAAGATGTCTTCGAAAACTTCGCGGCGTTAAAACATCTCGACTGGAATCGCTTGCGCGATCAGATCAAGCACCTGCTGTCTGTCGAAGATGCGCCGTCGCTTGCGGAGCTACTCGAACTGCATCCGGTATCGTCGGGGCTCGTTGAAGTGATTGGCTATCTGCAAATTGCCGCCGAAGACGGGCACCGCATCGATACGACCGACCGGCAGGAGATCGTCGTTTCTGCGGACGACCCCGACGCAACCGACTATCTCGTGACGGTGCCGCGGGTGACGTTCGTGCCACCCAAAAGAAAACGCCGTCGGAAGCCGCGTTGACCGACCAGCTCAAGCGGCAGATCGCCTTTCACTAAACAATACGTCTCACCTATTCGATCGACTTATCGATGTCAGAAAACCTTCCGGAATATCGCGATTGGAGCCTGCCGGCGGTTCGACTGCTGCAAGGCGTTGTCGAGCAGCAGGACGGCCGGGTGTGGGACGTTTTAATGTCGAACGTCTCGCAGCTTGAGCAATATATGGCGAAGATCGGGCTGCGGCTCGTCGTCGACGAAACAGAAGGCTTGGCCTTCTTAAGGCAATTCGACGAAGAAGAACTGCCGGACGGTTATGAAATGATTCCGAGACTATTTCGATCATCTCGACTCAGTTTCGGTCAAACCGTTCTCGCCGTGTTGCTGCGCGATGCGCTGCGAAAATTCGAAGAAGACCAGATCGGCGATGCCCGCTGCGTGGTCGAAGAAGCGGTCCTCTTTGATTCCTGGAAGTCGTTCTTTCCGGATCACAAAGATGAAGTGAAATTGAGGCGGGATTTGCAGTCGACTCTCCGTAAGCTTGAGGGCCTGTCGTTCGTCCGGCCGTTCGGGTCCGACCCGCCCGCCTGGGAAGTCCGCCGCATCTTAAAAGCTCGGCTGACGGCTGAGGTGCTCGAGCACCTGAAAACACAGTTGAAGAACGCGGTTGCGGAGAAACGTATCGCCGCGGTCGTGTCCGATCATTCCGAGTAGACGTTTTAGTACCTGACGGGCGAACCACCACGCCGGATGTTGAAGCTATTATGAAATCGCAATCACACTCCGCGATCGATGCACTCTCACCGCGGGGGTTCCGACTTCACCGGGTGGAACTGCTGAACTGGGGAACCTTTCACGAAAAGATATTCTCGATCCAGCCGAACGGAGACTCTGCGCTGTTGATCGGACAGAACGGATCGGGGAAATCGACGATCGTTGACGCCCTGCTAACGCTGCTCGTTCGTCCCGGCGTCCGCAATTTTAATGTCGCTGCGGGCGCGAAGAAGCGTGAACGGGATGAGAAATCTTATTTGCTGGGCGCCTATGACCGCGGGGGCGATGAGGATTCGCTGAGCGGGCGAACGAAATATCTCCGGCCGAAGGGGGATCACTACACCGTCATCCTTGCGACATTCTGCAACTTGGAGATCGATGAGTCCTTTACCGTCGCACAGCTTCTTTATCTGAGTTCTGATCAGACCGCTCAAAAAATCTATTGCTTCGCCGGCGGCGAGAGATCGATCCAAAGTGATTTTCGAGCTTTGAAGTCCGCTGACGAACTCTTAAAGACGCTGAAGAGCCGCGGATTTAAGGCGACCAAGACATTTCAGGAGTACGAGGGTTGGCTCACGAAGGCGACGCGCACCAAAGCCAAAGCGATGGAGGTCTTTAATCAAACCGTTGCCGTCAAAGATATTCAAAAGCTGAACGATTTCATCCGCAATCACATGCTGGAAGCTCACGATTGGGGCGAGAAGGTCGACCGCCTGCTCTCGCACTTCAATCAGCTCAGCACAGCTCACGACAGCCTGGTCAAGGTCCGGCAGCAGCGCGACTATCTTGAGCCGATTGGAAAGTTCGGACAAGAGTACGCCACCGAGGTTCAATCGCTGGAGCAGGTGACGCGACTGAAGAATGCCGCGGGGCTTTATTTCGCTCAGCGAACGATCGATCTGTTCACGCCACACATCGAAGCCGAGAAAATAGAGCACGCGGCCGTTGCGAATCGGCGTCGACATGTGGCGACGGAAATTGATGAGCAGGACGATTCGCGTCGCTCGCTGCAAAATCAAATTGAACAGGCGGGCGGTGACCGTCTGAAGGAGATACCCCGGCTGATCGATGTGCAGCGGGAACGCGCCGAATCGAAGCGACAGAGGTCACGATCATATGAAGAGGCCCTGCAAGCTCTCAACCTCGAACTGCCGATCAGTGAGGAAGAGTTTAAGGCCTGTCGCTCTGAGTTAACGGATTTGCAGGCCACGATTGAAACGGGAAAAGATCGCATCCTCCTGCAACGCGACGACGCGGTTGTTGAGGTCCGCTCGCTATCAGGCAGATTGAGAGAATTGCGGGGGGAATTGGCGGAGCTGTCGAGTCGTCGCGAAAACTTGCCGGGCTGGTGTGTGAGTCTACGACATGACATGTGCCAAGGACTCGGGTTTCCAGTCCGAGACCTGCCGTTCGCGGCCGAGTTAATTCAAGTTCACCCGGACGAACGGGACTGGGAATCATCCATCGAAAAAGTGCTCCGCGGCTTCGCCTTAAGTCTGCTGGTTCCGCAGCGATACTATGTTCCCGTCACAAATTATGTGGAGCAAACGCGGCTCGCAGTCGGCGGGCGGGGACAACGTCTTGTCTATCTTAGGGTTGGCGAGCAAAAGTCTTCGCCGTCCAGTAATGCCTCGCCGCACTCGTTACTTCAGAAACTCGACTACCGCGACGGCCACCCGCTGTTGCCTTGGCTCAAAGCGGAACTGGTGAAACGTTTTGACTACGCCTGCTGTGACACGATCAAAGAGTTCCGGGTTGCGAAGGGTCTCGCGATGACCGCGAACCGACACGTGAAGTCGGGGTCGATGCGACACGATAAAGATGATCGCGACCATATCTTAAACCCCCGCAATTTTGTTCTCGGCTGGGATAATCGCGAGAAGAAACGGCGTCTTGCCGAAGAGATTGAGCAACTTGCAAACGACGAAGCCGAATTGTCGGCTGCTCTGCAGTCGATCGACGAACAACTCGCCGGCTGGCAACGAAAACAACAGGCGGTCGAAAAGGCGCTGGAAATTCCATTCTTTGAGCGGATCGACTTCGAGTCGCATGAGGACGAGATTCAGCGACTCGAAGCCGAACGCCGGGCGATTGAAAGTAAGTCGAGTGCGATCCAGACCTTGAAGGCGCGTCTGGACGAGGTTGTCGAAACGATTGATGAGCTGAAATTGGAGCGGGACCAACTGATCGGCGACGAGCGGGAATTACAAAATTCAATTACCTCTGCCAAAAAGCAGGTCGACAAAGCCGAGCGGCAGCTTAAGGATGGCCGTCGCGATGGTCGCCTCGAAGAGCATCGCAAGTCTTTTGAGGAACTCGATCTTCAACTCGCCGATCCGCCGATGACGGCGGAAAGCCTGTGGGAACGCAGTCGTCAATGGCGTGATGAAACCGACGGTCAGATCGCCGATCTCAACGAACGCATTGAGCCGATTCGCAATAATCTTACCGATGCGATGTCGCGCTTTCTCCGCGTCTGCCCGGAGCGGGCCGGGGACCTGCGGGCGACCCCGGACTACGTTGACGACTTCCTGCAATTACGGAGCCGGATTCTCGAGGATGACCTGCCGCGTTTCGAGCAGCGTTTTAAGGAGCGCCTTAATCGCAAAGTGATTGAAGAGATCGGCTTGTTCCGCAGTTCGCTGCAACAGGAACGCCGAGAAATTGAGAACAAAATCGAACTGCTGAATCGATCGCTGTGGAAGCTCGACTACCGCCCCGGGATGCACATCCGGCTGGAGCCGCGTCCGATTCATGACGCGGAGATTAATGACTTCCGAATTCGGTTGGACGAATGTGTCGAGGGCAGCTTCGACGACTCTCCGGAAGCGAACGAAGCACGCTTCCTGCGGATTAAAGACTTAATTCTGAAGCTGCGTGACGATGATTCCCGGCGTTGGCGGGATAAGGTCACCGATGTGCGTCGCTGGTTTGATTTCGTGGCCGCGGTCGTCGAGGAAGAGACCTCGAAGATCGTGTCGGAGTATCGTGACAGCAGCGGGCAATCGGGCGGAGAAAAATCGAAACTCGCCTTTACGATTCTCGTCGCCGCGATCGCCTATCAATACGACCTCGACCCTGAAGACCCGGCGCAGGATCGCTTCCGCTTCGTGGTCGTCGATGAGATGTTCTCGAAGGTCGATGATCAGTATGCAGAGTATGCGCTCGAGCTGTTTCGGCAGTTCGGCCTGCAACTGCTGATCGTCGCCCCGCTCGACGCAAAAGCCCGCGTGACGCAGGCTTATGTCGGTTGCTACCTGCATGTGGTGAAGCAAGAGCATCACTCCGCCATTTACGAAATGACCGCCGCGGAGTTTGAACAAATTGCGGAGGATGAAATTTCTGCCAAGCCCCAGCGCCGCGCAAAGGTTCGGTAGAAGCAATTTCAATACCAGCCAGAGGCGCAAGCCGATGGTCGATCAACCAGCGACTTTCCCGACGGCTTGCGCCTCGGGCTGGTATGTTGGGCGATTTGATACCGTTTCTAGATTCGGTTTCTCTCTCAGCTAGAGTTGCAAGCTAAAGTGAGAGGCCCATTGCCGATCGGAGTCTTCGAGAGCCGGGTATGCAATTCGCAAGTGCGAAACTGAGGGGCTCATTCGGTCGTCCCCGAAGGCTGTTTGCGTATAATATGCGGTTCACTTTGGCAAAGTGATGCAGGATTCCACCGAAAAGATTGAATCAATTTGATGGCTGAGGCGACGACACATCCCCCGCGGCGGCAGGTTTGGGGCGGGCCGAATTATCGGTACTGCCTGCCCGATTCGATGACCGCGATGACCGACGAACTGCTGATGCGGGAGATCCCGCCGGGTAGTCGCGTTGTAGACCTCGGTTGCGGTGACGGTCGGCTATTAGGAGGCCTGCTCGAGACGCACGATTGCAGCGTGTTGGGCATCGAATTCGATGAGGATGCCGTGATCGGGGCGATTGGTCGCGGCGTCGGCGTGCTCAAGCTCGACCTCGACGACGGCCTGCCTGACCTGCCGGACGATTCGTTCGATATTGCCGTACTGTCCGAGACGCTGCAGCAGGTCAAGCGGCCCAAGCGTGTGCTCAAAGAAATGAAACGCATCGCCCCGCGGGCGGTCGTGATGGTTCCGAATTTCGGGCACTGGCGGGTCCGGCTTCAAGTCGCGTTGCGAGGGCGGGCCCCGGTCACGTCGTCGCTGCCGTTCGAGTGGTACGACACGCCGAATCTGCACGTGATGTCGATGCGGGATTTCCGCGATCTCGCCCAGCAAATCGGGTTTCGGATATTAAAGGAACTGCCGATCGTCCGCGGCGTCGCCGTCGAGCGGGCCTGGGGAGCCAATCTGCGGGCGGACAGCGCGCTGTATGTGCTTGAACGCTGTGATGCCCCTGAGGAGCCGCAAGGTTCGTAGCGGTCGCTATAATTTCGGAAGGCGCAGGGGCGAAGGGCGTGGATACTTGGTGATTGTGTCCCTTGCTGGCGCTGCGGGCTTGTGCTGCTTACCAATTGGCCCGCCGAAATCTGATTTAAATATCGAATCGTCGCCGAATCTCTTCGACGCGTTTGCGATTCGCGCCGAGGTCGGAATACCCCACCCGCGAGGCCGAACGTACATGGATGACGCCCTGCGATGGGTCAAGCAAGAACTCAACATCGTCCACGTAACGCATGATGGCCGACACGAATTCAACGTGCATGTACTCTTCTGATTGAGTCACGATCGACGTGCGCGGCATCTCCGACACGATTTCACGCAAGCGGGCGAATGCTTCGGCGGGATTGCCCTCAAACTGCAGCGGCGGAACGAAATGAACGTCGTCCGCCGGTGGGTCCTGTGAACAAACGCAGTTCGGTGAATCCGGACAGGCCCGCAGCCCGCCATCGGTGACGCCGAGGTCTTGCGGTCGCTTCGAAAACGGACCGATCATCAGCCATCCTGCTACGAGAAAAGAAACCAGTAGGAGTGACGCGAGCGCGACGACTTTGAATTGCTTGCTCACGGCGCTCGTCATTCAGAATTTGAAGTCATTACTTCGAGGCCGAGGCGGATTGTCTCGAAGTGGATATCGACGATGTCAGTCACGTTTTCCGCGTATCCACCGGCCATTACGACAGCCACCGGCAATTGTCGCTCGCGGCACTGCTCGTAGACAAGCCGATCGCGTCGGGCGAGTCCCTCTTTGGTCAGCTTCATTCGGCCGAGCCGATCATGCTCGAACGGGTCGGCTCCCGAAACGTAGATGACAATGTCGGGGCTGAACCGAACAAACACTGCTTCCAAACCGGTATTGAGTTGCTCGAGATACGGGGCATCCTCCGTGCCGTCCGGCAGGCCGATGTCGAGATCGCTGACTTCTTTGCGGGAGGGGAAATTTCGGGCGCCGTGAATCGAAAACGTGAAGATCGAAGCGTCACCCCGGCAGATCGCGGCCGTCCCGTTGCCCTGGTGGACGTCGCAATCGATCACCAACACCTCACCGACGTCGCCCGTCGCCTGCAGTTCGCGTGCGGCGACTGCGGCATCGTTGAAGATGCAAAAGCCCTCCCCCGCATTGCGAAAGGCGTGATGCGTGCCGCCGGCCAGATTGGCGGCAAAGCCATCTTGCAATGCGGCCCGGCAGGCGGCGATCGTCGCCCCGCTCGACCGGCGGGAGCGCTCGACCATTTGCGGACTCCACGGGAACCCCGTTCGGAGGATCTCTTTCCGGGTCAGTGTGCCCTCGATCACCCGCTGCAGATACTCGGCATCGTGAGCCCTCAGAAGTTGCCCATCGGTCGCCGCGTCCGGCACTCGCAGAATTGCGTCCGCTCGTTCGGCGGCCTCAAATCGCTCGCGCAGCAGCCGATACTTCGACATCGGAAACCGATGCCCGTCCGGCAGCGGCAGAACGAATGTGTCGGTATAAAACAGATTCGGCATGTTTTTCTCGAGCGGACGCGGCATTATTCACGACACCGCCCCCGTTTCCACTGCTTCGCCTCATCCGATTTCTCATCAACGCCGCTTTGAATACCACTTCAGAGTCTAACGCCGCTGATCTGGCCGTCTCGCTCGCGGGCGTGACGCTCGATTACGGGCGACCCCGCTCGGTATTCCGGGCATTGGAGTCGGTCGACCTCCGCATCTCCGCGGGGGAGTTCGTTTCGATCATCGGGCCCTCCGGCTGCGGGAAGAGTTCTTTACTGCGGACGATCGCCGGACTCGAAGAACCGACCTCGGGCATATCGCAAATCGTCGCGGCTCCCGCGGAGCGGTCCTTCGTGTTTCAGGAGTCCAACTTGCTGCCGTGGCGGACGGCGCTCGCGAATGCTCGCCTGCCGCTCGAATTGATCGGGGCTGAGAAATCAACGCGTCGAAAACGCTGCGAGGCGGCGCTGGAGCGAGCGCGATTCGCATCGGCGGACTTTCAAAAGCGCCCTGGGGCACTCTCGGGTGGGATGCGAATGCGGGTCGCGCTCGCCCGGGCCTTCGTGACGGAGCCGGCGTTGCTGTTGCTCGATGAACCGTTCGCGGCGCTGGACGACCTGCTCCGACAAAAGCTGAATGACGAACTTCGGCGAGACTGGTCGCTTAACCGTTGGACAGGGGTGTTCGTCACGCACAACGTGGCCGAGGCGGTTTTTCTGTCGACGCGGGTGCTGGTCATGAGCGGACCGCCGGGACGCATCGTTGCCGACGTGCCGATCGACCTGCCGGAGCAGCGCCGTGAGGAACTAAGAACGTCGACGGAGTTCACAACACTCGTGCGGTCGGTCGCCTCCAACTTGAAGGAGGCCGCGACGTGACAGGTTGGTTGTGGCGAGCCTTGCCTCCGGTCGCCGTCCTATTGGCGACTGTGATTGCGTGGCAGTTGATCGTGAGTCTCGGCGAGTTGCCGCGGTATCTGCTTCCGTCACCTTATGAGGTGTCGTCAGCCGTCGCCGCTCGCCCGCTTCATTTCGCGACGGCCACCGTTCGCACGCTGATTGCCGCCCTCGCCGGTTTTATGGCGAGTTTGATTCTGGGTGTCGCCATCGCGATCGTCTTCGCACAGTCCCGCATCATCCGGACCGCGTTCTACCCCTATGCGATCTTCCTGCAGACCGTGCCGATCGTGGCTATCGCCCCGTTACTCATCCTGTGGCTCGGCTACGGACTGCAGAGCGTCATCGCGGTCTCGCTGGTCGTGAGCCTCTTCCCGATCATCGCCAACACGACGGCCGGATTGACCCGCGTTCCGCCGGAGTACTTACGACTGTTTCGGCTCTATCAGACCGGCCGCCTGCGAGAACTCCGGCTGCTCCGATTGCCCCATGCGGTTCCGAACTTAATCACAGGCGCAAAAACCAGTGCCGGTCTGGCAGTGATCGGAGCAATCGTCGGCGAATTCTTCGCCGGCTACGGCAGCGGCGCGACAGGACTGGGCCAATTAATTAAAGCCAATGCCGACCAATCGCGAACACCGGAACTATTCGCCTCGGTCCTGCTGGCGACCCTCTTAGGGGTCTTAATTTTCGGCCTTGTTAATTTAGCCGGCAATACGATTTTACGAACTTGGTATGAGGAGTGATTGTTTAAGGTTCAAGGGGGATGGGGTAGCCCGGCCGACAAGTCGGCCGGGTCGCGCAGCGACAAGATGGCTTTCGAGAAGCTATAGAACGTGCGAAACCGCTGTCATGTTCGTAAGCCGCTCGAACAACATCCTATGCCTGTCGGCACCCGGCCGACGAGTCGGCCGGGCCACCCACGTTGCCATCAATTGTCAATCAGCACCTCGCAATAAAACTATAGTCGTGTCCGGTCGAGTACACTGGGATATCACCAATATTCATATAAGTCCGTGCGGAGTAAATAAGTTTTTGAAATTGAATGACTACAAGCAGGCTGAATAGGTAAGCGGCTTCGGATCCGAGTTCATTCGAAGCGTAAATTTGCTGAAGGTCTTCCATTCCGGTAAGCGTGCATTCGGGCCAGAGATCGCTTTGCCAGTTTGAAATCCAATCCGTGTCTTCAATGCCACCGTCTGTTTGGTAGGCGAAAAGGTCGAAATACCACCGATCGGGATTAATATCGAACCCGTTTGTCTCGGTGTAAATGGCGCCCACAGCGAATTGCTTGGATTCGCGCTCGACGAATGCATTGATCTCTATGGCGACATCGCGAGGGTCGTTCGTGAACTCGGACTTCAGCACGTGATCAAACGGAGACGGGGGCTCTTCGAACAGAGCTTTTCGAACAATCTCTTCGCATTTCGCGTAGTCGTTCCGCAGAAGGTGCGGAGTCGCTTCATCTGCCACATCGAACCAATCCATTGACACTACTCCGATAATACGTCGCTCGACTGGTGTTGATCCGAAGAAGTGCTTGAAGAATTCTAAAGGCGGGTAGCGGGTAGCCCGGCCGATTCGTCGGCCGGGCCACCCGCGCAGATCGAATGGAAGGAGTACCGTAAGCTTATTGTCTATTCGGGCTGTACGCTACTTCTGTCATCATGCTCGGCGTGCAATTCGAGAAAGTTTTTTGCGTCGGTTCGGACATCGCTGTCCGCGGCTTTGTTCTCTGCAATAGCGTGAAGAATTCTTAAGAAGGTGCCGTGGTTCTTGTCTTTCGCATTTACAATTCGATTGGCGAGCCAGACTGTCAGTCTCGTCGGCTTACGGTTGAGCGACTCTTGGAGTTCCGCCTCGTAGCCACTCCCGTAACACCTTTCAATCTCATGCACAAGTGGCCCCGGAGCACCAAAGTTGTGCTGGGGATGTCTCTCGAATAAACGGAGAATCGCTCCCACGGCGGGGCAGATATCGGACTGCTCTGCTAATTCGTCGGCAAGCTGTTCTGGCCGGATATCGTCCTGACTCAGGAGTTCAATTTCCTGGATTTCGGTTATTATTGTCGCTAATTGTTTCACTTGTCGTTTCCCGTCGTTTCTCGCGACGTAACGAAGGCCCGTGGCGGATTAAGGTTTATCGGGACTGGTTCCTTTACGCAGTCGTGGAGGCCCCCCTCCATGGTAATCGCTTTCGGGGTAATCCATTGTAAATAAAATGCCGGTCGACGGGCATTGGTAGTGCTCAAGCCATAAATTTGTATCGACACTTATCGATTTGAGGTGAAGGTCGGCATAAGTTCTTGCCGATGCACCATTTATTTCTGATATCTCATCGCACTTGCAATTCATTAGGAATGCCAAAAAACGTGAATTTGTGCCTCCGTTTGCGAGCAAGGTTTAGGTCACAAACCCTCGGCCGTCGCTATCTGTGATAAATGCCTCGGGCTTGTATCTTAAGCAGGCTGATTTCGTTCTTAAAGATTAATCACCCCTGCCCTACGTCGGCGGTTGATTCAAGCGTTCCACGGTGACCGACATGTCGAGGATTTCCAGTGGGTCGCCGAATTGGTTGTAGAGGGCGACGTCGGCGGCGTCGCGGCCGTAGGCGATGGCGACGCGGCCGCCGGAGAGATCGTTTTGCGTCGGGTCGAAGGTGTACCAGCGATTTCCCACGTAGGCTTCAAACCAGGCGTGAAGGTCCATCGGTTGGAGCGTCTCCAGATAGCCCACGACCATGCGGGCCGGGATCGAGAGGGCGCGGCACAGCGCGATCCCCAGATGAGCCATGTCTCGGCAGACGGCTTCGGTGCGTTCATTGACCTCCGACGCGCTGATAATCAGTTGGCCGGTGCCGGGCACGTACTGCATTGTGTCGCGAATATAGTGCACGATCGCCGTGCACTGGTCGTAGCCCGGCTGATACCCGGCGGTCAGCGACGCCGCCATCGTTGAGAAACGATCCGACTCGCAGTACCTGCTGGGCAATAGAAACGGGATCGTCGATTCGGGGAGGTTCTGCACCTCGATGAACCACGCACCGGGGGCGGTGTCGACGTGATCGGCCGCGAGGATGTCGGCCGAGGTTCGAATCGAGAACGGACCCTCCGGCGAAGTCAGCCGCTGACATAAATTCCCGAACGGATCGGCGAATTCGATCGCGGGCACGCTCGGCGTGAGCACGTATTGCTCCCGCGCCACCCACTGCTGGGCCCCGCTTCGGGGCCGCAGCATGAGGATGAACGGCGTCGCCACGGGGGCGTTAAATTCCAGCGAGCAGGAGGCTCTGAGCCACATGATGATCTCAATTGATCTCAGTTATGGCTCAGAGCGGTGCGCCCGTGCGGAGCCTTATTTGGAGAGGACCAGATACATCGTATCCTCCGGCAGGGTCACATGCACGATGCCGGCCTTATCCGACGCGATACCGACCTCTTTGGCGGGATAGCCGTTGACGTCGAGCAGCATCGCTTTGCTGATGTTGGAGTTCTTCAAAATCAGCGTGACCTGCGTATTGGCGATTTGGTACGGGTCTTCGCCGAGGCTCGTGATTTCCTCGCCCTCGACCTCTTCCTTATTTCGACCGAACGCTTCGGTGGTGGGCTTGGTTGACCAACCGGTGCGACGGGCCGTCGTCCCGACTTGAACGAGGATTTTCTCCGAGTCCGCCAGCGACATGCCATCCATGGAAACCAGTTGGACGGTCGCGTAGTCGTTGGTCGAATCGATGGTAACGTCGGAGAGTTCGAATCGGCCGCCCGCCTTTTTTAAGAATCCGGTGACGCCCTGAGCGGCGGGGGCGTCGAGTGTGAAAATGCCGTCGCCGTAATCCCACTTCAGTTCGTCGGTGGTCGACGTGATGGTCTGCTCTTCGGCGTCCAAGCGATCGGAGAAATCTTCGACGATTAAGTCGTCCTCCTCGGCCGCGATCTCGGAGACGCAGCGGCCGACCAGTAACGCGACGGGGCTGATCCGGCCGTCGGGTGTTTTTGTCGACGTCAACAGGTTGGACTCGTCAGTCACGCCGTCGATTTCGCGGTCATCGAGCGGGGCCGGCTCCCGCCGGTACATCGACTCCACCGACCGCACTTCCTTCACTAACACATCGGACTGCTCTACATATCCTTCCCGGAACAGCAGCGAGTTGGCCGGGAGCATTCCCGCGTGCATCGGCGTCGAGAAGGTCCATTTTAAGATCGGATGCTCGCCGTTAATCGTCCAGAAACGCCGCGCCATGTCTTTCTCATACCGGGCTGCGCCCGCGGAGAACCAGAACGCGGCATCGAACCCGGTCAGCGACGTGTGAGCCGCCACGAGGAAAGGCCCCTCGCTTTGGTAAAGGTTGGGGTGCTTCCAACTGGTTTCGGTCAACATCGTGGGGTGCCCGACCGTCTGCTTTAAAGTCGTCGACAAATCGAGCGGCTTATAGAGTGTGCTTTCGCTGACGATGAAGTCGCCTTTATTAATTCGATAGCCATGGGTGCCGTCGGGGGCTTTGTGTGCGTAGCCTCGACCCACATAAATGTTCTCGGCATCGACGTCGAGCGCATCGTAAGTGTATCGCTCCAACGCCTTCATTTTAAGGTTATTGGCGGTCTGCCAGTTGGTGGCGTTCAAGAGTTGCTTACAGCCGAGATCGTCACGGAGATAGCTGCCCATTCGAGCGTAAAAATCGCGTTGGTAGGTGGTATAGAACTCCGTCTGATCACGCAGGCGTTTCTCAAGCCGACCGGAAACGTCCATCGTCATTTGGTAGATGTCGAGGAGGCCGAGGATGCCGTTGTCGAGGTCGTCCCGCTTCCACTTGTGTCCGTCCCACGCTTTGCTTGCGGCCGCGAGCGATCCGTACTTTTCGGTCAGGAAGTCGGAGTAGGCTCGTTCGAGCTTCCGCATTGAGACGTCGGGGATGCGAGAATTCGTCCAGAACAGCAGGCTGTCTTCATTGTGGACCTGAATAATCGCGACGGTCGGGTCATCCTTAATGGCGAGTCCGGTATGTGGGTTGACCGTCGTATAGAGTTTTTTAGTCCAAACTTTATAGGCATCCTGCATCCGCTCTTCGATGAACAGGGCTCCCCAAGGATACTTGCCGGTGTAGCCTTCGAGTTCCCAACTCTCCGGAGTATTAAAGTGCCCGTAGAATGGGGAAATGGTGACATAGATGCCGTTCTTTTTTGCGGCGGCAAGGAAACGGAAGATGCCGTCAATCGTTTTTTGATTGACATCAGTGATCTTCGAGCCTTCCTTTTTATTGCACACCGTGGTGTGCAGGCGGGCCATGTTGACGCCGATCTTGGCGAGGAAGCGGCAATGCTCTTCCATCTCCTCGGCCGACTTCGAGTAAAGGCCGGTTCCGATCGCCCAGAACCGCGCGGGGGTTCCGTCACCCAGCACAAAGTCGTCGCCATCTTCGGAGAGTCGGACGAATCCGTTCTGGCCCGACTCGTCTTCGTTCAGGTAACGCAGGTCGAGCAGGGCGTCATCGGTGAAGGCGTCGTCGCCCGGCTTGAAGGCCCATGTACCGGACTCGGCCAGCGCGACCATGGGAACGGCCACGAGTATCGCGGAGAAAATCAGCGAACGCATCGGTTTTCCTCTTACTATTAGTATAAGATGAGGGCGACGTGACGGATCAGCGGACGTTGACGTATACCACGCCGCGGAGGGCAAGCGGAAGTGTGCGAGACTTCAAATGCCGCTCGCTCCCCTCTGTCCGCCATTCTGATTGCCGGTCGCGGTCGCGCGCCGATACTCCCCCGGCGGCACGCCCGACTCCCTTCGAAAAGCCACGCTGAAAGACTCGACGTGCGAGTAACCCACCGCCGAGGCGACGGCGGCGATCGTCAACTCGGTGGTTCGTAGCAGTAGTGACGCCCGCTCCATCTGCAGCCGCGTCAGCATTCGCCTTGGCGTCACACCTAATTCCGCCACGAATCGGCTCTCGAATAGTCGACGGGACAGCGGAATTTCGCGCAGGACGTCGCCGACCGAGATGCCGTCGAAGGCCCTCTCGCGGATGATCCGCACCGACCGCGCGATCAGCGGGTCTTCGATCGCCAAGACCTCGGTCGATTGTCGCGTCGTGATGCCCAAGGGTTTCACCAGCTTTAGCAGCGGGCCGGTTCGCTCCCCGGCGATCATCGCGTCGAGCTGTTCGGCAGCCATGCGGCCGGTGCGGGAGGCGTCCGGGACGACGCTCGACAATGAAGGCCGGCTCAAGTCGCACAGCAGCGGGTCGTCGTCAACGCCGATCACCGCCACTGATTCCGGGACCGCAATTCCGATCTCGCGACACGCGTCGAGCAGCCGGACCGCGGCGATGTCATAGCACGCCATGACTCCGGCCGGTTTCGGCAGTGACTCGATCCATCGCACCAGCCGTTTCCACTCCCGCCGCCACGAGTACCTGGGCTCGTGCGATGGTTTACTGTCGAAAATGGAAAGATCGCCACCGGCGTCTTTGACCAACTTGCTGAAGCTGTCTCGCCGGTTATTCGACCAAGCAAACTCCGGCTCACCGAGGAATCCAAAGCTGCGGAACCCGCGTTCGGCGAGATGATCGAAGGCTGCCTGCGCGATCGCCTCATCGTCGGTCTCGATGCACGGGACCTCCGGCAGATGGCGCCCCGCGCTCAGATCGATCGTCGGCACACGGGCCTTTCGGACCGCTTGGGCGATTTCCGGCGTTTCGATGCGGGCGATGATGCCGTCGCCCTTCCAACGCGTCAGCCACGTCGGCGGCGCTGCGCCCCGTCCCTGCTCCGGCAGCGAAACAGACCACCGGTCGTGTTGCTTAGTGTAGGCAATGATTCCTTCGAGCAGCCCACGCGAATACGCATTGGAACTCTCAATCAACAACGCGACATGACGCCGACTCACTGACAAAGCACTTCCCTCGACTCCTGACTTCTCACTTCCGCCACCGTAAATTCTCCTAAAGAATATGCGCGATTTCTCATGGCCGTCCCAGCCTTCACGCGTCAATATGTGTTGATAAGTGGCCTGCCGCGGCTACCGTTGATGCTGAATTGCCCACTTGATAAGAGACTGAAGATGCCTTCCGCCCCCGCCCCCGTTCGCGTTGCCGTCGTCGGACTCGGCTTTGGAGCCGAGTTTCTGCCGATTTATCAGAAGCACCCGCAGGCCGAGGTCCGGGCGATTTCCCGGCGTAACGAAGCGGAGCTCCATAAGATCGGCGACGCATTCGGGATCGAGAATCGCTACACCGAATACGAGCAGGTGCTGGCCGACCCGGAAGTCGACTTCGTCCACATCAACTCGCCGATTCCCGATCACGGTTGGATGTCGATCGAGGCGCTCAAAGCTGGCAAGCACGTGATGTGTACCGTGCCGATGGCGACCACGATCGAAGAGTGCGAGCAGATCGCCAAACTCGTCGACGAAACGGGACTCAAATACATGATGGCGGAGACGGTCGTCTACAGCCGCGAGTTTCTGTTCATTCGGGAAATGCTCAAAAGCGGCGAACTCGGCGACGTGCAGTACATGCAGGCCTCCCACCCGCAGGACATGGAGGGCTGGCCGGAATATTGGGAGCGAATGATCCCAATGCACTACGCCACGCACGTCGTCAGCCCGGTGCTGGGCTTGCTCGACAAGCGAGCCGAGTACGTGTCGTGCTTCGGCTCCGGGGTCGTCAACGCCGACATTGCCGAGAAGTCAGGTAATAAATTCGCCGTAGAGTCGTGTCATATTAAGATTAGAGGCTCCGACGTCGCCGCGCATATCTGGCGGTTCCTGTTCGACACGGCCCGGCAATATCGCGAGAGCTTCGACGTCTACGGCACAAAGAAGAGTTTTGAATGGCCGCTCATTGAAGGCGAAGACCCGGTCATTCACACGGCCAAGCAGCCGGAGGCAATGATCCCCGAACGAGTGAAGGTGACCGATTTCGCCCACTTGTTGCCGGAAGAGATACGCGAGTTTACGCAGCAGGTCGCCGATCAAGAGCACCTTTCCTTTATTCAGGGAGCCGGCCACGGCGGCTCGCACCCACACATGGTCCACGAATTCGTGTCGTCACTCGTTGACAATCGCGATCCGTGGCCGAACGCGCGGACCAGCGCGAATTGGACCTGCGTCGGAATTTGTGCCCATCAATCAGCAGTCGAAGGGGGCAAAATCGTCCCCCTTCCTGAATTCACAATAAAATAATTTGTTCTTCTGTTTAGCCGCGACCGATAGGGAGCGCTCCCTATCGGTCGCGGCTAAACAAACCAAACAATAATCTTTCACCACCCTCCATGACCGAGGACCGGTTCATGTCCCTTCGCTCTGTCGCCTGCTTGGCTTCCCTACTAATTGCCGGGGCGTGTTCGGCTGAGAACGTCGATTACGACACGATTCAGCTCTCCGACGAATTCTACGGCGAAGGAGCAGCCTTTGCCGATTTCGACGGCGACGGGCACGTCGATATCGCCAGCGGGCCGTACATCTATTACGGCCCTGATTGGAAATCCAACGTTGTCGAAGTTTACGAACCGAAACCCTTCAATCCGAAGGGCTACTCGGATAATTTCTTCGCCTTTGGGGACGATATTAATAGTGACGGAAAGCCCGATCTCTTAGTCATCGGATTTCCCGGCAAAGCAGCCTACTGGTTTGAAAACACAGGCCGCGACGGACACTGGCCCCGTCACCTTGTGCTCGAATCGGTCGATAACGAGTCCCCCACGTTCGCCGATATTAACGGCGACGGTACTAAAGAGCTGATCTGCGCTCACAACGGTTTTTATGGCTACGCGGCTCGCTCTGCTCAGCCGGAAGCCGCGTGGGAGTTTCGGCCGATCACTCCGCAGAAGAACATTCATAAGTTTACCCACGGCCTGGGCGTGGGCGATGTCAGCGGTGACGGACGGCCTGATCTATTGGAAAAGAAGGGCTGGTGGGAACAACCCGCCTCAGGCACCGGTCGTTGGACGCTCCACCCCTATCAATTTACGAATCGCGGCGGCGCTCAGATGCATGCCTACGACTTCGATGGCGACGGGGACAATGACGTTCTGACCGGCATGCACGCCCACGGCTACGGCCTCGCATGGTTCGAGCAGTTTAAAGAAAAGGGCGAAATTAAATTTCGCAAGCATCTCATCATGGGTGAGTCGGCCGACGAGCGCCCGTTCGAACTTTCCGTCTCTCAATTGCATGCGATTGAACTGGTTGACCTCGACGGCGACGGTTTGAAAGACGTCATCACCGGCAAACGCTGGTGGGCCCATGGCGGCAAAGACATAGGAGCCGACGGGCCGGTGCTACTTGTCGCGATGCTGACCCGACGCTCGGACTTGGGAAAGGTCACCTTTGAGCCGAAGCAACTCGATGTTGGTTCCGGGGTCGGTGTGCAGGTGCAGGTCGGCGATGTGAACGACGATGACGTCCCCGATGTGGTCGTGGGCAGCAAAAAAGGCACCTTTGTGACTATCAGCCAGACGAGCACCGTCGAATCGGCTCACGCCTTCGGGCGACCCGAGATGGTCGATCGAATCGTTGTCGACAAAGCCGCCGACCACATGTCGGTTCCGGAAGGGTTTCGGGTGCAACTCGCCGCCGCGGAACCCGATGTCCGGCAGCCGATTGCCATGGCACTTGATGATCGAGGACGGGTGTGGGTGGCAGAGGCTTATGAATACCCGCGCCGGGCGAAAGGCGACAAAGGCCGCGACCGCATTTTAATTTTCGAAGATACCGATCTCGACGGCACGCTCGACAAGCGAACGATCTTCTATGAAGGCTTAAATCTCGTCAGCGGGCTTGAAGTCGGCTTCGGCGGAGTGTGGGTCGGAGCCGCGCCATATTTCATGTTCATCCCGGATGCGGACGGCGACGACGTTCCCGATGGCGAGCCGGAGATTCTACTGGACGGCTGGGCCTGGCAGGATACGCACGAAACCTTAAACGCGTTCATTTGGGGACCCGATGGCTGGCTCTACGGATGTCACGGCGTCTTTACGCATTCCAACGTCGGTAAGCCGGGGGCGGCCGATTCTGAACGTCAGCGGATCAACTGCGGCGTGTGGCGTTATCATCCGACGAAGCACGAGTTTGAAGTCTTCGCGCACGGCACCAGCAATCCATGGGGCGTCGATTTTAATGATCGCGGACACGCCTTCATTACGGCGTGCGTGATTCCGCACCTGTATCACGTCATTCAGGGGGCCCGATATCAGCGTCAGGCAGGCCAGCACTTCAATCCTTACACGTATGACGACATTAAGACCATTGCGAAACATCGCCACTGGGATGGGACCAATCCGTGGCAGTCGTCGCGCCGAGGGGCCGACGAATTCGGAGGCGGACACGCCCACGCGGGGGCGATGCTCTATCTCGGCGGAGAATGGCCCGAAAAATACCGTAACAAGCTCCTGATGAACAACATCCACGGAGCGCGGCTGAATCAGGATCAATTGTCACGTGACGGCTCGGGTTATGTCGGCAACCGCTGCCCCGACTTCCTGTTCGCCAACGATAAGTCATCGCAGATTATTAACATGCGGTATGGACCCGACGGTCAGATGACAATGATCGACTGGTACGATATTCAACAGTGCCACCGTGTTGATATCAGTCAGCACGACCGCGGCAACGGACGAATTTTCCGCGTGAGCTATGACAATGCGAAGCCGATTAAGATCGATTTGAAAGACAAGTCCGACCTCGAACTGGTCGAACTGCAACTCCATGAGAATGACTGGTTTGTCCGACACGCCCGGCGACTTTTGCAGGAGCGGGGCGGCAATCCGGAAGTTCATGAACGGCTCGAAGAGATTGCGCTCAATCACAATGACGTGACCCGCCGCCTGCGTGGGCTGTGGGCGTCGCACGTGACCGGGGGCTTGACCGACGAGATCGCCGAGCAGGCTCTTAATGACAGCGATCCGGCGGTTCGTGGTTGGGCGATCCAACTGTTGATGGAAGACCGCCAATTGAGCGACGCGCAGCTCGACATATTTGTGCGAATGGCCAAAGAGGACGCGTCGCAGCTCGTACGTCTTTATCTGGCCTCGGCGGCCGGACGGATGGATATGGAGCAGCGGGTTCCGCTTCTTTGGCAACTTGTGAAGCATTCCGAAGATGTCGGCGATCACAACCTGCCGCTGATGTACTGGTATGCCTTGGAACCCGTGGCGGGGGCCGACCACGCGACCGGATTGGAAATTGCGGCCGGTTCGCCAATTCCGTTGCTATACGAATTCGCGGCGCGGCGGATCGCCGAGGGGCGTCAGGCAGAGTCGTTCGCTTTCCTCACCGGGCAAATACTTAAGACCGAAAATACCGGGCGGCGGAGAGATTTGCTCGATGCGATGCTGCTCGCATTACGTGGCGTTCGAAGCTACGAGATGCCCCGCGATTGGGTGGCGGTCCGCGAGACGCTGCGCCGCAGCGGTGAGAAGACCCTGCAAACGCCCACGCGATCTCTCGCACTGCGGTTTGGCGACAAGCGAGTTATTGGGGAACTGCATCGCTTGGCGAAAGACTCAGGGGCACCGGATGACCGGCGACGGGAGGCTATTAAAGCATTGCAAGCCGTTCGTGAACCGGGCCTGCCGCCTATTCTGTTCGAATTAGTCCAGAAGGGTGAGTTACGACCGGCCGCGTTAAGAGCACTTGCCGAATACGACCGCGAAGAGACGCCGCAGGTGATTCTTAATTATTTTGCGGAGTTCGATCTCGAGTCGCGGCGGGCCGCCTATTCGACATTGGCATCGCGAGCCTCCTATGCCCATCAATTGCTCGATGCCGCGGAAAATGGTGTGCTTAAAATAAGTGACATTCCGGCCGACATCGTTCGACAGATCACGAATTTGGGTGATAAGAAACTTTCCGATCGCATCGCCTCGGTTTGGGGGTCGGTCCGGTCGACACCGAAGGAAAAGCAGGATCAAATCCGTCGTCTCACGCGTCAGCAGAACGCGGTTTATTTTGAAAAGCCCGATCTCACGTTGGGCCGGGCGGTGTTTGTCGAAACTTGTGCGCAGTGTCACGAGCTTTTCGGCACCGGCGGCGATATCGGGCCGGGGATTACCGGGGCCAATCGGGGGAGCCTTGAGTACCTCCTGCACAACATTGTCGACCCGAGCGCCGTTATGGCTAAGCAGTACCGGCCGATCGTGGCGGTTGGGGTTGACGGTCGGGTGACGACCGGGTTGCCCGTCGATGAGACCGACGTCTCTCTCACCTTAAAAACCGTCGACGGCAAGGTGGTGCTCTCCAAAGACGAGCTGGAGTTCTGGAACCGCAGCGATCAATCAATGATGCCTGAGAATCAGCTCAAAAATAAGTCACCTGAAGAAGTGCGGTCGCTGCTGGCCTATCTGCAAAGCCTCAAGCAGGTGCCGATTAAGGCCACTCCAAAGGTTCTCCCGAAATTCTTCAACGGCGAGGATCTCACCGGCTGGATCGGTAACAAAGAATATTGGGCCGTTGAGGACGGCGAGATCGTCGGCCGAGCGCCGAAGATGAACCACCTAGAGTTCTTAACCAGCGAATTGACCTTCGGCGACTTCAAGTTGACGGTTGACGTCAAGCTGGTCGAGAACAAAGGCAACAGCGGAATTCAATTTCGTTCCGAACGCCTTTCCAACACCGAGGTTCACGGCTATCAGGCCGACATCGGTGAGGGCTGGTGGGGAAAACTCTATGAAGAGGGCGGCCGTAAGCTGCTGTGGGAAAAGTCGGGTGAAGCCTTCGTGAAGCCTGGCGAATGGAACGAGTACACCATCGAAGCCGTCGGCGACCGCGTTCGCACCTCGATTAATGGCCACGAGTGTGTCAACCTCGTCGATCCGGAGGGACGCAAGGAAGGCCAGATCGCATTGCAGCTCCACGTCAGCGGCCCGACTCATGTGCGGTATAAGAATTTTCGGATTGAATTGAAATAGGTTGCAGGTCGACAGTCGCATTCGATGGGGGCCTGGTTAATCCGCTTACTTCGTGCGCGGCTTGTTTGTCGTTTTGACACCCTCGACTCTTAAACGCAATAGAAATAAAGAAGCCCGCCGGGATCAGCGGCGGGCTTCTTCAATCGGCAGGCATTGAGGATCAGGACACCCAGCCGACTCACTTAGCTACTGCATTCCTTTTCGATTATTTTGTGGCCGTGTCGCTGCTGACTTCGGCGGCGATGGCGTGGTCACGTTGCTGCAGGATGACCCGGGCGGCCTGTCGGACTTCTTGCACGCTAAGCCGTTGCAGGTTGGCCATGTCGGCCAGCGGGGCGATGACGCGGTAGGCCCGGGTGATTGCCGGTTCGAGCATTGCCAGTTCGATCAGGTCGCGGCGGAAGCCGTTCATCATCGAAAGGTGGCGGCCCATCTCTTCGCTCAGGTCGGAAAGGATTTCGACCGATTCGACGGCGTTGGCGATGTCGTCGGAGCGATCGGCCAGCCGGTCGATCACGTTGTCGGCGTCCGTCAGGTTCTCGGCGGCAATCTTCGTCGCCCAGGCTCCGCGGTTGACACGATTTCGCAGCGAGACGAGCCCGTCGAGGTGATCGTCGGCGGCCGAGGTCGCCCCCTGTTCTTCCCCGCCGGCCAGGCGATCCCGCAGGGCGATCAGCTCTTCGGCGTTGTGCCGGGCCACACCCACTTCGGTCGCCGCCTCGTTGACGGTCTCCTTAAGCAGCACGAGGTCGGTCGCCTTATCGAGCGACTCATGCACGTCGTCTTCCGCGGCGATTTCCCGCTTGAGTCCGATGAGGGCATCGGCGGCCACGAACGCGTCTTGCACGTCGGTTCCCTCGAGGATGACGTCGTACTTGAGGTCGGCGAGGCGATCGAGGCTCTTGTCGGCCTCGGCGACGGTGCGACCGTGGGCGATCAGGCGGTCGTGCAGCCCGACCACTTGATCCATCCTCTTCGCGGCTGCGACGCCGGCTGACGACTCGGCGATCAATCGTCGCTGCATTCCGGCCATGCGGTTGAGCGACAGTTCCGCGAGCGCCTGCCGACCGCGGGCGGAGACCAACGCGTCCTGCATCTGCTCGATGCGATCAATCGAAGAGCGAGCTTCGTTGATCTGATGCGCTGAATCGGCGATCCGCTCCTGGAGTTCGGCGGTGCGGTCGTACTCTGCTGCGGCGGCCTTCGTCACGATGCGGCCGGCGATGAGGTCGTCCTGCAATCCGGCGAGCAGGTCGACCGCCGCCAAGGCCTGAAACGATCGATCGCCTTCGGCTTCGACGTCCGCCCGAAACTGACGAATCGTCTCTAAAGCGTCATTCGCGGCGTGCAATTCGCGCTGTTGCCCACGGATCGCGCTGAGCAGCGAGGCACCATGTTCGATCGATTCGGTTTCGTCGGCCAACGCGGCGACTTCGGCCCGCATTGCTGAGAGGTCCTTGCGGACCATTGACATCTCATCTTGCATCGGCCGGACGACGGTCAGGTAACCGGCGAACAACCCGGCGGTCAGGCCGACGCCGAGCAACGTCCAATTTTGGAAGTTGTCGCGGGTCATCGAGTCGTCTTCGGTCGTTCGTGTCTGCATCGAATTCTGAGGCTGCACTGGAGAATCCTCCGTTCGAGGGCGCGGTTCAGGGTTCGGCCCGCGTCACCATCACATTGATTCGGGTTTGGGCAGCCCGCGTATTCTCCGCAGACGCCTCACACTACCTGTTATCGCCAGGCTGCGGGTTTCTGCTGAGTCAAAATAGAAGGTCTGGCGAAGTCCTGCGGGGCAGGGGTCGGGCGGTACGCATCATTGCTTCGCGCGCGAAATGTTTCTGGGAAGGGAATTCGAGATCCGCGACGGTGATTGGAACTTGGCGGTCTGGTAAATCCCTGTGATCCGCGGAGCATGTTGTGATAGCGCCGCTGCGATTAGAGTCGTAATCTGATCCGTAACTTCCGACGGCTTGCCATTGCCTCGGGAGGGGAGCATTTCGAACAGGCGACGATCTCATGTCTCAGAACACAACCAGTCCGAATTACCGTCCGGAATCGACGCCGCTGGCTGATCGCGGTTTTGTGACGGTGCAGCAGCACATTTTGAGTGAGCAGACCCGCTTCCCCGGGGCGTCGGGCGAATTCAGTTGGCTGCTGTCGGGAATCACGCTGGCGACGAAACTGATTGCCAACAAGGTGCGGCTGGCCGGGCTGAACGACATGACCGGGCGAGCCGGCGCGGTCAATGTGCAGGGCGAGCAGCAGCAGAAGCTCGACGTTTACGCCGACGGCGTACTCGCCGAGTGCCTCGCGTTTCGCGAGAGCATTGGGATGCTGGTTTCGGAGGAGTCCGAGCATCCGCTGGTGCTGCGGGAAGACGCGTCGAAGTCAAAATACGCGGTGGTCTTCGATCCGCTGGATGGGTCGTCAAATATCGACGTCGGTGTCTCGGTCGGCACGACGTTCAGCGTGTTTCACAAGCCGGACGATCCCGCGACGGCGAATGACCCGGCCAAATGGGCGTTGCAGGCGGGCAGCAAACAGGTCGCCGCCGGTTACGTCGTGTACGGCTCCTCGACGATTCTCGTCTACAGCGTCGGCAACGGCGTGCATGGTTTCACGCTCGACCCGTCGATCGGGGCGTTTCTGCTCAGTCACGAAAACATGCAGATGCCGCAGCAGGGCCGCTATTACTCAACGAACGAAGCCTATCGCGACCGCTTTCCGCCACATTACGGCGAGTACATCGATATGCTCCGGCGGGGCGAACTCGGCTACAAGTATTCGTCGCGCTACATCGGCTCGCTTGTAGCCGACTTCCACCGCACGCTCCTCCGGGGCGGGGTGTTCCTTTATCCGCCGACGACCGAGCAGCCCGACGGCAAGCTGCGGCTGCTGTATGAAGCGAACACAATCGCCTTTCTCGCCGAGCAGGCCGGGGGCGTCGCACTGAGCGGAGACGAACGGACTGTCGATATCGTCCCGACCGACATCCACCAGCGCGTGCCGCTCGTCGTGGGCAGCAAGATGGAGATGGACGCCTACCAACGGATGGCATCGGGCGGATGAACCCGGCGCGTCATCACAGCACAAGCCGCGCACAAAGTAAGCGGATCATCCACGACACAAGCCGCGCACGAAGTAAGCGGATCGAACGCGCCTTGAAGTGGGCGTGCGTGCCCCGCACTACTTTCTTATCCGTCAATCACCGCGATTAAGACGTCTACCAACGCATCTTCACGAGTCGTTTTCGTGTGATCGATCGATTCCGGGGGCGGCGAAAGCGCCGTCCCCGGCCACCCGCAATTTTCGCCCGCTTGTTTCATGTGAGGCATCGACCATACTTCAACTGCCATGACCGATTCCTCAACGATCGCCAAGCTCTTCGGCCGAGTCGTGGTCTTCGACCTTTCGTCCATGTTCGTGATTCTCGGCACGCTGGTGGAAGCGGACGAACTTCATTTCAGCTTGCGCGATGCCGACGTGCATGACCTGCGCGACTCACCGACGAATCGGGAAAATTACGTGCGGGACGCGAAGTTGTACGGCATTAGTGCGAACCGCAAGCGGGTCCTCGTTCGGCGGGACGAGGTCGTGAGCTTTTCAGCGATTGACGATGTCCTCACCTGATCCCCCCGCGAAAACGCACCATGAGCAGTCGGAACTGAGCTTCGCCCAAGCGGCTGGGTTATTGCTGATCGGTGTGATGGGAATCGGGTTCGCGCCGATCCTCGCCCGTATGGCCGGATGGTACGAGGTCGACCCGACGGCCTCCGCATTTTGGCGGTTCACGCTCGCCCTTCCGTTTCTGATCGGTGCGTCGTGGTTTCAGCAACATCGCGGTGACACGAGACCCGACGATAGCCCGCGCTCACTTCGCGAGATCGCAGCCGTCGCCGTGCCGGGGGTGTTTCTCGCGTGCGACATGGCCTGCTGGCACGTGTCGTTTCTTTACACGCCGGTGGCGAACGCCACGGTGATTGCGAATCTCGCCACGCTGTTGGTCGCATTCATCGGTTGGGCGGTCCTGCGTGAGCGACTCACGTGGCTCTATCCGGCCGGTGTGGCGGCGGCTCTTGTGGGAGTCGCGATCCTGGTTGATGTCCGACTCGATACGCGGAGCACTCCCTTCGGCAACGGCATGGCGCTGGCGGCGGCGGTCTGCTACGCGGGATATCAGATTGCCGCCAAGTTGGCCCGTCGCCGCTTTACTGCCCGGACCATTCTGACGTACGCGTCGATCGCGGGCAGCCTGCTCCTACTGCCGGTGCCGATGCTCTTGGGGCATCGGTATTTGCCGAACGAAGCGATCGGCTGGCTGCCGCTGCTCGGCCTCGCGATAATCCCGCACTTGCTCGGCCAAGGCTTAATCGCGACGTCGCTACGGCACTTGCCGGTCAGCATCGCCTCTCCCCTGCTGCTGGCGCAGCCGATATTTGTCGGCCTGTTCGGGTATCTGATTTTGGGAGAAGCGGTCGGTTGGACGCAGGTCGCCGGGGGCGTGCTTGTGTTAGTCGGTCTCGGCATTGCCATCCGCGGTCGGGGCTGACGGTTCGTCCGCGTCGGGCGTGGCCTCGCTCCGCGTTGCGAACCACGCGATCGCCGCAACGACCAGTACGATCACCCCGATCACGGCGAGTCGCCCCGCCGAGACTTCGGGCCGGGCCTCCGTGTTCTTCAGGCGTTCGGTCAGCGATTCCGCAACCGCCTCTCCGGAAGTGGGGACGGCCGGTTCGACCGCCGAGGTTCGCGGAGCTATCCGCACCTCAGCGAGCAGTGCCTCGACATCGACATCATTTCCGTCGTTTTCCAATAACTTCAGCAGCACGGTTCGGACAGCCGTAGCCGTCTCGGGGCGGGCGTCACGAGATTTTTCCAGCAGTTTGGCGATGAGATCATCGAGCGCGCGCGGAATCTGCGGATTGAACTCGCTCGCCCGCGGGGGTGTCTCTTTGACGTGCGCATTAAAGATGTCGATCGTGGCGCGGCCCTCGAAGGGCAGCCGACCGGTGACCATCTCGAACAACAGGCATCCGAGTGCGTAGAGATCGACGCGGCCGTCGAGGTCGTCTTCTCCCCGGACCTGTTCGGGAGCCATATACCGCATCGACCCGACCGTCGTCCCGTCGATGGTCAGGCGGGTCGCGCCGAGATCACGGGCTAAGCCGAAGTCGCCGATCTTCAGCCGTCCGTCGTCGGAGAGAAATACGTTGTCGGGCTTGAGGTCGCGGTGGACGATTCCCTCTTTATGCAGTGCGGCGAGCGCCGACGAGATGTGCTCGGCTGACTCGACCGCTTCTTTCCAAGGCAGCCGATCTCGCTGGATGAGGATGTCGCGGAGCGAGCCCCACGGGACCAGTTCCATCGCGTAGTACAGAACGTCGCCGTGCAGGCTGCAATCGAGATGCTTGACTAAATGCGGATCGTCGAGCCGCTCGGCGATCCCGATCTCGCGCACGAACCGGCGAAAGACGTCTTCGTTTTCGGCGTGCTGCGGAAGCAACACCTTGATGGCGGCTTCGTTGCCGGTCTCAACGTGCCGACCTTTGTAGACCTCCCCTGCACCGCCAACTCCCAATTCGCTCAGAAGCTCGTAGGGGCCGACCTGACCGCCGATCATCGGTCGATTCGCCAGCATCTTTTTGTCTCATCTCATGGTTGTGTGGATTTCGCAGCAGCAATTGGGGAAGCCGGGTCGGCACAATCGCGAGGGCTCGTCGCTGCACCGGGGTTTTCCCCATTTCAAGAACACTGCGAATTTTTGCGTTAATTCGCAAGTCAATCGGTGCGGCGTCGGGCAATATTCGGGGGCCGGGGACGGTGTTCTTGCCGCCCCCGTATTGTTACGGCCTCGCTCGCGCGTCGGGCTGTCGTTGGTGTGCCGGAAGCAAGATCGCCTTTGGGTGTCGTCGAGACATCTTTTACTGCCGCCCAATTCAGTTTCCGATTTGTCGGACTGGACCACTATCGTTTTCTGCTCGTATTGTCACGGCCTCGCTCGCGCGTCGGGCTGTCGTTGGTGTGCCGAAGACGAGATCGCCTTTGACGTCGTCGAGACGTCGATTGCTGCCGCCCGGTTGAGCATTTGACTTGTTCGAACGGGCGCGTGAACGTTTTCCGGCCGTTCGCTCGGCCTCGCTTGCGCGTTGGGCTATCGTTGGACCTACTAACTGGCGGCGTCATCACTTGCGGAGCGTGCTTTGGTCAGCAGGCGATTCAAGTCGGCCAGTTCCGATTCAGAGAGGTGACCCAGCGACTGTTTGTGCAAATCCATCACCGGTCGTTCGAGCGACGCGAGCAGCTCGAGACCGGCTGAGGTGATCTTCACCGTGACGACCCGTCGGTCGGACTCGCCCCGCTCTCGCAGGACGAACCCCAATCGCTCCAGGCGATCGATCAGCCGCGTCGTGTCGGGCACCCGCGTCACCATCTGCGAGCCGATCTCCGAACAGGGCAATCCGCCGTCGTTGCCGCGGAGAATTCGCAGAATGTTGTAGAGCGGCGAGGAAATCCCGTGCCGCTTGAACAGCCGATCGTGCTGTTCCAGAACGATCCCCGCCGTCCGGCGGAGATTGAGCGCGGCCTCCTGCTCGGGGCAGTCGAACGGCCTTTTCTTTTTGATTTCTCGAGCGAGGGACATATCGGGTCACGAACGCGCACGGACGGGGATGCGTCAATGCTAAGTGACGCAAAAGATGTGTCAACAATCACTGCGTGCGAGCCGTCTTCCGCGTCGATCGCCATTCGTTGATGGATCAACGGCCCGATTCGCGGCACGATGGTCCGACTTCGTTTCCGAAACTCCCGAAAGACGGCCGATGCCCCCACTCGAACTGTTTCAATATTACGGCGTCGATCACGCGGCCATGATTCTGTGCTTCGTGGCGATGTGGCTGATCGGCAACAAGAATCCGTCCGGATTTGTCGTGTTCATGCTCGGCAATGCCTGCTGGACGGTCTTCGGCGTCATGACCGCCAGCGTCGGAGTGATCATCGGCAACGTCGGTTTCATCTTGCTCAACGCCCGCGGCCTGTGGCAATGGGCTCAAGAGAAGAAATTGGCAGCCGCGACGGAGTGAATGCCGCGGGATAATTTGGCATGGAGGGTGTTCTTCCAAGACTAATCGTTTCTCCATTACTTAACCGCGTCGCGCCCGGTCTGCTTTTCGAATGGTACTGTAGGAGGATTGATCGCCCGCACAACCGGACGCTCTTCGAGGTTCTTTGAAGTGAACATCTGCAATTGATTCGATGGAACCATCTGAGCAAAATAGATCGATTCCTGAGGCGCGACGAACTGCGCGACGATAGCCGTGCCCCTTTCAGAAAACTGCTCTTAGAACGCCACTGAGCATTATGTCTCAACAGGATTCACCAATGCGCGCATATATTCAGGAGGGGCACGAGGGGGACCCGAATTACATGAGTCTTAATCGAACAGCTCACGCGTTCTGGGAGCGCGGATACGAAGTAGTCCGGTTTAATTATCCGCAACTCGATGAGGGCTTCCTGGATCGCGGGTTGTTAAAATTCCCCGATGAAACAATTGTTGCCGGGGGCGTTTCAACCGTTCGTGAGGCTCTTGTTCGCGCGGGTCGACCTCTTCCGCCAATGTTAGATTTGCCCGACGAACTTGCTCCTTGGATCGGGAGGCGATGGTGGGAGAGCACACTCGGTGAGGTTCGGGCGCTGGTCAACAATAGATCGGATCAACTGCCCCTCCACATAAAACCTTTCAACCGTCATAAGCTTTTCAAAGGCGGCGTGATTCGAGAGTTCCGCGACCTGATCGCGTCGAACGCCATTGAGAGTGATGTACCGATACTCGTGCAAGAGTATGTCGATTTCGTATCCGAATGGCGTGCTTCGGTCTTTCGCGGACGTATTGTCAATGTCGCGCATTATCTTGGTGATCCGCTTCGATTTCCTGACGTTGAAGTAATGCAAGCGGCGCAAGATGCATTTGATAATCAGCCAATTGCCTGTGGTATTGACTGGGGCATCACATCCACCGGTCAGACGTTAATTGTCGAGGTCAACGACTCGTTCGCTCTCGGCAACTACGGCGTGCGTGATCAACTCCACTCGGTTATGATCGAAACCAGGTGGCGAGAGATGATGGGGCTGCCGGACAATGGAATCGGAGAACGATATTTCTGGTAAACGGCCACTTCTTATTCGATAGCTCAGAATCAGAGTATCGAATGTTCGGCGAGGCTTCGAAAAGTCTTTTAGCGCGACTCCAAGACCCGCCCGGCCAGTTCCATTCCACTTAAGAAGGCACCTTCAACGCGGGCGCCGTTGCACCAGTCGCCGCCGGCGCCGAGGCCCGTGTCGGGGTCATAGAAGCAGCCGGCGTCGAGCGGGTCGGGGCAGAAGGCGTAGCGCCAGCGATGGGCCTCGGCCGACTTGACCGGCGGGAGGGTCCTTTCGGTCACGATCGAAAAGTCTTCCAGTAGTGCGGCCCTGACGCCGAACGGCGGGTCTTCGATTGATCGGTTCGACCACGCGGGCGAACCGTGCAGGACCCACGCATCGGGCTCGGTCGGCCGATCGGGACGCGACGACATTCGAGCGACCCATGAAAGTTTGGCGTCCTCCCGGTTAACGAACGCTCCATCGAACGGAACTTCGAAACGCTCCGCGAACGTCACCATCACCGCCCAGCAGGGGTCGAGATTCACGTCAGCGATTTGGGAGGCGAACGGTGCGATCCCATCGAGAAGGGCTGCCGTCTGGATCGGCGGCGCGGTTACGAGGACCCGATCAAATTCGCCGAGTGAAGCATCATTTTCGTCCGTAAGCGCCCAACCGCCATTTTGCTGCTGAATCGACGCGACCCGCGTGGCTTTGCGCACGTCTATCCCTTCGGCGAGTCGCCGGCAGACATTGCTCATTCCCGGGACGCCCACGAAGCGGATGGCCTCGTCTTTGGGCTGCTGATCGTCCTCGCCGATGGCGACGATCCGACCGGTCCATTCGGCGGCGACCTCGGAATCAACCCACTGATCGACCGCCTCCTGAAATCGGGGGTCGCGGGCGGTGAAGTACTGGGCGCCGTGATCGAACAGGACGCCATCGTCGGCGCGGCGGGTCGACATGCGACCTCCGACGCCGCGGCCTTTATCGAACACGGTGACCGCCAGGCCGGCCGAG
Organism: Stratiformator vulcanicus; assembly: GCF_007744515.1. Lineage (NCBI taxonomy): Bacteria > Pseudomonadati > Planctomycetota > Planctomycetia > Planctomycetales > Planctomycetaceae > Stratiformator > Stratiformator vulcanicus. The sequence continues at coordinate 863,503 of NZ_CP036268.1, forward strand.
TCGAGTTCTCTGCCCGCGGTCAGTCCGCACAGTCCTCCGCCCACAATGGCAATTTTCATGCGGCCTCTGACATTTAATTCTCTGATCTTCGTCGCGAGTCCATTGTAGCGGAAATGGGTCGTGTGTCCGGCCAACCTGCTGTCAATGGGTGGTCATCGCGGGGCGATCGATACAAGTCTCAACCCCCGAAGCCGTCTTGTCCCGTTCGCGTGATTGTGCCACAACTCGCGTCGGGTTGCGCCCTCGGCGAACGCTTGCGCCGCTGTTCTCGTCCCTGCTCCGCGTGCGATTTTTAGTCCAATGAAATACCTGTTTCTCCTGTTCTTCGGCATTGCGCTCGGAGCCGGCGGGATGTGGGCCGGTTACAACTACCACGTCGTCCGGACCGGCGAAGAATTCCTGTTCGTCGGGAAAGCCTCGCCGACACTCCGAGATTTGTACGCCGATGTACGGGACTGGAATGCCCGTGATTGGTCGGACCACGCCGTGCTGACGAAATCAATGGTCGATTCTGGCCACGGCGAACTCGTGGTCAAAGAAGCCGCGACCGGCGTTCTGGGCGACTTGTTTCGCCTGGGCGGAGCCGCGCTCGGTGCCGAGGGCACCAGCACTCGCTGAGGTGGCGGATGTTCGGTGACGAGAGGTAACACGGGAGATTTGTTGATCCGCTTACTTCGTGCGCTGCTTGTTGTCGAATCCGCTTACTACGTGCGCGGCTTGTTTGAGTCATTATATTTCAACGAGAGTACTGTTCCTCTGTTCGACTCCGTCGTGACAACTCGACCCGTCATGTCTGTCGCGGGACTCATATGTGCCGCAGTCCTGCTCGCGGCGGCGGGATGTCGCGCGCCGCAGAAGCAGCCGCTCGTCCGACTGCCCGAGCAGCACACGACTCGCAACGGGCACATGGTGATCGTGAGCGACTTCAAGCTCTCCGACCGTCATCCGGTCGTGACCGACTTGGTCGGGCTGAAAGAGCGGATCGTCGCAGAGTTGGCACTGCCCGAGCCTGAGCGGGATGTGGTCGTTTATCTATTCCCGAACGAGCAGCGATACCGCAACTATCTCAACTCGATGCACCCCGGCCTACCGCCGCGGCGGGCCTACTTCGTCGGTACTAAAAGTGAACTCGCCGTCTACACCTTCTGGGGCGAGAAGATTCAAGAGGATCTCCGGCACGAATACACCCACGGCGTGCTTCACGCCTGTCTGGGGAACGTCCCGCTGTGGATCGACGAAGGCTTGGCCGAGTACTACGAAGTCCCCGAGTCGCAACGAGGGGGGATCAATTCCGATTACCCTCAACTGCTCGCATCATCCATTGTCGACGGTTGGCGGCCTGACTTGGAACGGCTGGAGTCGCTCAACGACTTCGCCGCGATGCAGCGGCTCGACTACGGGGAATCCTGGGCGTGGGTGCATTACCTGCTCCACTCGTCCCCTTCGGGCCGGGACACGCTGATTGACTACCTGAATGATCTCAAGGATTCCAAAGCGCCGGCCCCTCTGAGCGACCGATTGGCCACGACCGAGCCGATTTTCGGGGCCAGAATGCTCTCGCACGTCGCCGACTTGAACACGCCTGGGCTCATCATTCGGGCGAATGACACGCGCGCCGGCTACCGCGCCACTCCGATACGCAATTGATCCGGGCAATTGAATCGACCGAACCGGTCTTCGCAACGGGATGCGTCGGCAGATTCGCTACTGTGTCTCAGCCTTACCCGGCGAGATCGCCCGACGCCTGAATCCCAAGCGAAACGGATCACGCCCGAAATTCGTCTTTGTGACGCGACGGTGATGTGCTATCGACCGGTATAAGAAGAGCGTCAGTCCCGAAATTCAGAAGTATGGCGTCAACGCGAAAGGCCGCCGCGGCCTCTTGGTGACGCAGATTTCTGAGACAAAGCCCAGACCGAGCGTCCGGCAGGTGCGACGACCCGCAAAGTCGTGCCTGTTTGATCGCGTTCGACCCTCGCTCTCCGGAAACCCGCCGTGAGAAATAATCTGCACCGTTATTACGGTCCGTACCGCCGCGCGCGTCGACCCGCCATCGTGGCGGACGATCCGTTGCTGACGAGCCTCTACGACCAGTGCCGCGCCGCATGGCTGCAGTGCCGCCGCGCCTGGGTGGCTGAGGCTCGCAGAATCGACGGCACCGTTCCGCGAGTCGTGCAAGACCCGAACGGGACGAACTCGCGTCTCGTGTGGTCCTATCGGCCCGAATACACCGACATTCGGCTTGATCGCTTCGCCGGGACCGCAACGGCGGTCCGCGATGAGATTCGGCATGTTCGCCGTCGATTAGACGAAACGATGGTCGGCACGGTGGCCGCCATCTTCTGGGCATGGACGCTGCTCCACGACCGGCTGACCGGTCAATCATCGCACAATCCGCCGCCGTGGCGGATGGCGCCGAAGACCCCGTCGGCCGCACCATTGCGGTCGCACAATCGGTTGTCCGCGAGCACGTTCTCAACCCCATCAGACTCACCCGAATCCATGTTCCATTCCAACCACCTATTCCGGTCGCAGCGGCCGAACGACGACGGTACTTTCAACTGGCGCGGCTTTCTGTGGACCGCAGCCACCGTCACCGGCACCGTCGGGCTGATGCTGTTGATCCTGTTGTTCCAATTTCTTCCGACGACGCAAAGCAATGTGATCGCCGCGGAAGAACTGCCGCCGATCGAAAAAGTCGACGACCCGTTCGGCGGTTTCCCCGACCCGTTCGCGCCTGTCGCCGTTCCCGAAGAGGATCCTGAGCCGCTGCCGACCCCGGAGCCCCATCTGACAGCAGACAGCTATCGGGCGGAGCTGCCGTATGATGTCGCCCGGTTCGATCTCGAAGAGCAGGGTCGGGAATTCTTTGTCCGCGGCGAAACCAAAATTCAGACCTCGGAGCCGACCGGATTCGACGACTGGAGCCTCGCCTCCCGTCGACGTGATAGCGAACCGCTGATGCGTGCCGGCTACGAGTCATCTCAACGCTCCATTGAATTGGGGCGAATCCCCGGACCGTCGGATGCCGTCTACAACGAGGATACGTCTCCGAAGACCGTCGCGATCATCGTCGAGAAGTCGCAACCGCAGACGGCGTCGAGCGGAACGATCACGTACTCCCTGACGGTCACCAACACCGGCGAAGCGACCTCCGATGCGCTCGTTGTCGAAGAGTTAATCGCCGACCCCTTCCGCGTGGCGGACGCCGAACCCGCGGCGGCTTACGAAGACGGAACTCTCCGCTGGCACCTCGCGGGTTTGCGAGCCGGCGAATCGCATCAACTGACCGTCACCGTGTTCGCTGAAGACAAAGGTGAAGGCGAGTTTCACAGCCGCGCGACCGTTCGCTCCGTCCAGTCATTAGCCGCCACGACCGAGGTTCTCGGCGGGAAAATTCGAATCCGAATGACGCTTCCCGAGTACTTCAGCGCCGGCGGCGATTGCCCGATTCGTTTCGAAATCGAGAACACCGGAGAGTCCCCCCTGACGGGCGTCAAACTCGTAGGTCGAGAAGACACGCCGCTGCGGTTCGGTAATGATCGCGACCTGTGGCAGAACCTTGGCAACCTCTCACCCGGCGAAACGGTGTCTCGCGAGTTGGTTGCGACGGCGAAGCAAGCCGGTCGGATCGACATTCCGGTCGAAGTTATTTCGACCGAAGGGATTCGCCAGGAACTCGACGGCTATGTCGACGTGGAAGAACCGCAACCCGCGACGACAACCACCGCAGCCAAGCCGAATTCAAAGTCTGAACCAGAGCCGAAGCGAGAGAAAACCGAGTGCGCCGCCGCGTGCCGGATGATTTACTACGTCCCCGTTTACGGGCTGTATTGAGTGTCACGGACACCGTCCGTGCGGCGCAGCCGCCAGAGCATCAAGAAAACGATCACATCAAATATTCGATGCCGATTCAGCAAGGAAATGTTTGACTGACGGCACTTCTCGCTGCGCAACCCGGACGTCTTCCGCGGCACGCTCTTCACCGCGTCACCTCAACCCTCTTCGACACGTTTTTTGTGCTCGGCAAGTCGGCGGTTGTAAGCGGCGATCGCTTCTTTGCGACGGACGAACCCGAGGATTTTCGTCGACTCGATCGGGTCCATCACCGGTAGCTCATCGAGATTGAGCGCGGTGAATCGCCGCATCGCGTGGTTGAGGTCATCGTCCGGAAGCACCGAAACGAATTCGGTGGTCATGACGTCGCGGGCATTGGCGAGTTTCCACAATGTCGAATCGAAGATATACGCACGCACGTCGTCGGCACTGAAAATGCCGATCATCTCGTCGTTCTTGTCGACGACCGGGAAGTAATGCTGGTGAGACTCGGCCAGGCGATGCACGATATCGTCGAGCGAGGCCGATTCTGGAATGGTCATAAAGGGGCGGTCCCTGCGGAAGATGCCGTCCACTTTCAAACCCGCGAGAATATCGACGAGAAAGTCGCCGCGGTGCGCGGGCGAATCGAGCCGCGTCGGCACCTGCTTGACGTAGATCGTCTGGCCGTGAAGCAGCAGAAAACAGAGCGTCGACACGAGCATCGTCGGTGGCAGCAGCCCGTAATCGCCGGTGAGTTCGTGGACCATTACGATCGTCGAGATCGGGGCTCGGGCCACGCCGGAGAAGAACCCCGCCATACCGACAATCGCGAAGGCTTCCGGCTCGGTCACGAGTGACGGCCAGACCGATTGAAACGCCAGTCCGATCGCGCCGCCAAGGCACCCTCCGATCACCATACTCGGGCCGAAAACGCCCCCCGATCCGCCGGAGCCGATCGTCAGAGAGGTCGTCAAAATCTTGACGAGCGCGACCGTCAAAAGGATCGGGATGCCGACGTCACCGGCGCTGCTGACCGCCATCTGAAGCGTGCCGTAACCGGTTGCCAGAACCGCCAGCACTTCACTCCGACCGTCAAACGCGTAATACAGACCGATTCCAACGACCCCGGTGAGGAATGCACCGATCGCCGGACGCACATGCCGCGGCAACGGCAGGCGATGAAACAGGGCTGTCGTTCCGTAAAACGATTTGATGTAGAGAAAGCCGGTGATCGCGAGGGCGATCGACAACACCGCGTACGGAATCATCAGCAACACCGACCCGCTGGTGTGCTGCAGGTCCGGCCCGAACAGCGGCATGAAGCGAATGTCTTCCGGCAGAGTTTGCGTGAAGACCGTGTATCCGACGATCGAGGCGATCGCTGCCGGAACAAGGACGTCGGTCTCGACGTCGGAGTCTTTGTAAAGAATTTCTGCCGCAAACAATGCCCCGGCCAATGGGGCACGGAACACCGCACCAACGCCGGCCCCAATGCCCGCGGCCAACAGGACCCGCCGGTCACGTGATGAAAGATTTAACTGAGTGCCGAGGAGCGAACCGAACCCGGCGCCGATCTGCGCGATCGGTCCCTCACGCCCGCCACTGCCTCCCGTGCCGAGTGTGACGGCCGAGGCCAGCAGTTTGATGATCGGGATCCGCGGGGAGATGTAGCCCCGTTTCTGGTGAAATCCTTCGATCGCCGCATCGGTCCCATGCCCTTCGGCCTCCGGCGCGAATGTGAAGACGAGAAATCCGGAGACAAGGCCGCCGATCGTCATGATTGCCAGCAGCCACAGCGGCGAGAATTCCGCGTGCGCGGAGCCGATCCAGATCTCCAGCAACGGGCTGATGAACTCCGGCTCACCGATCGGCTCGGGCGGATGGTATCCGGCAATTCGCCCGAGGCCGAACCAACTGACGATCTGGCTCAGAATTTGGAAGACAATTCCCGCCAACCCCGCGACGATGCCCACCAATGTCGCCAGCAGCACCCACTTTCCGCTGGTAAGCAGATCGAAAGTGTGAACGAGTTTCCTTAGGAAGAACACGGCGGTGGGGGATGAAAGGAAGAGCAAGTATCAAAGTCTCACCCTACCGTGCGGCCCCTGCGGCTGAAAGCTACGTCAACGCATGCGAGGAGGCAACGCGATCATCTCGCTCATCAATTCTCGCAACCCGTTGAGTTTTTCTGGCACGAATGAGATTGCGAGCGACAAGCACGTGATGGCTCGGACTGACAATCCCGTAAAACGCAACGATGAGATAGCAATATCCAACCGATCCGAACGGGTAACCCGCGATTCCCGCGACCAAACAGACGGCGATCCACGACGGCACCGCAAGGACTAAGGCATCAGCGTGCAACCGCATCATGGCGGAAGAATTGAGTGGCCCAGAGCAAAAGTGGCTCAAATGCCGGACACTGTGCCACGACAGAAAAAATAATCCGATAAAGAACAACGGATGCAGCACAGCCGCAGCCGTAAGGACGACCCCGACCTCAATAATGTCGAAAATGCGCAAATCTCGCCGCAACATCGCCCGAAATAGAACGATTGCCGCAGCGGCCAAGCCGATCGTTCCAACGCCGAGCCATGTACCGTCCGGAATCGGACCGAGTAATCCGTCGCTGCCGGTGGTGAATGACAAGCCGCGAACGGCTTCGCCATATTCCGCAGCATGAAAAAAGGCAGGTAGCGACAAAACGAGCAGGCCGATCGCCGAATCGTCGAACAGCGAATGCGAAGATTTAACTCGCTCTCGATCGCGTTCTCCGAAGTGGATCGCCGTAACGGCGAAGAAGACGCTCACAAATAAAATTGGCACAACGAGAAGCAGTATCAGACTGAGCAGCATTCCCGCCACATAAATTATGGCGATTATCTTCCGATCCGGGCCGGTCGCCGGTTGCGAGTTGAGGAAGGTGAGGCGAAAGTCCAACGCCCCGTGCGGCAGGCCAATTACGAACCACGATATAAGAAAAGGCAGACCTGCCCAATTCCATGAATAGTCGGGATCAGCAAATGAGCCGAGTGTCGCCGCGATCAGAACTGCCGGCCCAATAATTCGGACACACATGACTGCACCTCGACAGGGCGTCATAATGAATTCCGGGCGAAAAAGCCCGCCCGGAATTCAAACGATTTAGAATCGCAACTCTTAGGCCGCCGCGGGATAGTCTTCGACGTCCGTCTTGACACCACCGCCCGGACCTTCTTTTGTCAAAGCCTGGATTCCGGCCAGTGCGACGAGCCCGAAACCGACTTTGTTGATCACATCGGCGACATTATAGAAAATTTCCCGGTACTCACCCGCGCCTCCGAGCGCCATGAGAAACCCGACCGGGTAGATCGCCCAGCCGATCAAGATAAAGTATCGCATTACGCGAGTAGCGTCAGCGATGGGCGGCGGCGATTTGGCAATCGCTTTGCCGATTTGCGTGTAAAGTACCGCCACAATCGCAAGTTCAAAGACGCAGGCAACGATGAAGAAGCCCCACCACGCGCCGCTGCCGATCGCAGACGTCTCGGCGATAAATGCCGTGACGATCATCAGCACATCGAGCACAATGAGCTGGGCCATCAACTTTCCGGCGCCCTTCTTAATTTGTAAGAGCAGCGGGAATTTAACGAGCAGCAGAGGCGTAGTGAACAGCCAGTCGACGTAACGCAGTGCTGTCGGGAACGCCTCGCCCGACATGTATTGCGAAGTCATTTTTGAATAGTGAAAGCAGGCAATTCCGCAAATCAAGGTCGATACCGCCATCGCAGAACGATACTGCGGCGCGACATTAAAGAACTGCATAAAGAAGTAGATCGCTCCCGCGCCCATGCCGACGGTACCGGCAAAGAACAGGTACAGCGTTAACGACTCCAGCGGTGTATTCTGCGCGAAATCCATCGACAGGCCGCCTTCGACGGCTGCCAGCAAGAATGTCATCGGTCTCTCCCGACGTGGTTGACTGTTTGACTGGGTTAATTCGGATGAGATGTCGCAGGCCTGGCGTCGACATATTTTTATAGGTTCGCGATGACGATCGGCGAGGGCATATCAAGCCCGAACCGACTTGCGTCAGAAGGTCGCACCCAGTAGGTCGCCCGTCCGGTCCTCCAATTGCTTAATGCGAACGTCACGGAGTTGCGGGTTTTCCTGGCACTTCCACTCGGCTTGCTCGGGAGGTGGCGACCGCGCAGTGCTGTGACGCTGCTCAACGTGGAGGAACCTCAAACTGCGACTTCGGAGTCGGCCTGAGGGAATTGGCGAAGAGGTCCGCATCACTCTCCGCGGGCGCACCCGTTGCGCCTTCGACCTCGGTATGGGTGCATGTCCTGCGGGATCACGGCGGGGTCCCCGTACGCGCCGGTGAACTCAGTTCGGACTTCGAGTGTCGGACCGTTGCCGTTGCCGTTGCCGTTGCCGAACCTGACACTCAAACCGTAAATCGCTGCCCGTCGGCAATCACGGACAGTTCAAGAGTGGGGCGACCGGTCCCGCTCGCGAGCCCCCACTCGATGCCGAGCGTTTCGGTCATGAGGGAAATCGGCTGGTCCGCCTGCACGAGGCCCTCGAACTTCATCGCACCGTCGGTGTTGCGAAACAGACTCAACTGCCACGGATCACGATCGAGCAGCAGCAACTCACGCGTGCCGACCGAGGCGTAGAATTCGCCTTTCTCATGGGCCCGGTCGCCTTCGCTGACGACTTCGATGGCGAGGTCCGGTCCGCCGACCCAGTGCGTCCCGCAATCTTCGGCCGGGTTGCTGGCGAGATAAACCGCGACGTCCGGGCAACGAAAGTTCTGCGCCCAGTCCTGCTTTCGGTCACTGACGTTGCAGCCGGCAAAGACCCGCCCCCGCCCCGGTCGCTCGATCACGCCGAGCAGAACCCCGGCGAGATTCGTTACCAGTGATTGATGTTCGTTATTCGCTAGGGGCATGAGGATGTACACACCTTCCCACACCTCGTCCCAACGGTCGAGACCTTCCTCCCGCCGTTTTCGGATCAAGTCCTGTGCTTCCCGAGGGTCGGCGACGTAGGCGACCATGACGCTTTTCTCGTAGAGCAATCGAAACATCAACGTACTTTTGAGCAGACCGTCGTTTCGCTTGATCCCCTTCCGCTTGATCAATGGCGGTCCGGAAATCATCGTAACAGGCGGACGACCCATTGGCAGAGGTCGGACGACAAACTTTATTGACGGAACCGTGCATGTCCGCCGCGACTTACCCGCTGACCTGGGACCTCGACTCGATCTTTCCGAATCCGGAAACGCCCGCGTTCGAAGGCATCATCGATACCTATGAGGGCGATCTGAAAAAACTGGCGACAAGGTCCGAGGCACTCTCCGCGGTCGAGCCGGATGCCCATTCGACCTCGGAATGGGTGCATTTCCTGCGAGATTACGGTGGAGTCGCCGAACGCGCCGGTGATTTGAGATCGTTCATCGGATGTCATGCCGCCGCCGATGCGGGGAACGCCACCTATCGGAAGTACGAGGCCCACCTGGCTTCGCTGTCGCCCTTTCTGGAAGCCATTGCCACGAACGTGGAACTCCGACTCAAGGACTTGGACGGTTCAGAGTTGGAGTCGTTCCTCTCGACCGATCCGGAGTTGCGTCGCAACGCGTTCTTTCTTCAAAACTCGAAATCGGTCGCGGCCCTGCGCTACCCGCGCGAGCAGGAGTTGCTCGCCGCCGAACTTGGTGTCGACGGCATTCACGCTTGGGGCCGGCTGTATGACCGGATCAGTGGCGACCTCCGCATTACGGTAATGGAGCGCGGCGAACTGGTGGAGAAGTCGGTCGGGCAGGTCACGTTCGACTCGCGTGAGCGGAACGTGCGGCAGAACAATTTTTTCGCCGCTGATAAAGCTTGGGAAACGGTCGCGGACGACTGCGCCGATGCGCTCAATCACATCGCCGGAACCCGCCTGACGCGGTATCGTCGGCTGGGTCTGGAAGACCACCTGACGGCTCCGCTGCTCTATAATCGAATGAAGCGGGAAACGCTCGACGCGATGTGGTCGGCCGTCGCCAACCGCAAGTCGCGAATCGTCGATTACGTTGATCGCAAAGCGAAGGTGCTCGGCCTCGAAAAACTTGCTTGGTACGACCAGGCGACGCCCTTTCCGGTCGTAAGGGGGTCTGATGCCCGGCTGAGCTATGACGACGCCTGCGCGATGATCTTCGATACCTTCGACGGATTCAGCCCCGACTTCGGAGAGTTCGCCCGCATGGCGATCCGGGATCGATGGGTCGAAGCCGAGAACCGTGGGGGCAAGCGACAGGGCGGGTTCTGCACCGACTTTCCCGGGCAGAAGCAAACGCGAATCTTTATGACCTTCACGGAGTCAGCCGACAGCATGTCGACGCTCGCGCACGAGCTGGGCCATGCCTATCACGCCTGGGTGTTAAAGGACCAGCCGGTCTTTTCTCAGGATTACCCGATGAATCTGGCGGAGACCGCCTCCACCTTTGCTGAACAGGTGCTGGGCCAACGCCGACTCGATCAGGCGGAGTCCGCCGACGACCGGCTCGTCACGCTCGACCACATGTTGTTCGACGCGGTTTCGTACCTGATGAATATCCACTCGCGGTTTATTTTCGAAAGTGCCTTTTATCAAGAGCGGGCTCAAGGCGAGTTAACCGCCGATCGTTTGTGCGAATTAATGCTTGCCGCGCAGAAAGAGGGATATCAAAACTCACTCGCCGCGGACGGCTGGCACGAGCGGTTCTGGGCCGGAAAACTTCACTTTTATATCAGTGAGCTGCCCTTTTATAACTTCCCCTACACCTTCGGTTACCTGCTCTCGCTCGGGCTGTATGCCGCGGCTGATGAAATCGATGACTTTCCCTCGGCCTACCGCGAATTCTTAATTGCTACGGGATGCATGACGGCGGAGGAAGCGGTCCAAAGCACGCTCGGCTACGATCTGACCGAACCTGAATTCTGGAATCGATCAATCGACGTTATTGATAAGCGAATTACGGAATACCTCTCGCTGACAGAACTGCTTTTCGGCGACTCAAATGGGTCGTGAGACGGGTTCGTCAACAGGCTACGGAGCAGGCAAAGGCCAACCTTGATGTGCTTCGCAGCCTCGCAGGTTAATTGATTGGCAATGTAACGTAAAACGAAGTTAGTTCGCAGACTCCATGATTGCCCCCGCCGATCGCAAGAATTCAAGAACGCGGGATTGGCAGCGCACGGGCGATTCGCTCGACCGCGAACTGCCCGGGTTTTCTTTAAAGATCGTCACGCCCGAAAATGTCCGGCTGTCTTATACACCGGCCGGGCCCGGTAGCCGGGCCGCGGCTTATTTTATTGATATGGTGGTTCGCCTGATGGCGACGAGCGCGATTGCCGTGCCGATTATGTGTGCCGGTGTGTTGCTGCCCGGCACGGCTATCGGCGTATTTATGCTCATCATGTTTGCCAACACGTTCTTCTACTTCGTCTTATTAGAGTACTATTGGAATGGACGCTCGATCGGCAAACGCGTTTTCGGATTGCGGGTGATTCACGAACGGGGTTACCCCGTTACCTTCTGGACTTCGGTGACGCGGAACTTGCTGCGGATTGTTGATTCCCTCGGCTTCTACGGCATTGGCTTAATCTCGATGACCCTGTCGCCTGATTTTCGCCGCATCGGCGATTGGGTCGGGCGAACGATCGTGATTAAGGATCGACCGGCAAAACTGCCGACGCAGCCGGTCATCCTCGATAAAATTGAATCGCTTTCGCGGGGAGAGATTAATTCGTTCGTGCCTTCGCAGTCGGTGCTTTCTCTGATCGATCGATTTCTGGCCCGGCGGCATGTGCTTTCTGTGCGCCGCGGGCACCAGATGGCGCGGCCGCTCGCGATGGCGCTGGCCGAACGTCTTAATTTCAGCGGCGACGTCGACGTGGTCGCGAAATATCCGATGGCCTTCCTGGCACGGGTTCACGCCACCTTCTTGCGACGCAACGAAGTCGAACGGCAGGCCGGGGTCGCGGCAATTGACGGGCAAGACTCATTTGCGTCGGCCCGTGCGATCGGGAGGGGCGTGTCATGACCAAGCAGGACTTCATTAAGCGCCGCCGCGAGCATTGGGATCAATTTTCCGATTTGCTCGAGTCGATGGACAACGTGGTCGCTCGCACGAGGACGGCTGCCGACGTCGACAATCTTTCGCAAGGACTCCGCGAGATATCAGCCGATCTGGCAATTATTCGCGCGCAAGATTGGGACCCGGCGTTAGAGGCCTACCTTAATGATCTCGCAGCCCGCGGCTATAACGTCTTCTATTCAGCCCCGTCGGGAAGCATCGCGAAAGCGTCTCGGTATCTGACCGTCGATTTTCCGCGGTTGTTCCGATCGAATATCGGCTATTTCGTAGCGGCCTCTCTCCTATTCTTCGGGCCGTTTGTGGCGTCGTGGATCGCGGTCGCTGCAAATGTGGAATTGGCAAAGAAGGTCCTTCCGCCGGCGAACTTAGAGCAGTTTGATCAGATGTACGGCCCGGCCGAACAGAGTGATGACGCGAGCGGCGAGGAAGAAGAGGAACTGAGCTTCGGCGGGTTCGGTGAAGAACGCAATTTGATGTTCGGCTTTTATGTGATGAACAACGCCGGGATTGCCATTCGCTGCTTTCTGCTCGGGGCGACCTTCGGGATTGGCACCGTGTACGTGCTCGTGTTTAACGGCATCGTGCTGGGGACGGTCTTCGGGTATGTGCAGGCGCAGGGCAATGGTGAGCGGCTCTTCAGTTTCGCGGTGTCTCACGGATCATTCGAACTGACGGCGATCGCGGTCGCCGGGGGCGCGGGTCTGATGATCGCCGATGCGATGATTCATCCGGGCAATCGTTCGCGGTTGGAGAGTCTCCGCGTTCGCGGTGTCGCGGCGATGCAGATCGGACTTGGCGCTGCCGCGATGCTGGTTGTCGCCGCGTTGATTGAGGCCTATTGGTCACCTCTGCCGATCGACCCGTCGATTAAGTACAGCATTGGCGGGCTGCTTTGGATCACGGTTGCGTTATACCTCGGCTTATCGGGCCGCGGCGCAGCGAGAGCGCCCGCCGAGGTGCGGAGATGAGTGGCGCAAAGTCTGAGCCGATTCCGACCGGTCGCAACGGCAAAGCAGCTCACAGCGACGGTCTCGCGACGGTGGCTTCCGTTCGATTGCCGTTAGAGCCGCGCAACGTCCTTGGTTGTCTTGACGCCGCGGCCGCGATCGTCGCGAATTTCGCGTCCGAGATCGGTCTGCTGGCGGCAGCGGTGCTTGCCCCGTCGATCGCGATTGTCTTCACGATTTGTCGATTCGCCGGAGGCGATTTGCGGGTTGCACTCGTCGTGGTTTACACAACGGTCGTGCTGCTCAATCTGGTGATTCCCTCCGCGATGACGCGCGTTCTCTTTGATGGCCGATTCGATGTCGCCCCGCAGCAACGCTCGAATGCCGCACGATGGTGGGCCGCCGCACCCAACGCCGGCGCACTTGCCGGACTCGCGTTGCTCGTGATCGCTCTGATCGAATCGAGGTTTTTCGGTGGAGCGCGTTTGCCGAATTCGAATGGGTTTCTCATCTTTGCTTTGATCTGGGGCGGTGTCCTCGCCATGCGTTCGGCGATGCTGATCGCCAATCGCTTTCCCATGCCCCGGCAGGTCCGCCGCTTAATTCCCCGCCGGATCGTCAAGAGCGTCCTCGATGCGGCAGTGCCGGCAATGTTGTTTTTCGGGCCGACATCGGAGTGGAAGATTGCGGGCGGGATATTAATCCTTCCGGCGCTTCTGATCTCGGTTTGGGTGAGCGTTCGCTCTGCATTCGCGACGGAGCGAGCCGCGTTTCGAAGTCGCAACCCGGAACTCCATAACGCTCGAGCCGATGCGCTGTTTCGGGGGATTGACTCTCGTAGCGAATCGCTCGGCCGCGGCTTCGTGTTGGCGGGATTGACGATGCTATTCACCGCGGTGCTTTGTTGGACACTGCAATGGTTGTATTCGACGGCGACGGGGACGGCATCGTTCGGCGGAGCGTTCGTGGAGATGACTCAGGTCTCTGATCAATGGCTTATTCTGCGCGGCGTGTTAGCCGACCCGGTCGTTGCAACGTGTTTCGTCGCGGCCGCTATTTGCGCGTGGATCGTGTGCCGGATCGCGTGGTACTTTGGCTATCTCGATACCCGGGTTCGGTTCGACTGCTGGGATCTAGAATTGGAGATCGGCAAAGAACTCGAGTCACTCGGTCCGGCTTCGTCGGCCGAACGGAGAGCGAGCAGCCGGACGACCGCTGTCGCGGATACTTCCTCGAACGTAGCAACGTAGCGCTTCCGCATGAACAGATTGATCGACACCCGACAGAGCAGAAATCGGCTGAGCGGCGTCGCGTCTGTCGCGCTTGTGGTCGCGGCGTTTTTCGGACTATCGACACATGTCGTCGCTGCGGAATCGGCTGAGGGAGCGGAGGCGAATTACGTTTCGGACGGGTTGGGGTGGGACGACGACGTCTTCACGGCTGAAGAGATTCGCGATGCCGCCGAGTCGGTCATGCAGTCTCCCGACTTGCAACGGTTTGCCGATTTCGAGGGCCAAGCTTCCGGTGGCGAGAAGACGAAGAAGGAGCCGGAGACCGCCAAGCAACCGCAGTCGTCGCGATCGAATCAAACATCGATTCGGTCCGCCGGATTGCTCGGCGAATTGTTCGGCGGTTTACTCCACTTGTTCGCCTACGGACTGATCGGGATCGTTGTGCTGGCGATCGTCTATCTCGTGTTCCGAGCGCTGAGCGAACGGCAATCGCGCGGGGCGATGGGATCGGTCAACGAAGCGACGATTGTCGATGTCGAAGAAGAAGGGGTCGACGCCGGAGCCGTGGGGTTGGGATCAGATCAACGGCGGGACGCGGCCGTCGAGGCTGCGCGCGAAGGACGCTTCGGGGAGGCGATCGCCTTGCTGCTGATCGGTTTGCTCGCGCGGTTAGAACGTGCCGGCATGATCCGCCCCCGTCGAGGTTTGACCCACTTTGACTACCTGCGGGCCGCCCGCAGTGAACCGTCGCTTTATGAGGCGCTTAAGGCCGTACTCCGCATCTATCACCCGATCGGATTCGGCCGGCGCTCGGCCGATCGGACCGCGTTCGAACAGTCTCTCTCCGCTTATGATCGTGCCACCGTGCCGGTCGCGGAGGCGACGACGTGAAGTTGCGATCCCACTTTGAAACTGATTTGCGTTGGGCGGCGGCGGTACTGATCGCAATCGTGTTGCCCGTCACCCTGCCCGATCTCACGCCCCCCGATCCCTCCGACAGCTACTCTGATAACGCACTCGGCAAACTCGCCGCCGTCCGCTTGTGTGATGCGCTCGGAGTGGAAGCGCGACGAAATACGGAGGACTTAACGCGGGTGCTCGGCGATACGAGCAAATTCGATCCGTGGGAAACAGTGCTGGTCCTCGCGGGACCGGCTCGCTACCCGACCCCCGCCGAGTGGTCGGTCCTGCTCGACTGGATCGACGAAGGCGGAGCGGTCGTGCTCGCGGCGAACAGTGCCCAACCTGAATTCGAAGTTCCGGGCTACGACATCGCTGTCGTCGAGTTGGGGGAACCACTTGAGGTCGCCCCCGATGATGAGAGTGGCGATCTAATTCTTGACTGGGGTGACGCCGTCGATTCCTACGCTTGGACGTCTTACGGCCGGATCGAAGGTTCCGGCGTCGAACCGATCCTGGAGATCGACGGCACCGTTCAAGCCGGACGCATCGCCATCGGCGACGGCGAACTGACGATCGTCGCGACCGATTCACCGCTGACCAATATCGGCCTCGGTCGCGGTTTGACGAGTGTGATCACATGGCGTCTGCTCGAGGGGGCGACGTACATCCGAAGCGTCTATGTGTTCGACGAATCTCTCAACGTCTCGGGCACGCCGCGGATCGTTTCGCTTCTGATTTCCGAGCCCTTTCGCCCGTTCACGATGCAATGCCTCATCGCATTGCTGCTGTTCGCGTGGTGGCAGTCGCGGCCGTTCGGACCGGGCATCGCCGTCGCCGATCCGGTTCGAGACGATATCGTCGCCCACGCGGACGCAGCCGGCACCCTGCACTACCGCCAGGGAGACGGTCGCCGGTTGCTGATCCGGTATCGCGAAGCACTCATTTCCGATCTAAAACTGCGGCGCTTGAAAGGGCGTGAAGATCGCGTGCTCGCCCCGATCGCGGACCGAATGAACAGCTCCGTCGCTGATGTCCGCGCGGTCTTTCGTGAGACGGGAAGTAATGCGAAGGCCCCGCGTGATCGCGCCGCGGCCGCCCGGCTAATTCGCCGACTCGCCGAAGTCCGTGAAGCCTCCGGCAGGCCGACTCCGCAGGGCGAGAACTGAAATCGCCGCTCGATCGCGAACGAGCGACGGGTCCGCGTCCGATTCGCAACTCTTTCTCGATTCAATACTTACGTCGTTGGTTCCTCGGTCACGTCGAATCGCTCTTCGCCGCGAGTTTTCAAGATCGCTTGGCTATCGAAGTTTGCTTCAGCGGGCCGACCGTTTGTGCCGATGAGGTAAACTATGCGGTTTTTTCCGCCGAGGAACCGTCGTCTGCGCTGCGGCCGACAACGAAGGATGCGCCGAATGAAGACCTTGCGATCCGATCGAATCACCACGTTTGGGGCTGCCGGTATCGTCTGCGCCGGATTGTGCATCGCGATGCCAATCCGGACCGAGGCGGCCGGCCCGAGAGCCCAGACCGCAACGCGGCACCAAGTTCAATCATTCCAAAATGGCGCGACGTCGGCGACGTACATCGGAGTCATCGGGCAGATCGCGCGACCGGGCTCGTATCATTTCGATTCAGCCAGTCCCACCATCGGTGAGGTCTTGAAAGTTGCCGGTCCGCTGACGGACGAAGCAACCGGCTCGGTGCGGATCATTCGCCACGGACGAACCGGAATTCAAATGTCGGTCCGCCCCGGCAGTGACTATCGCCTCGTCCCCGGTGACGTGCTTGTGATCGATGGCACGAGGGGGCGGCGGTTCGGTGTCACCGGCGTGACACAGACGGCGTATCGCGCGGAGCGAAAATTTGCCAAGACAAATGATGCGGCGCGACCGGCCGTGCAATTGGCCGTGGTCGGGATCGCCGAACGACCGGTAATTCTGAAGGTGGCCGGAGAACGGGCAACGCCGCGGGCGATGGTCGCGAGCCTCGGTCAAACCCACCTCGATCCCGCGCGGGACATCCACGTGATCGCCGCCGGAATGAATGGCAAGGCGATATCGGATCGGCCCCTGCCGGAAGGTTCGGTACTCGTGTTCGACCCGCGCCGCGTTCGCGCCGAAACGATTCCGACGTTGCCGGAGCCGATCGCCGTTGATGCCTCGGCAATCGCCCTGACCGATGGACAAGCCATTCCGCCGGCACCAACGACCGCAGCGCCGGCGCTTCCGCCGCTGCCGACCGGACCGGCGATCACCCCGGAACCGGCATTCGACGGTCCGGGCGAAATTTCGTCGATCGATGATGGCCCGCTGATGAGCGATCTGACATCGATTCCGAAGCTCGAAATGCTTCCGCCCCCGCCGACTGACAATCCACTACAGGTCGCCGATTCGACCGGTTCACACCTCTCCTTCATCGACCCGCCCGGCGGAGCTGCTTCCAACTCGATTTCCGGAACCGGAGTCGAAAATGTTCCGCCTCCGACCGAAGGGCTGACTACTGACTCCGGTGAGATCAAACTCGTCGAAGAAGGCGAAGCGACCGAACAAGTTGCGGAAGCCGGGACGGTCTCGACCATTCTGATTCTACTGACGTCGCTGCCGGCGGCCTTCGGACTCGGCACCTTGGTGTTTTTCGGTATCCGCCAATTCCTGGCGTTCCGATCCGACTTCCGCGCGTTCCCACTTCATCGCGATTGGGTGGCGACGATTCTTCGACGTTCACGCAGTGCCGTTGCCATCAGCGAAGAACGAGCGACCGCGCCAGCGAATCAAATCGCAGTGGCTGCCGCTCCGATTATCGCCGCCGTGCCGGAGCCGGAGGAATCACTTCCGGAAACGACTTCGCATCAAGAGGATGACGCGAACGTGGTGATCGCCGAGGAAGCGAGCCTCGCCGTCGAAACAGAGGTCACCACAACGGAGTCGGAAGAGACCGAGTTCGATTCCGCGCCGATTCCTGTTCAAGAATCAATCGCGATTGAAGAACCGATTTCTTCTGAAACGACGGAAGAAGTCGCGGACGATCCGTTCATGACGGCGATCGCGTTGATGTGCCACGCCGAATCGATCGAAGAAGAGCCGGTCCTCTGGCCCAGCGAACTCCATATTCACGGTCGCTCGACCGGCTTGGCCCGGCTGCGAGTCGACGCGGCCGAGAACGTGCTCGACGCTCCGCATTTTCTGCGGACCGGCGACGGACGTCAGCAGCAACGTGAAGCCGCAGAGACCGCCGCCGCGGTCTCACCGTCCTATCGCGTCGATGCCGCCGCCGAGGTGGCCGCGTCGAACTCCGCCGAGGATTCGCTCACCCGCGCTCTGGCCCGGCAGTACTCAAAGACCCCATCCGAATAATGGCGGGATTGCCCGCGACAGGTCTCCAAGGATTTTCAAGCCGCGCACGTCGCCGCCGACCAATTCCAATTTTGTCAGCGTTACGAATTGAGGTAAGCCATGAATATCGGTCTTGATCTCGGAACGGATCGATTTCGCTCGTTGCGCGCCATCGATGGCCGATTGGTCGCGCGTGCGGTGCCGTCGCGATGCAGTATGGTCGACGATACACCCGCGGCCCGCCGCCTGTTGGAGCGGGCTTCGCTCCCCTATGCGGTTTGCCAAAGCGATCTGATCCTCTTGGGAGAAGCCGCCTTGGAATCGGCGGCGCTCGTCGGGAAACCGTCGATCGAACTGCTGCCGGGCGGGAATGTCCCCTCGAACGATCCCCCGGCTCGGCAGGTCATCGCGGCGCTGATCGAGAGCCTATTGCCGGCCCCGACGCTGAGCGGGACACGCCCGGTTTGCGGGTTGGTTCTTCCCCACAGCGGAACGGCTGACGGAGCCGACTTCCTGACGCATCTGGTCGAGTTGCGAGGATACGTCGCAGAGCAAATTCGCGCCGCCGACGCGGTCGCCCTGGCAACGCTCAGTCAGGAAATGCTGACCGGAGCCGTGCTGACGTTAGGGGCGAACTCCGCCGAATTCGCCGTCATTCATCACGGTCGCCGTGCCGCTCACATTCTAATCGATGTCGGGACCGCCGATATCGATCGGGCGATCGCCGAAGCCGATGACCTGCACATCTACGACACCGCCGGAGTTCGCTTTCGTGACGACGCGAGCGTCGGTCGCTCCAGGGAAAATCTGAGTGGCAGCCTGCTCAATCCTGGCGATGCCCGGGCGAAGCAGATCGAAGCCGCCTACACGCGATGGCTCGACTCGATCATCCTGCAGGCGACTGAGCTAACCGGGAAGACGGTTATGGCCGGCGTGCCGGGGAAACTGCCCCTCGTCTGTGCCGGCGGTCCGACGCAGATTCGCGGGTTCGTTCCGTTTCTCGAATCGCGATTGCGTTCGGCCGACTTACCCTTTGACGTGTCGGAAATCCGCGTCGCGGACGCCGCTTACACGGCCGCCCGCGGAGCATTGGCACATGCGGAACTCACGCGGGCCGAAGCCCAACGCCCGACGGCAAAGGTGGCGTGAACGCGAACGGAGCCTGACCGCGAAGATAATTTCGCGGTCAACTTCCAACTCGGCTCAATCGCTTTCGACGAGGCTCCATTCGGGCAGGTCGGCCGTCTCGTTCGATCGCACTCGCGAACGGGCGAACTTCGGCCCGGCCAGCGTTTCATGAGCCGCGTGAACCTCGTGCGAGGTTCCCGGTGCCAGCGGAACGAACGATGAACGGCTCGGCTTCGCCATTTCGGCATCGCGCCGGGACATTTCGTCGAGCACGATCGGATGCCAGCCCGCGTTCCGTTCTTCGCCGGTGACGTAATTCTCGCGAGCCCATCGCCGCAATCGAAGTTCTCGGATCGGATCGAGCGGACGCCGATCGGCAATTCCAGTTTTTGTCGACATACGATTCCCTTTTCTACTGGTGAAGCTCCGCGAGCGGTGCGCCCGTCGTGCCGCACATGGCGAGTCCGTTATTCTCCCATCGGAAAAGTCAAGGGTGAGCGAAAGCAGAACGATCAGGCGGCTGACGCGTTCCCGGCAATCGGTGCCGGTCGCACCGGATCTGCCGCGTGTTGCCGATAATCGCTGGCGTCCGAAGAATCCGTCTGAGCCGAAGAGCCGATACGAAGCGGTTCGATCCGAGCTATGAGCGCGCGTTGGAGAATCGCATCACCGCTGCATCGCCGCCCTGCCCCGCCAACCGGTTAACGATGCGGGCCGGAGCGTCGATAGCGCCGCAGTCCGCGACGGGTCCACGCGGCGAGGTTCGACGTGGCGGCTTTGACTTCGCCCTCGCTGCGATCGCTGCTGAGGATCAGTCCGAAGACCATCAGCGACGCGGCAATCACGACGGCTGTGCAGCGAATCACGCTTGATTCCGCGATCGGACGCAACAGCATCGCCGCGGTTGATCCGCGGACGACCGAGGTCACCGGCTCATCCATCGGCGAGAACGACGGTTGCGACTTGAGGCGGAGCGACGGGTCGACCGGAATGACCTCTTCACCCTGACGCCCGGCTGCGAACTCGATCCTCGCGATTTGTTCGGCGAAGCCGGGATCATTTCGCAGAGTTCCGGCGATCGACTCGAGACGTTCGACCTGTCGGGCCAACTCGACCAGTTTGAGATGATCGGAGCGGTACGCGGTCGTCAACTCGTCGAGCCGAACGGCCTTTGGTGCCAGATGCACAATCGCCAGCAAGGCTGCGGCAATCGACATGGTGGCCAGCGCGATGCCGTCGATACGAGTCAACGGAAAACGGCGGTGGCGTCGACCCGGGGGAAAAGAAGGGCCATCCATGGCCGACGAGTCACCATCCATGTGACCGACTCAAGGAGCAGTTGTCAGAATTTGTTGTCAGATACGGTTGTCGAAATTAGAGCTGCATTAACAGTTTGGTATGGGGCAGCCGACTCGACGCGGGATGGGTTCTAGCAAGTCAAAAGCGGGTCGGCCATCCCGGTCCATCGGGATGTCGCGCGACCCAGGTCAACGCCTCGGTCAGGCAATCGTGCCGCCGTAATTGGCGTCGGCCCCGAGCAACTCTTCGATTCGCAGAAGTTGGTTGTACTTCGCGATTCGATCGGTCCGGCTCGCCGAGCCGGTCTTGATTTGTCCGGTATTGAGCGCCACGGCAAGATCGGCGATCGTGGTGTCTTCGGTCTCGCCAGAGCGGTGGCTCATGACGGCGGTGTAGCCGTTGCGATAGGCCGTCTGCACGGCTTCGATCGTTTCCGACAGCGTGCCGATCTGATTGACTTTGACCAAAATGCTGTTGGCGACTTCGTCTTCGATGCCTTTTTCCAAGCGTTTCACATTCGTGACGAACAGGTCGTCGCCGACCAGTTGGACTTCGTCGCCGACGGCATCGGTGAGCTTCTTCCAAGTCTCCCAGTCATCTTCCGCACAGGCATCTTCGATCGAGCAGATCGGGTATTTCTCAACCCAGCCTTTGAGCAGGTCAACGACTTCGTCTCCGCCGTAGCTTTTGCCTTCGATCGTGTATTTGCCGTCCGAGTAGTACTCGGTCGCGGCGCAATCGAGGGCGATCTTGATCTGTTCGCCGGGCGTGTAGCCGGCGTTTTCGATCGCCTTGAGAATCACGCCGATCGCTTCTTCGCTGTTGGGCAGATCGGGAGCGAACCCGCCTTCGTCACCGACGGCGGTACTCATCCCCTTGTCAGACAGCACCTTTTTGAGGTGGTGGAAGGTTTCGACGCCGGCCCGCAGGGCCTCGCTGAAATTGTCGAACCCGAGGGGCATCACCATGAATTCCTGCATGTCGATGCCGTTCGACGCGTGCTCCCCGCCGTTGATGATATTCATCATGGGAGCCGGCATCGTGTTGGCGCCGACGCCGCCGAGGTACTTGAACAGCGGCAGGAAACTCGACTTCGCGGCCGCATGGGCTGACGCCAGCGAGCAGGCGAGAATCGAGTTCGCCCCGAGTCGGCTCTTGTTCTCAGTGCCGTCGAGTTCGAGCATCACGCGATCGATTTGCATCTGATCGGTCGCATCGAGATCGACAAGCGCCTCGGCAATTTCTTCGTTGACGTTCTTGACCGCCTGGGAAACGCCTTTTCCCATGAAGCGGCTCTTGTCGCCGTCTCGCAATTCGTGGGCTTCGTGGGCACCGGTGCTGGCGCCGCTCGGGACGGCGGCCCGTCCGACCATGCCATCTTCGAGCACAACGTCGACCTCAACGGTCGGGTTTCCGCGGCTGTCGAGAATCTGTCTGCCATGGACCGAAGCGATCGCCATGCTCATTCCGCAAGCCTTTCACGATAAGCGCTCATCGTCCGATTTTGTCGAACCACGAGTATCGATGCGAATAGAAATAATCAGGCATTATTGAAGTGTCGCGTTCAACTGCCCTGCGGACGTTGCACGGCAGAAATCGTCGGGGTGAGCGACTCCGAAGATCGACACGTTCAGTCCCGACAGATCATCGGGACGGCGAGTTGTTGTATCAATCTCCCGGTGGAGTCTCCATCGACTTCGGGAAAGATTTTTGAAGCAATTGTGAATCCAATTCGGGCAGTTCGACTCATCGCTCGGCGCTGCAAGAGTTAGCGACATCGCAGAAAAATTTTCTTGACCCGCTGAGCTTGTGCAGAAAGTGTCGGCAAGCCGCTGCAGCGATTGATCTTCGACAGTTGTGGCAATTGCGATACGTTGGGAAATGGTTTCGCTCAAACCGCCGGTCGCCGCCGTCTCTGCTTCCCCACGGGGGGTGCGTATAATGTAGACTGGGAGTACTTTGCGACGGATCGCGACGATTCGTAGGACTCGAATACGACACGAACACAGGCGGCTCGAAGCATCGGCTTTGGGCCGAATGACCCATCATGAGCCGGGCCATAGATCAGGACATGCAGCGGTTCAAGGACATCGTCCGGGGCCGCATTCGCAAGGACCTGCGTCGCTACATAACCCATGGGGAACTCTACGGACGCAAGGGCCGTGAGACCGTGAGTATCCCCGTACCGAATGTCGAGACGCCACGGTTCCGTCACGGCAACAAAGGCTCCGGTGGCGTCGGACAGGGGGAAGGCGAAGACGGAACCCCGATCGGTCGCGGCGGCGATCAGGACGGCGACGGCACCGGCCAAGCCGGCAGCGAACCGGGCGGCCACGTGCGCGAGGTTGAGGTGACGCTGGACGAATTGGCCGAGATGCTCGCCGCCGAACTCGCGCTGCCCAACATCGAGCCCAAGGGCAAAGACAGCATCAAGAGCCGTAAGGACAAGTACTCAAGTATCCGCCGCACCGGCCCCGATTCCCTGCGTCACGTGAAACGAACCTACAAGCGAGCGCTCAAGCGGCAGATTGCGGCGGGCGAATTCAATCCGAAGGAGCCGCGGATCATCCCCGTCAGAGGCGACGAAGAATACCGCTCATGGAAACCGGTGCTGGAGCCGCAGGCCAACGCCGCGATCATCTACATGATGGATGTGTCCGGCTCGATGACCGATGAGCAGAAGGAGATCGTGCGGATCGAATCTTTCTGGATCGATACCTGGCTCAAAAAGCAGTACGACGGCGTCGAACGTCGCTACATCGTCCACGATGCCGTCGCCCATGAGGTCGATGAAGACACGTTCTACCGCACGCGCGAATCAGGCGGCACGCGCATCAGCAGTGCCTACAAGGCCTGTAGCATAATCATCGACCGCGACTTCCCGCCGGCCGACTGGAACATCTACTGCTTTCAGTTTTCCGATGGCGATAACTGGGGCGAAGACAACGAAGGCTGCCTGAAAGTACTGACCGACTCGATCCTGCCCCATTGCAACCTGTTCTGCTACGGGCAAGTCGAAAGCCCCTACGGCTCCGGCGACTACATCCGCGAACTCCGGCGCATTAAAGACGAATACGAGCAGATGATCCTATCGGAAATCGACGACAAGGATGCGATCTTCGATTCAATTAAGACGTTTCTGGGAACGGGGCGGTGAGGCGAGCCGGAAGCGTCAGCGCCCGGAGTTGGCTTCAACACGATTCAAACGAAATGAGCCCTTGATGAGCACCGCCATCCAACAGCGATTGACTCCCGAAGACCTGCTCGACATGCAGGACGGGGACCAATACGAACTTGTCGACGGACAACTGGTGGAGCCTGCGATGAGCACCGAGTCGGGTTGGTTAGCTAGCTGGATCGCGTTCGTGTTGACCGGCCATGTCGCCGAAAATGGCCACGCATGGGTCTGCTCAGAGACGGTTCAATATCGCTGCTTCCCCGACGACCCGAATCGTGTACGCAAGCCGGATGTCTCGGTACTGCTGAAATCAACTCGCCCGCAACGACCCGATCGCGAAGGCTTCTGCCTCGAACGCCCCGACATTGCGGTCGAAATTATCTCGCCAAGCGATGCGCTACTCGCGATTAAAGAGAAGCTGGCCGATTATCGTGCGGCGAAGATTCCCCTCATTTGGCTCGTGCATCCGGATGATCTGACGATATGGGTATACCGCGATGCCGCGAAGGAGCCGCAATATCTGGAGATCGACGACCAAGTCGATGGCGGCTCTGTCCTGCCCAACTTTCAAAAGAAGGTCGCGGAACTGTTTCCCCCCGAACTGGTCCAGGAGTTCCGACTAAAGTGAATCCGATTGGCTTTAAGCTAAATTTCTCACGCCCGGGTCGCGGTTCATCCAACTGTTAGCTCTTGACCCTCAACTCTCGACCCTCGACTCGAAATGCCCATCTCCACCCAACGCGAACTCCCCGCCGAAATCCGCTCCTTACAGGATCGGATCGAGGACAAGGCTCGGGAATACGGGCTTGATTTCTTCGAGACCATTTTTGAGATGGTCGACTACGAAGAGATGTCGATGCTCGCCGCCTACGGCGGCTTTCCGATCCGCTATCCGCACTGGAAGTTCGGCGCCGAATACGACGAAATGATGAAGTCGTACTCTTACGGCCTCTCGAAGATTTACGAGATGGTCATTAATACCGACCCGAGCTATGCCTATCTCTTGACCGCGAACGAGATGGCCGATCAGAAGCTCGTGATCGCGCATGTCTACGGTCACGTCGACTTTTTTAAGAACAACTACTGGTTCAGCCGGACTAATCGGCGAATGCTCGATCAGATGGCCAACCATGCCGCGAGGATTGGTCGGTATGTCGATCGCTACGGATTCGAAGAAGTCGAACGGATGATCGACTGCGCGCTTTCGATCGACGACCTGATCGACCCTCACCTTCCGTTCGTTGACCCGAAAGATCGCAAAAAAAGCGACAGCACCCCTGATGGCGACAAAGTCACCCCTCGCCGTTTTGAAGCGAAGGGTTACATGGATTCGTTCATTAATCCGCCCGAAGTGATGGCTTTGGAGGAGAGCGATCAGAAGGAGCGCAGGCGAGCCAGCGAAGAGAGTCGGTCATTTCCGGCCGCGCCTCAGCGGGACGTGCTGTTATTTCTCTTGGAACACTCGTCGCTCAAAGACTGGCAGCGAGACATCTTAAGCATCATTCGTGATGAGGCTTATTATTACGCTCCGCAGGGGCAGACGAAAATCATGAATGAGGGCTGGGCCAGCTATTGGCACACCACCATCATGACGCAATTCGCACTCGATCCTTCGGAGGTCGTCACCTACGCCGACCATCACTCCGGAACGATGGCGACAAGCCCGCAGCGACTCAATCCGTATAAGCTCGGCATCGAACTATTTCGTGACATCGAGGAGCGGTGGGACAAAGGGCAGTTCGGTTTGGAGTGGGAGCAATGCGATGATGTGGATCGGAAGGAAAACTGGAATCTCGATCTCGGGCTGGGTCGGGAAAAGATTTTTGAGGTCCGGCGGATCCACAATGACATTACTTTTATTGACGAATTCCTGACGCCGGAGTTCTGCGCGAAGCACAAGATGTTCAGTTTCGCCTATAATGACTCCAACGATTTCTATGAAATCGCCAGCCGCGAATTTCAAAAGATCAAACAGCAATTGCTGACGAGCTTGACCAATCACGGTCGTCCTGTCATTCGGGTTGTCGACGGCAACTTCGGCAACCGGGGCGAATTACTCTTAAAGCATGAGTTCCAAGGCATTGAGTTGCGACAGGACTACGCACGCGACGTAATGCAAAACCTGGAATTGCTCTGGGGCCGACCGGTCAATATTGAAACCGTCATCGACGAGGAGCCGGCCCTGATGACCTTCGACGGCGAAGAACACGACGTCGCGCCGATGTAAGAGATTGAAGAGTCTATAATCACCACTTTCCTTTGACCACTCGCTTGCCAGCAATGTCCGTCCAGCCTCAACTTGACACCGAATTGAAACGCCTTGCTGGCTTTAATGGGCCGGGGACGACGGTCTCGACATTGAACGCCGCAGGCGGTGTGGTGGTCTCCATTGAGTTCGTTGGGGTGGACTCCATGTCCGCGTCACTGAAGGAATTGACTGTTGACGTCCCTCATCTGGCGGGTGCGCCTTTCGACAAGCTCGAAGAGTGGGCCGCCGCATTAACGAAACGGATTACCTATCTCCTCGAAGGCCTCGGCGTGATCGAACTCGATCCGACTCACGATGAGGTACAGATTCGTTCGACGCCGCCGGACGCACAGGGGACGCAAACGCAGTATTACGAGATCATGCTTTCGAAATCGAACACCGGTCGCTTCACGCTCCGGCGATACTGGACCGACAAGACGACCTCAGGCCGAATGCTGGTCGACCTGCAGGTGACCCACGAGCAATTGCGAAAGCTCTGCCGCGACGTTCTCGATACGATTCCCGGGCCTTAGAAAGTACTGAAAACATGTCAGTAACGACCATCGCAACTGCCGGAAATACGACCGTGCCAGCGTGCTTGGCTATTCGACAGTTGGGTTACGACCTGAAGTTCCCCTCCGGAGATACCTGTCTTTGTGAAGCCGAAGGGCCGCTCGGCCGTTTCATTGCCGAGGATCCCGTAACGCTCTTGGGCCTTATCAAACTTCGTGAGACTCGTGGTGAAGACTGGATGGCATCTGACGCGGAAATTGAAGCTCATTCGAAACTCTTTGCTGACATTGAGTCGATTCGGCGTGGGCTCGACGACTCGCGAGCCGGACGGACCCGGCCGATTGAAGAGGTCGAAGCGGAACTGCGTCAGAACTTCTTCGAATCCGGCGGAGCGGTTTGATGCCACGTCCGATTCGGCTTACAGCTGAGACAGAGTCTCAATTGGCTCAAGCGACGGCATGGTATCAAGAGCGTTCAGGAATTTCGGAAATCGCCCGACAATGGTATGACGGCTTTTTAATTGAAATGAAAAAGCTTCGTTTCATTGAAGACGAGATCGGCCTGACTCCGCTTCAAGAGCAAGAGTTTTTCGAAGAACGACTATTCGAATTGCACTACGGGAGCGGTCGCAACAAGACACACCGGGCGATATTTCGGTTCGTCGGAGGCACAATTGAGATCGTTACGATACGCCATCTCTCACAACGTGGGCTGACGAACGATGACTTGAAATTTGACTAGTTCTTAATATTGTAAGATGGAATCGATAATCGCGACATTATTTGGCGAAAGACCACGTTCGCTCAATCGCCGCCGTTTTCTCGCAGGCTCAGCGGCCGGCCTTTTCACAGCTTATTGGACGGTCGCCGACGGAGGCGATCACGCTGAGGGCGGTTTAAAACTCCGCAAAAACCTCGCAGTTAAGTCGCTCGCGATTGCAGCCATTGAACTGCTGCAAGATCGCAACAGGTACTGGTGCCGGGTGAGTGGTCCCGAAACGGCCTTTGGGGTCGCCGAGGTTCCGAATCGGGTTATGAAGTCCCGCTCGCTGCTCAACGACGCGGTTGCCCCTTACTTTCTCGGTCGCGATGGCTGGAGCCTCGAAACGCTGGTCGATGGCGTTTACGTCGCGAACAGCAACTATAAATTGGGCGGTGTGCCATTTTGGATCTGCGTTGCGGCGGTTGAACTGGCAACGCTCGATATGCTCGGTCGGCAGGTGGGCAAGCCCGTCGGGGAGCTGTTTGCTGATCGACGGCGCAACGAAGTTCCGATCTATATTTCGCGCTTTAATCGGGATAACGCGGCCGCCGGCGAAGTAGCAAGTGTCGCTGACGTTCTTAAACGCACCGGCGCGACGGCTTGTAAGCTGAAGGTCGGTCGCCGGATGTCGAACACCAAAGCACAGGCGAGACGCGACCTTAAGATGGTCGAGCTCGCGCGAAGCGAATTCGGCGATGATGTCGCGATCTACCTCGACGCAAACGGCTCCTATACGACTGAGGGAGCGATTCGGCTGGGGCGGGAATTTGCCAAGTCGGGCGTCGGTTTTCTTGAAGAACCCTGCCCTTGGGAAGATTTTGAATCGACGCGACAGGTCGCCGAGGCTTTGGAGCTACCGATCGCCGGCGGGGAGCAGGACTCGAGCCTGCCGAAGCTTCGCTGGATGATGCGGCACGGGGCGCTGGACCTTGTGCAACCCGACCTGTTCTATCACGGCGGCATGATCCGCTGCCTTCGGCTCGCAAAGATTGCCGGCAAATTCGGTCTTAAGGTCACGCCACACAGTCCGAAGGTCGGGGGTCAGGCCAACCCAATGCTTCAATTTGCCTCGATCGTCCCGAACATCGGCCCCCATCAGGAATATCGCGAAACCGGCCGAATTAATGACGGAAAGGTCACGATCTCTGATACACCCGGTCTGGGAATTAAGTCTTCCGACCTTAAAAACGCGAAGTCGGTTTTGCGGGTGGTCGGGCAATAGAAAACTATTCGGGATCTGCGAGTGATCTGATTCGCGTTCCGCTCCGATCAAATAGATGAACGTGCTTCGGTTCGATAACGATGGCGGCCCGCCCCCGCGACGGCTCCTTCTCCGGCGTGACAGATAAAATTAGCGTTGCTTCTGCAGCGTTCGCCTCGACCAGAAGCATTCCGCCCAAGCGTTGAATGTCGCGGACCTCGGCCGCGATCGAGATCGTCGCGGAGGACGCGTCAACGCCCGGCGATGCGAACGAGCCGTGCTCAGGCCGGAAGCCGACGGTGGCCGTCCCTTCAGGAAAAGATTGAGACGGTATCGACTCAACCGGTAGCAAATTCATTGGCGGTGAACCGATGAAACCAGCCACAAATGTATTCGCAGGCCGGTCATAGACCTCGGCGGGCGGGCCGACTTGCTGGACCGTTCCGCCATTCATCACGGCGATGCGGTCGCCCAGCGTCATGGCCTCGGTCTGATCGTGGGTGACATAAACCATCGTGGCTTTTAATCGCTGATGCAGCGATTTCAGTTCGCGACGGAGCTGATCGCGGAGGGCCGCATCAAGGTTCGAGAGAGGTTCATCGAACAGAAAAGCCGCCGGTTGCCGCACGATCGCCCGTCCGACGGCTACCCTCTGCATCTGTCCGCCCGAGAGCTCCCTCGGCTTGCGATGCAGCAGATCGCCCAGCCCCAGCAGTACCGCAGTTTCCTCAACCCGACTGCGAATGGCCGCCTTCGAGTCGCCCCGCATCCGCAACGCGAAGCCGAGGTTGTTCTCGACCGACATGTGGGGATAGAGGGCGTAATTCTGGAACACCATCGCGACATCGCGATCTTTCGGCTCGGCGTGCGTGACATCGCGATCGCCGAGCTTAATCGACCCTGCCGTCACCTCTTCCAGTCCCGCGATCATCCGCAGCAGTGTCGACTTCCCGCAGCCGCTCGGCCCCAGCAATACGAGGAATTCCCCATCGGCAATCGTGAGCGAGACCTCTTCAACGGCGTGTACCGGATGTGGGTCACGCCCAGCTCGCCCGAAGGTCTTCGAAACGTCGGTGAGGGTCAGCGAGGACATTATAGAAATTGGGGCATCGGGGAATGAGATGTGACCTTAAGAATCGAATCAATTCAGTGAGCATCTTTCTTCACGGATCACTCATTCCCACGGAGATCTTCCGGTTCCAATTCCGCGACGTACGGCAGATGGCGAAATTCGTCCGCATAGTCGAGGCCGTAACCCACTACAAATCGGTCGGGGATTCGAAAGCAGTAATAATCGGGAATCCGCTCGACCTCCGAACGTCCCTCCTTCCAAAGCAGCACCGCCGAGCGGATCGAGGCGGGCTCTTCCTGCCGGACGCGTTCGTGCAGCGCGACGAGCGTGTGACCCGTGTCAAAGATATCATCGACCAATACGACGTCGCGGTCGCGCAGCTCAGGTAGCAGGCTGGCGTTGATCGACAGGTGGCCCGGTTCAGTCACCGCGCCGCGATAGCTGGAGGCTTGGATCAGTCCCACGCGATGAGGCAGCTCGATCTGCCGCATCAGGTCGGAGAGGAAAATCAAACTGCCGGTCAGCACGCCCAGCAGCGTCAGCGGCTTCCCCCGATAATCGGTCGCGATCCGCTCGCCCAATTCGGCGACCTTCTCGCGAATCTCGTCAGCTTCGATCAAAGTCTTCACGGCACGGGAGCCAGGGCGGAATACAATGGGGCCGGAGAGTTCGGACAGACCGAGCGCGAGCGGCGTTTCTACGGAGCAAGGTAAGTGAGTTGGCGAGAAGAATCGATCGAAGGGGTGACGGCGGATGTCTATCCACCCAGCGAAGCCGGCAACGCGGTGCTGTTGTTTTTGCATGGGCACACAGGCCGGACACTCAGGGACAACCCCGTCTGGACCGAACTGCTCGACCGGCACGGCTTCGGCTGCGTCTGCCCGCACGGGGCTCGGTGCTGGTGGCTGGATCGGCATTGCAGCGAGTTTGCTTCTGACAAGACCCCAATATCGTTTCTCCGAGAGAGCGTCGTTCCGTGGATCAGCGAGCAGTTCAACGTCGCTCCGCCACGCATCCCTTTGAGCGGCGTCAGTATGGGGGGGCAGGGTGCGCTTCAACTTTCGTATCGACAGCCGCGTGAGTTTCCGATTGTGGCCGCGATCAGCCCGGCGGTCGACTTTCAAATTTGGCACGGCCGCGGTTTGCCGCTCGATGAGATGTTTGCCACCGCCGAAGCCGCTCGCCAAGCGACGGCGATCCTCGAACTGCATCCACTGAACTGGCCGCGGCATCAGCTCATTCTGTGCGACCCGACCGATGAGGAATGGTTCGAAAGCGCCGAACGCCTCACGATGAAACTCTCGTCGATGGGCATCCCGCACGAACGCGACCTCGAAACCGAAGCCGGCGGCCACGGCTGGGAGTATTACGACGCGATGGCCCCGAAAGTAATGTCATTTATTGCAGAGCGCCTTGAAAAATAAGCGCTAAATAAAGCCCCGACCGGTAGGGAGGCGGATTAAAGTGGGGGTATCAACAAGAACCGCGGCTGGCATCGACGCAAAATCACCTCACACGAAAATGTTCTTCCGAGATTAAGGGGCCTTCGCTTCTCACTCTTAGATAGGGCAATTCGGGTGCCGGGGGCGTGTCGCCCCCCGGGTTGAGCCCGCATGTGAAATGCATCGGCTCCACGTCCTGTTCAAGAAAGTTGACGGCTATTCGGCTAATGCAAGAAGTAATCGAGCATCTCACTGCGGGGGCGACACGCCCCCGGCACCCTTGCGCTTAGAGGCGACTAGTTGTTGCACGACTCGGACCTATCGCGTCCGGGCTATCCTTGTCGAGCATCCAGATTGACCGCATAGTTTCTTCTGGTTGTTCGGGATTGAAAACGGGGCCACTCGTTGTGCAGGCGAGAGGAGCCCAGAAGCCGACCATCAGGTGGATCCCGGAGGCGAGAGCGAGACAGCCGCTATCAAGAAATCGCTCTTCAGGGTCGCTCGGCAATAGAAGGTCGGCAATCGGCGAACTCCAGATGTCGAAACGCCATCGGTAAGGCCCGGTGAACCACGAGTCCGAAGTCTGGTAGTCCGACGGCACTTCGACAGCCGGACACTCGATTCTCCCTTCCCGCATGTAATCAGGCGTTGGCAGTCGAAACGCGATGGAATTGTTTAATTCAATGATCACATCGCAAAAGTTGATTCGATCGTCTGACCCTGATTTGCAGATGATACGCCGCAGCTTTTGGCCGACGACAAGTTCTCGTGCGATTAGTGAATCAGACTCGGTGTGCTCTGGCATCTCCGCACCCAAATTGACGAAAACTGTTCTATAGAGGTGTCGCAAGAGGTCCCAGTGCGATCTTTGGGACGAGGCAACAGGTGCCGATGACTGAAGTATTCCTTTAAGATCTTTTGTGACTGGCCCGCCCGGACGTGTCGGTTCCGGGTCACCTTGGTTTAATGCCCCGCGTCCAGCCAAACTGTTCTTAGCGGCGGAATCGGGCGGTCGGTGGAGAGGGACTCGCCGGTGATCAGGTCGGTGCCTTTGGGGCATAGGACCCGGGCGGCGGCGGGTAGTTCGACGGGCTTTGATGACGTGTTGCAGGCGACGAGGATCGTCTGGCTTTCATCGACCGCCCGCCGGGCGAAAACCACCAATTCGGGGGGAGCATCGGCGAAGACGCTCTGCGGGGCGTCGGGATGAAATGCCTGCTGCTTGCGGCGGACCTTGAGCAGGCTGCGATAAGCATTAAACACCACAGCCTGCGGCGAAGACTCGTTGTTGACGATGCCCTCCAACTCGTCCAGCTCAAACTTTCGGCGATTAATGGTGCGGGCTCGCCCGGTCTTCGCCATCCCTCTTAAGTCGTTGAGTGTCCCGATGAGGCTGTGAAAATAAACGCCCGGGATGCCGCGAAGAGCCAGCATCACGGCTTGCGAGGCGAGGAATCGTCGAACAGGTCGATCCGACTGTTCGTCCGAATCGCTGTCGGCCATCGCGGAAAAATAAGTGATGTTGAGTTCGTAGGGGCTATCCGACCCGTCGGCGTTGCGGCGCGTGCTGACGCGTCCTCCGCGGGCTTTTACGGCGTCGGCTAATTCTTGAACTCGCTCGGGGGGCACGAGTCCCTCAAGCGGCCTCACGCCGATGCCGTCGTGTGAGGCCGTGAAATTAAAGTAAGTTCGGGACCCGCCGAAGTGCTCCAGCTTCGCGAGCCAGCGGATTAAATAGGTGGCGTCTTCATGCAGGAAGGCATCCAGCAGTAGGGGGGCGAGACTGAATTGATAGACCATCTGCGCTTCATCGCCGCGGTTCTCACCGGGGACGTTATCGCCGAAATAGCCGACGTTCTCCGAGTGCGGCACGTTCGTTTCGGTGAGCAGGATGGTGCCGGGGGCAAGCTCATCGAGCAGCACCCGCATTAACTTAACGACCGCGTGTGTCTCGGGAAGGTGAATACAGTTCGTCCCCAACTTCTTCCACAGGTAGGCTATCGCGTCGAGCCGAATAATTCGGCCGCCTTGCTTGGCGTAGGTCAGCAGCACGTCGAACATCTCAACGAGCACGTCCGGCTCGGCGAAATTAAGATCGACCTGATCGTCGCTGAATGTCGTCCAGACATGTTTGTCGCCGCGTGACGAGGCATATTGCGTCAGCAGCGGCAGGCTCCGAGGCCGGGTGACCATCGCAAGGCGCTCGTCTTCCGGGTCGGCTTCGATAAAGAAGTTCGTGTAAGGTTCCGTCCCCGCGAGATAGCCTTTGAAATAATCGCTGTGCTGCGAGCAATGATTCAGCACGAGGTCGTACATCACGTCGAATTGTTCACCGAGGGCGGCGACATCGTCCCAGGTGCCGACGTCGGGATCGATTTCGCGATAATCGATAACGCTGAATCCGTCGTCCGATGAATAAGGAAAACAGGGCAACAGGTGGACGGTGCTGAGCCCGTCTTTTAAACCGTGATCGAGCAGAAACTTTGTTTGCGCCGCCAAGGCCGCCCCTTCGCCGCCGCGGACCTGATCGCCGTACGTGATCAGGACGATATCGCGCTCATCCCACAGGCCGTCGGCATCGCGTTTCGGCAGGTCGGTGTAACGTCCGGCGAGTTCGTCCAATCGGCCGGCGACCTCGTCGACCCGGTCGGGGTAAAGCGGTTCGAGCAGCGAGCGAATTTTCGACAGTGCATCGTCAGACAGATTCATTAAAGCGCTCCCGGGCGGTCGCGGCTAAATATTAAAGGTCGTCCTGGCCGGTGAAGTTGCAGACGATGGCCCGCAACTTACGCAGAAGCACCGAGTAGCTGAAGAAGCGTTTCGCGAGTTCATAATTCAGGTCGACCATCGCTTCTCGATACGGGCGATCCTGTATGACGCGGCGGACGTCTTCAATGACGGATCGCGTTAAGAAGCCATCCATTGTAATGACGCGAAATCCCTTCGGCTCGATATCGGTCCGAAAGATCGAATAGCGGTTTACGAGGACAGGCTTACGAAAATAGAAGGCCTCCAATAACGCGTTGCCGAAACCTTCGTAGAGGCTGGGGTAGGTGATGAAATCGGCGTGTGGGTAGGTGTCCCACAGGGAATAGACTTTGCGGCCTTCGGCGTCCGAGTAACGCGTCTCACCGACCCGGGCCGCGACGAATCGCAGGTCGACGTTGGCATTGCTTGCCATTTCCATCAGGGCGTTTTGATATTCCTGCCCTTCGTCGCCCGACTCGTGAGTGACTACTAATTTGCACCGCGGGTCGTTCAATTGGGCGAGGAGGTTAATCGAGTGTTCGATGCCTTTTCGGGGGACGACGCGGGTCGGCTGGAGGATAAGGATATCGTCCGGCGCGATATTAATCTCTTTTCGAAAATCACTGGAATAAAGGTCGCAGGCTTCCGGTTCCTGATCGAAATCGAGCACGTTGGGAATCAGGATCGAACTGCATCCGGTGCGCCACGAAAGGTCTTCCTGGGCGGGGGAATTAATGGTGACGTGCTGAATGCTGGGTAATTTGGGCGGGAACGCCATCTCGAGATAATCCCCGACGGCGTTGACCATGAAGCGGTCTCGCTCCCAATAAAAGTCGTGATGGTGCGCGATCGTGGGAAAGCCGGTTTCCGCGATGAAGTTCGTGAGTGCGACGCCGAGCGGGATGTTCATGGGAATCGTGAGCGAGTTCTGCGCCACGAGAATGTCGATCCCGAACTTCTCCACGAACTCGTAGAGCGTGTCCTTGAGCCGATCGGCCATGTCCTTAATTTTTTTTGTCATCTCTTTCGAGCGTTTGATCTGCCCGAAGACGGCATCATTGATGGCAAGGATGTCTGGATGTCCGAAATAAGCCTCCGGCACGCACATGCTGATCGCCGGATCGCGGTCGAGTTTGCCGGCGTACCAGAAGCTGACGTGCCGGTGGTCCCACAAGACCTCCGCCCATTTCGAACTTTCGAGCGAAACGCCGTCGGTTCCGGCGAATCGGGTCGAAATAAAGCCGATGTGTTGCGCGTTCATGGTGTCGACTCAGGCTGCTCTCACGTTTCGCGGCGGGATGTCACCGGCATGCTGTTGTCAGTCAGGGAGAGCGCGAAGCCGGAGTGTCGACAATCGGGTCACGGTTTGCCAGTCGCTTAACCGGTTCGATCGGTCACAATCCCCGAAATTTGGGCGAGATCGGTCACGGTCACATCAGCGGTGACTCCCGTGACACGCGCATCATCCTCGCGCATCCGCAAACTGCGCGCGTCGCCGGCGAACAGCGCGGTGCGAAATCCGACCGCCGCCGCCGGGGTCACGTCGTTGAGCATGTCGTTGCCCACGTAGAGCGTTTCGGCCGGGGTGATGCCCAATTCGACCAGCGCCGCGGCCGCGGCTTCGTAGAGGAATCGCCCGGGCTTTGCCTGCAGATGCTCGTACGAAAAATACTCCAATCGCGGATCGAACCCGAGCTCCGCACGCGTTTGATCGAGCAGCGCCGGGAACAGCGCCGGCGTGAAAAATTGAGCGTTACTGACGATCCCCAGTTTGAGTCCGGCGTCGCGCAGAGCCTCGAGCGATTCCCGGCAGTGCGGCATCGGCCAGACCGGATTGACCCGCGATTCGTATTCGATCGCCAGTTGCTCGATCGCGTCGGGAGCCGGGACCTCTATGCCTGCCGCTTCGAGCGTCCGCCCCCACACGTCACGAATCTCGACTTCGGGGTACTCGGTCCCGCTCGTCCGCCGCTCTTCCTGAAACGTCTTGATCTCGGCGATCATTCGCTCGACGACTGTGTCCGCATCGGCGTCGAACTTGATCCCGCAGGCCTCGGCCGCGTCGGTGAAGGCCTTCCCCTTCGCCCCGGCGGCGGCGGTGCCGACATCGCCGCTCCCGCTGATGAACAGGGTTCCGTAGACGTCGAACATCACCGCCTTGATGCCCGCAATTGGGGTCAAATCGGGCCGGGCATTCGTTGAGTTCGGTTCGAGCTTCGAACTCAATCGGCGAATGACAGATTCGGGGGTTGCGATCATGTGTTGCCGCTCAGGCGGAGAGAACAATCTCGATCCATTCGGCGGACAGCGTAACTCGTCGATCCGCCTGTTCCTATGTCGGACGGAGCGCTATGTCGGTCGGAGAGCTGTGTCGGACGAAGAGCTGAGCCGGGCGGGGGGATGCCGAGTCGCCGGTGGCCTCAGCTTCCGCAATACCGTTCCTGACCGGCTCGATCCGCAAACTCCACGCGATCCGCACACTCTTTGAGACGATTTCATTTCGCCCCGCCGGTCGACTCAAGGGGATCGCGGCCGGGCGTCGATGCTCGATGCGTAGGGTCCTCCCGTACGCCGATGCTGCGCGCGCTAAAGCAACGCCAAATCTATGTCCTCCGTCACCACAACCACCGGCTTGATCAGCGGTCTCGATACCGGTGCGATCATTGACGCACTGGTCAACGCCGAGCGTGCGCCGGTCCGTCGATTGGAAAGCCGGAAGACAAACTACGAGTCGCAGCAGGCGGCTTTCGACTCCCTGCAATCGATCCTGCTGACCATGTCAACGGCGGTCGAATCGCTCGGCAACAACGCCGTCTACAACACGTTCAAGGGGACGATTCCCGAGAACGCGGGCTTCAGCGTCACCGCCAGCAGCAGCTCGACGCCCGGCGACTACACGTTTCAGTCGATCCGCACCGCGGCCTCGCACGCGGCGATTTCGTCCGGCTTTGCCAGTACCTCTCAACTGGTGGGCGAGGGCACCTTCGTAATTGGGACCGGGGGGGAAATCGACCGGGAACTGACGCTGAACGAACTCAACGGCGGAGCCGGAGTCCGGGCGGGAACGATCGGCCTGACCGATCGGTCGGGCGTGACCGCAGAGGTCGATCTGTCGAAGGCTTACACGGTTCAAGACGTACTTAGCGCGATCAACGATGCCTCAACGTCCATCACCGCGACGACCTCCGGCGGGCAGATCGTGCTGACCGATACCTCGGGCGGAGCGGGCAGCCTTTCGGTCGCCGATCGCAGTGGAGGCAAGGCGGCCGTCGATCTTGGGATTCTCGGCTCGACCACCGGCGACACCCTCACCGGCAGCGAGGTTTACGCCGCGACTGAAAACCTGACGCTCGGCCAACTCGATGACGGCAACGGCCTGTACGCCGCGGCCGGAGACGATCTGCGGATCACTGCCCGCGACGGGACGAATATCGATGTCGACCTCTCAACGGCCCTCACCGTTGGCGAGGTGGTCGAGGCCATCAACGACGATGCGGAAAACGGCGGCAAGGTCACCGCGTCAATTTCCGATGGTCGCATCGTGCTGTCCGACTCGACGGGAGGCGTCGGCGATCTCTCGGCGAGCAATCTCGGCACGGCTGATGTCGTGGACGCTTTGGGAATCGACTCAACCGTCTCGGCCGACACGCTAACCGGCGGGCGTTTGCTGGCGGGCATTAATTCAGTGCTGCTCCGCAATCTGAATGCTGGCGCGGGCGTGACGGCCGGAACGATTAGCCTGACCGACCGGGCCGGGAACACCGCCGCGATCGACCTCTCAGCAGCCGAGTCGCTCGATGAAGTGCTCTCCGCAATCAATGCCGCCGAGACGGCCGGCAGTGTGAAGCTGAATCTCGTTGCTGAAGTCGATGACGCCGGCACCGGCATCACGATCCGAGACACATCGGGTTCAACGGTTTCGAACCTCGTGATCTCCGATACGTCCGGCACGCTCGCTGCTGATCTCGGCCTCACGATCGATGCGGCGGAGACATCGATCTCGTCCGGGAATCTCGATCGGCAATACGTCGGCAAGGCGACTTCGCTCGATGATTACGCTCCCGACGGCGGGCGGGTTTCGGCAGGCTCGTTTGTGATCACGGATTCCTCCGGCGCGACGGCGACCATCTCGGTCACTTCCGGCGACGAGACCATCGGCCAGATTATCGACCGGATCAACACCGCCTCGGTCGGAGTGACCGCCTCGCTGAACGACACCGGCGACGGCCTCAAACTGGAAGACACGGCCGGCGGCACCGGCGACTTCACCATCACCGAAACAAACGGCGGCAGCACGGCGGCCGACCTGCGGATTCGCGGCACCGCCGAAGACATCGGCGGAACGCTCACGTTCGAAGGCCGCAAGGCGATCGTGGTCGATACGGACGAAACCGACACGCTCGAATCCCTCGTGACCAAAATCAACGCGGCATCCGGCGGCGCGACCGCCAGCATTGTGGATGACGGGTCGCAGTTCTCGCCGTTCCGGCTCTCGCTCAGCTCGACGGTTTCGGGCGCGAACGGCCGATTCTTCATTGATGACGGCGGCCTCGGGCTGAACGTCACGACCACCTCTGAGGGTACCGACGCCCTGCTCCGTCTCGGCGGCAGTTCCGGACCATTGATCACCTCGTCCACGAACACCTTCAACGACCTCCCCGGTGGGATCGACGTGACGGTCAGCCAGCCGACCGACAATCCCGCCACCGTCTCGATCACGGCCGATCCGGGGGCGATCAAAGGGGCGATCGAGCAGATCGTAAGCTCCTACAACGGCTTCATCGACGGGTACGGGGAACTCACGCGGTTCGACCCCGAAACCAACAGCCGGGGCATTTTGTCCGGAAGCAATACGGCTCTGCGGATTCGCAGCCGCATGGACAGCCTGTTCGCCCGGACGTTCGGCGACTCGACTGACTCGATCCGCTCGTTCGCGTCGATCGGGCTCACGATCGGGGCCAACGGCAAGCTCGCGTTCGACTCCGAACGCTTCGACGAAGCCAACGCCGCGGATCCCGACGCCGTTCGCGAGTTCCTCGACGGCACCGATGGTTTTGCCGACGTGGGCGAAGAGCTGCTCGATGGTCTGACCGATCCGTTCACCGGCCTGTTTCAAATCGAGGGCCGCACACTCACGACCAATATCGAATCGCTCACCAACCGGATCGACGAACTCGACGTGCGGCTCGACTTGCGACGGGAGCGGCTCGTCGCCCAATTCGCGGCGATGGAAGCGTCGATCTCCAGCATTACCTCCCAGCAGCAGGCGTTGGCCGGGCTGGCCAACCTGCAGTTCGGTCAGTCGAGCGGCTGATCTCATTAGTTTGTGAAACCCCATCTGCACGGAGCGCAGAGTGAATATCGTTGATGAATACCTCGAATCGAAGGTCATGGGCGCTCAACCGGCGCACCTGCATTTAATGGTCGTTGAAGGCGCGATCCGTCACTCGAAGCGGGCCGCCGCGGCGATTGAAGAGGACGACCGCGAAACGAGCTGGCGCGAGCTCAGCTCCGCCCGCGACTTCGTGACGGAACTGATCAGCGGGTTGAAGAAGGATCAGGCTCCCGAAATCGTGAGCAACGTCGCCCTGCTGTTCGTGTTCGCGTATCGGCAACTCGTCGAAGCGGACACCTATCAGGACGCCGCCAAGGTCCGAGAGGCCGTCGGCATTCTCGAATCGCACCGCGACAATTGGTTGGAACTGATCGAGCAGGGCGACCTGTCGCAGCCAGCCCCTTCAGCAGCAAAGCCGCACTTCGCCACCGACACCCCGTCGGCCGAAGAAACCGAACACATCAGCCGCTCCTGGAGCGGCTGATTGCCCGTCAAAACACTTTCAGAACCCTGGGGCAATTTAAGAGTGGCCCGGACACCGTCCGGGTCGCGTAGAGCACTCAGGTAGAGATTGCCCTACCAATCTGGCGTCCAATTTTAATTGTGGCCGGTAGCTGCATGCTCTGGCGGCTGCGCCGCACGGACGGTGTCCGTGTCACACAGATTCAAGATAAACAACCGCGGACGGGCGGACAAATGAGGGGAGGGCTGCGCGTCTTTCGGACGCTACCAATTGCGACTGGCATTAAGGCGTTCGTTGCGTCGATTGTGTTGCTGGTGTGCCAGGCGTTTGTGTTGATTGGATTAACGTTTCAGCCGGGCTGGGCGAACGGTTGGCCATTGGGCATTTCGAAGCATTCCGTCTTCGCCGCTGCAGTAACCATAGTGCGGGCAGCGATGTCGCTGACCATGGTCGGAGGCCTTTCAGCCCTCGCGGGAGCCAATCTCGAACGCATTGTGAGACGTCCGTACGTCGGCTACGCCGTAATCGCAGCGGCACTCATCGGCACACTATTCATCGCTTCCGCCGTTCTTCCCGGTGTTTACAGCGATGTTCGAAACGCAATCTCAATAGAGTGGCCGTAGCCTCACTGCGATTAGCCCGGCCTTTAACAACCGGGGCGTTTTAAGAGTGGCCCGGACATCGTCCGGGTCGCGTAGAGCACTCAGGTAGAGATTGCCCTACCAATCTGGCGTCCAATTTTAATTGTGGCCGGTAGCTGAATGCTCTGGCGGCTGCGCCGCACGGACGGTGTCCGTGCCACTCAAGGATTATTAAGTTCTTTCCAGTTGGCAGCCTCTCAATCTTTTTTAGTGTTCTCAAACGGCATCTTGTGCCTGTCGGCACCCGGCCACAAAAGGCCGGACTACCCAAGTCTTGCCGATAGCTGACAGCCGATAGCCGACAGCTCAAATAAAATCGGACGCGCGCCCGGCAGTTTTGCCGCGGCAACATCCGCCGCATGGGGATAACGCAGTCAAGTGACTACTCCCACCGGCGGGGCGAACAGAGGCGGTGCGCACCGTGTGTTCCTCCAACCATGGAAAGATGGTTGCGCCGGACAAAAAATGGGTGGCTGGGGACGGTCTCGCAGAGCCGCCCCCAGCGAGCGCGGGGCGACGCCGACTTGCTGTTATCTATTCGATCGCTCCAGCACTGGGGGCGGGCAATCGGCTATCGGGTACGCCTGCAGAGTTCGAGGAGGACAACTTTCGATCTCGCGCCCGTCCCCAGCCACCCGCCGCTCGCTTGGTTCTTGCAAAGGTGCTTACGGCGACAGCCCAAACGGATTTGACGGCTGGAGCCGATGCAATGAGAAACCAAGTTCCAACCTGCGGAGACAAGTTGCCCCCGAAGTGACAAAAAAATTCACTTATTATGAACACTCAAGACCGCACATCGTCTCGTTCTGGCCACAATCACAGCAGGTCCCCTGCACCGATATCACGTGAAAGAGGTCTTGCGGTCGCTCATTCAATCTGGAATTCCCCAGCTCATCTTCAAATGCCATATCGAACGTCTCAGAGGACAGATAAAACGTGAGGATCATGCGAAACTGGGCGGACTGACACGTTCGGCAGCGATATAAGGTCGAATCCCCTTCTCCTCTCAACGTGGTGGAACCGTGGCCGAGTTCCGCATCGTAACCGTGTAAATCGTTGTCGAAGAGTAGACGCGTTTGATTACAGCTCTCGCAGCGAACATGGAGTGGGGAAACGAAGACCCGTATGGTCTTGTTACCGAAATTGTTTTCGATGTCGTGGCCCAACAGCGAAAGCTTATCTGCCCCGCACGAACAGGAGAGACTGTAAACGATCTCACCCTCACCGTATTCGCTCGTCCGGTCGTCGACCATCTCCGTCCGAAATTCACGGAGACAGGTTGGTGATTTAATTTTCGATCGAACAAACCTGAAGTATTCATTGAGTGAGGGGTCGTCTCCGGTTGCCATCTTGCTGAAATCCTTTCACTACGATCAACGCTACGCACAAAATGGCCAGCGAAGGATAGTAATAATTGACGGAATCGCCGAGTGCCGGGGTGCGTGTCGCCCCCGCATCTGGCGGCTCGCTTCTTTCTTGCAGGGCTCACTTCCGCGACCGCCGAACGAGCCTCCAAGACTTGAAGTGATGTATAAACGAAACCAACCTGACCCTGCGGGGGCAAGCTGCCCGGGCACCCGGGTTTTATGTAATATTGACGCCGCCGCCCTTTGCGTGAGCATATTCGGCAGCACGTAGGAAATTATGAAGGTAGTGCGGGAGTGCGCAGTCAGCTTTCCGCTTCAGTTCGACTCGTAAGTCGTCAAGGTGGTGCAAAAGCTCGCGCACCTCGACCACGAAGTCATCTAAGTCTTCCGGCGTGATCCAAAGGTCTGACTCGGCGAGCAATGGTAAGTACTTGGCTCCGCGACGGCGAATCGCTGTCGAGCCCCACAATTCTGTGCGAGCACGCTCTGCGCCTGCCATGTGTCGGCCTTCGGACCAATCGGTAAATTCCTTGGTTTCTCCGCTGACTGGGTCACGCCAATAAGCCGACACGACAAGCGTCATTAAATTGTCCCACTGCGAGTTTCGACACCGATTAATTCGGAAGAACTGCCTGCAGATTCTTTGATAATATTGTCGGATTTAATAGCGGGGAATGCTCACTCCACTTCCCAAACCGCTTCGATCTCCACGCAGGTATTCAGCGGCAGGCTCGGTACGCCGACGGCGCTGCGGGCTCCCTTTCCCGCGTCGCCGAAGACGTGGGCCATGGTGTAGCTGAAGCCGTCGATAACTTTGGGGTGGTCGGTGAAGTCGGGGGTGCAGGCGACAAAGCCGGTGGCTTTGACGAGGCGTTTGACTTTGTCGAGGGAGCCGAGCTCCCGCTTGAGCGTCGCCAGCATGGAATGGGCGATGCTGTTGGCGGCGAGGTGCGCCTGCGAGGGGTCGACCTCGCCGCCCACCTTTCCCTTTATCATCGCGATGTGCCCGGCGGTGAAGAGCAGGTTGCCGGTGCGGACGATCGGGACATAATTGCCGGCAGGAGCGGGAGGCTCAGGCAATTCGACATTCAGTTCGGCGAGGCGGGCTTCGTGACTCATGACGCGTTTCCCCGTGGGAAGAAAGAGTGAGCGAATACCGGCTAGAAGCTAGTGCCTCTTCCCGAGAGGAACCAGTTCACCGGGCTTGCTTTGCTCGACACTCACCCCTGACCTCTCGCCCCTGGCCTCCTTAAAGCCGCCGCCGGTTGACAGGTGATTGCCTCTCGCGTCTGCTATGCGGAACCGGCGAGCGTGCCGATTTGATCGGCGAAGCGTATTTGACAGAGTCCTGATTTCGACAGAGTCCTACGACCGAGAGAAGTGATGCCCGTCCTTCCCCTGTTTGCACAACCCGGCGGCAATATCACGGCTGTGATCATTATTGCGGTGATCGCCGTTGCGGTGCTGCTGGCGTTCATCTTTTTCGTGCTGTTCGCGCGGTACGCCAAGTTGTGGCTACGTGGATTTGTGACCAAAGCGGGCATCAGCCCGTGGTCGCTCGTCTTCATGTCACTGCGGAAGGTCAATCCGGTCACGATCGTCGATGCGAAGATCATGACGGTGCAGTCGGGCCTCGCCTCAATTTCCACCGACCAGCTCGAAGCTCACTATCTGGCTGGCGGTAACATTCGCAATGTCGTGCGGGCTTTGATCGCCGCGCAGCGGGCTCAGCTCGATTTGAACTGGGAGACGGCCACGGCGATCGACCTCGCGGGGCGGAACGTGCTCGAGGCGGTCCAGACGAGCGTTGACCCCAAAGTTATCGATTGCCCCGACAGCCGCCGCCACGGCCGCAATACGCTCGATGGCGTCGCCAAAGACGGAATTCAGCTCAAGGCCCGGGCCCGCGTGACGGTGCGGACGAACCTGAGACAGCTCATCGGCGGGGCGACGGAGGAAACGGTCATCGCTCGAGTTGGTGAGGGCATCGTCTCGGCGATCGGCTCATCGGCGAGCCACAAATCGGTCCTGGCGAACCCGACTCTGATTGCCCAAACGGTGCTCAAGAAGGGGCTCGATTCACAGACCGCTTACGAAATTGTCTCGATCGACATCGCCGACATCGACGTGGGAGCGAACGTCGGGGCCCGTCTGCAGGCCGATCAGGCCGAGGCGGACGTCCGGATCGCACGGGCCAAAGCGGAAGAACGCCGGGCCCGGGCCGTCGCCGAGGAACAGGTGATGAAAGCCCGCACCCAAGAGAACCGGGCGAAGGTCGTGGCCGAAGAGGCGGAAATTCCCAAAGCGATGGGTCAGGCCTATCGCGACGGAAACTTGCGGGCACATGAAGAGACAAACGGCGAAGCCGGTTCGAACGGGCAGGCGTCGTCGACTTGAGATTGGGGGAGCGTTCGACGGGGCGCACATTCAAGTAGGAGAGCTTGTGATGTGGTCCCTTGCTGGCGCTGCGGGCTTGTTTATTGATAACAATGACCCGGAAAATAGGTTCGCGCGCGAATGTTTGCGTACTTCTCCTGATCGGAAGCCCGGACGGCGATCCGGGCCGAATCTGAAATTGAGGGGAGCAAATTGTTGAGTCAACCCCGATTCGGGGGTAGCATATCGGAGCGTTGGACTCGTCCGACGTGGTTTTCGACCTATCAGACGGGTCGGTTTGATCGTTGCAGACGGCGTCAGGGATGTTGAGGTCCGACCCCCGGTTACCGGCCGGTCGGGCGGAAGGAAGCCGAGGCAAAGGCAATAATCAGGGGCACTTGCGTCGATGAACGGAACGATGAGCGAACAACACACGGTCGGACTGACGACTGAACAACGCGACTTGTTGATCCGCGGCTTGCGCTTTATGCGAAGCTCGATTTCGATGGAATTGATCGATCCGTACGAAGATGCGTCGGCGGGTCGCGAGCAGCGTTTGCAGGAAGTTGCTGATCTCGAAGCCCGTCTCGGGGCGGTTGCGACGTCCAATAACGGCTGAATTGCGACGCATTGCCGTCGAAATTCTG
Organism: Stratiformator vulcanicus; assembly: GCF_007744515.1. Classification (NCBI taxonomy): domain Bacteria; kingdom Pseudomonadati; phylum Planctomycetota; class Planctomycetia; order Planctomycetales; family Planctomycetaceae; genus Stratiformator; species Stratiformator vulcanicus. Next base: position 908,263 of record NZ_CP036268.1, read on the forward strand.
TCGAGTGAATTATCCATTCGGGGCGGTCACTCCCGCTCAAACTGCCCCCCACGTTCTCCCCCATGCAGTATCGCCGCGTCCGAATCGCTTCCGTGGCGCACGTGCTGCCACAAGAAGTCGTCACCAGTGACGAGATCGAAGCGCGGCTACTTCCTCTCTACGAACGACTGGGGTTACCCGCCGGTCGTTTGGAGTTGATGTCCGGCATCGGCGAGCGCCGATTTTTTCCTCCCGGGACTAAGCCGGGCGGCATCAGCGGGCAAACGGCACGCCTCGCGATTGAGCAATCGGGCATCGATCCGGCCCTCATCGGGATGTTGATTCACGGGTCGGTCTGCCGCGATCAAATGGAACCGGCAACCGCTTGCGGGGTTCACCATGCGGCCGGACTGCCCGCCGCCGCGTCGGCGATCGATGTCAGCAACGCTTGTCTGGGATTACTGAATGGGATGCTGGTCGCCGCCGACCGCATTGAGCTCGGACATATCGACGCGGCGGTCGTCGTGGGGACCGAGACGGGTCGCGGACTCGTCGAAGGCACGATCGACTCACTCAACCGCGACGAATCGGTCACCCGCGCGGATGTCAAACAGGCCTTCGCCTCGCTGACGATCGGTTCCGGTTCGGCGGCGATCGTGCTGTGTCGAGACGATCTGAAAGCCGACGCATCGCGGCTGCTCGGCGGCGTGATGCGGGCCGATACGAGCCACCATCAGCTTTGTGCCGGAGACGTCGCCGCGACGACCCACGGCGATGACCGCCCGCGGATGGCTACCGATTCCGAAGCCCTGCTCCATGCCGGCGTCGGACTGGCGAAAGAGACCTGGGCCGATTTCACCCGCGAGTTCAGTTGGACGCGGGGCGATATTCGCAAAGTCATCACTCATCAGGTCGGCCGAGCTCACCGGAAGTTGTTGCTGGAAGGGATCGGACTTGAGCAGGAGAAAGATTTTCCGACCGTCCAGTTCCTCGGCAACACCGGCGCCGTCGCGCTGCCGACGGCGTGGTCGCTGGCGATCGAGAAGGGACACATCGCCAAGGGAGACACCGTCGCCCTGCTCGGTATCGGCAGCGGCCTGAGCTGCGTGATGCTGGGGATTGAAAGTTGAGAGTTAAGAGTCGAGAGCTGCTGATCTCTCAACTCGCGACTGTTTGCGAAGCAATCACTTCCAGTCCCAGAAGGATTTTGCTTTCGGGTTCGGCGGGCCGGTCATTTCGCCGATGATGCGAAAACCCCGCGCCTGATAGTTCGAAAGCGCATGGGGATGATCGCGGTCGCATGTCGTGAGCCACAACCGCTGTGGGTTGGTGGAGAACGCATATTCGACAACGTCGGTCAGAAACGTGCCGCCGTAGCCTCGCCCGATGAATTCGGGCACCAGTCCGAGCGTCAGAATTCGCAGGCTGTCGTCCGTTTGCGCTTCGAGTTCCGCGTAGGCGATCGGTGTGTGGCCGACCGTTCCGACGAGCGCCGTAATTTCGTCGCTGGCGGCGAACGACTCCCACTGCTTCCGTCGCCAATGTTCGCGGTGGGACCACCCGTAGTCGGCCCCGATCAGCGTGAACAGAAAGCGGTTCAAAGCCGGCAGCGGAGGATCGAGCACGCCGACTCGCAGTCGTTGATCGTCCGACCGACGCGGCACCAACTCGCCGAGATGCGACAGTTCCATCTCGTAAACACGCTTGGGCGAGAACGCCATCGCTGTGGTCTGCTCCGCGAAATCGGGGGGCTACGATCGTCGGTTTCCCCGGCTGCGGCGGCCGGGCCTTATGTCCGCTTTAAAATATAGACGACATCCTCGGTCATTTCATCGACCTCGATCGGGTCGTCGATGTCGTAGCAAAAATCATAGGTCTCGACCGTCTCGAATTCCGGAATCTTCTTGAAGAGTGACTGCATCTGCTTCCACGTGTAAGTCCGGTAGTGCATCGTGTCCTCGATGCGAAAGTGTTCCTGCAGCGTGCGGATGTCGAACAGCATGTGCAGGTTCTCCATCCGCTTCTTCGCGTCGTAGCCGGTCGTCCGCAGTTGGCTGATGACCGACAGATTGCCCCGGCGGGCTTGCCACTCTTCTTCGCCTTCCCACTCACCTTCGGTGGGCGTCAGATGCAGGCCGAGGACGTAGATGCCGCCTTTGAGCAGATGATTGGCGATGCACTTCAAATGCGCGACGGCTGATTTTTCATCGGGCAGATGGCGGAACGAGTTGATCGTGTTGAACGCCGCGTCGACCTTCTTCGGCAGCTTGAAGTCGGCCATGTCCCCGACGAATGCGCTCTCGGGGAAGCCGTGCCGCTTGAGGCGTTTGTTGCAGTATTCGACGGCCTTCTCGTTGAGGTCGCAGCCGGAGACCTCGAACTCTTTTTTCGCGAGCTGATACATGAGCCGACCAGTACCGCAGGCGGGCTCGAACAGTTTTGACGTGTTCTTCCGGCCGTGCTTCTCGAATGCCGCCCGCAGGAACTTCACCTCCGCGGCCCAATCGCTGCCGAATATGATGTCATAATACTTGGGGTAATCGTACAGGTCGGCGTGGATCGTCTCGGGCATGGGCGTGTTGAGTCGAGAGTCGAGGGGCAAGAGTGGAGAGACGATACACAGGGGGCCGTTGAGCCGCGACCGAGAGGGAGCGCTTTTGCGAGCGGGCTGAGGGGGTGAGCGAAGAGCAGGGCTTAGGTGTCACCGCCGACGTGCCGAATGTGAAGCACCGTCACTAAGCGATCGACCGGAGAAGCTGAAAACACGCATTGGATCGGGAGCACATCGATCGCTCGCTCATTTGATTCCGCATTGCGGCGTCGCCCTTTTTCATGAGCGTCATGCCTCAGGAGCGCGTCGAGCAGCGATGTCGCGTTCGTAACGGAATCGCGGTCGGGGGCGGAAAGCCAGATCAGTGCAAGGTCCGCCTCCGCCTCGTCCGAAAACGTAACAGTATATTTCACCGTCCAGTTTCCTGCTCATAGTAGCCGGTCCGCAATCGCTCAAGCACGACCTCCGCCGGAGTAGTGGAACTCCCCGAAGATTTTCGCCGATCGACCTCCCGCCATGTTTCTTCAGGTACTTCGCTGGTTCCGATCTGGGTGACACCTGCAGAGCCTGGGATGAACATGCCGATGACCCGGCCAGTCTCGTCACGTAATTCGATCGGCTCCGTCTCGCGGTTCATGCGGTCCAGCAAGTCGCCCTCAACCTGGATTGACGCCATAATTTTCCCTCGTGGGTTCGACAAGTTTCACACTGAATTATTTTATGACCAACCCATCGTGTACAACATCGATCTCGCAAACCTCTCATTATTCGAAGCCATTGATGATCGTTTCCGTTTCTCTCGCCGAGCGTTCCTACGGCATCGCCATTGGCCCCGGTCTGCTGTCGCAATTTGAAGACGCCGCGGAGCGGTTGGAGTTTGACGTACCGCGGACGGTCATTGTTGTGACCGATGAAAACCTGCGCGACTCGCACGCTGAGTCGGTTGCTCAGGCACTCGCGAAAGAACGACGCAATGTCGCGGTCCATGCCGTTCCCGCGGGGGAACGCTCCAAGAGCATGGAGCAACTGTCGGCCATTTATGATGCCCTGGTCGATCTGAAGGCCGATCGGAAGTCTTTGGTCATCGCGGTCGGCGGCGGAGTGGTTGGCGATCTCTCAGGCTTTGCGGCGGCCTCATACAATCGTGGGATGCCCTTCGTGCAGGTGCCGACGTCGCTGCTCGCGATGGTCGACAGCAGCGTCGGCGGCAAGACCGGCATCAATCACCCCAAAGGCAAAAATCTGATCGGAGCGTTCCATCAGCCGGTGGGGGTGATTGTCGACACAGATGTGCTCAGCACCCTGCCCGATCGCGATTACCGCGGCGGCCTCGCCGAGGTGGTCAAATATGGCGTGATCCTCGACGCCGAGTTCTTCGATTGGCTGGAGCAAAACGTCGCCCCGATTAACGCTCGTGATCCCGCCGCATTGGAGCACGTCGTCGCTCGGAGTTGCGAGCTGAAAGCCTATGTCGTGAAGGAGGACGAGCGCGAGACGACCGGCCTGCGGGCGATCCTGAATTACGGGCACACGTTCGCTCACGCCTTCGAGGCGCTCGCCGGTTACGGCGAGTTGTCACATGGCGAAGCGGTCGCCATCGGGATGATCTGCGCGAGCCGGCTGGCCGAGCTGCGCGGGTTGATCGATGCCCAAACGACAACTCGGCAAATCGAACTGCTGTGTGCGTTCGGGCTGCCTGCGTCTCTCGGGGACGAAGAGGTGAGCTCCGGTCGCTTACGCTCCCGGCTCGCCTTTGACAGCGATGAGGTGATCGAGCGGATGAAGCTCGATAAGAAGAACTCCGGGGGGAAAATTCGCTTCATTCTGCCGAAGAAAATGGGCGAAGTCGGGCTGTTCGATGACTGTGAAGAAGAGGATGTGCGAGGCATTCTGGCGGAAATTGCATAACACCCGGCGAGCGGAAGGCGTGAGCCTTCTGGTACATTGTGGTGTCGAATATCTGACGGACTGACCGAGGCAAACCGGAGCATGTTTTCGTGACGACCAAATTGCTAAAAACAGACGCGGGCTGGGTGCTGCCGCTCGACGACGAACTCGTGGCAAAAGCGCAGCTCGATGGTGAGACCGTGCTCGACGTGGAACTCACGTATGGCGAGTTGCGTGTGGTGCCGTTTCGAGTCGGCCTGACGGACACGGAACGCAACGCTGCCATTGAGGCGATCAATGAGCAATTCGGAGATACTTTTGCTCGCCTCGCCTGACACGCTCGAAGATGATGGGAATCCTGATGAGGGAGCAACCAGAAGGGCGTTCTCGCGACAAGTCGAAAACTAAGTGCCGTGAGGATTCCAAACATGAATCACGGGAACAAAGACTTCGACGGATTCTCTTAGACATCGACGCGCGGTTCGGTGAAACCCTCCGTCGCTTGGCAAAGTAAGTGATTCCTCAATGCCTGACCCCGCCCTCATCGCCGCCCTGCGATTGACGCTGACGCCCGGCGTGGGGCCGCGGATCAGGCAGACTTTGATCGACGCTTTCGGGGCGGTCGATCGCATCTTTGCGGCGCAGCGGTCGGAGTTGTTGGAACTGCCGGGGATCGGGCCGAAGCTGGCGGATGCGATCACGGCGGCTGCCCAGTCGGACGAGCCGGAGCGGGAACTTCGCCGGTGCGATGAACTCGGTGTGAAATTGATCCTGAAGGGGACCGACGAATACCCTGCGATGCTTTCGGAACTGCCCGATGCTCCGCCGGTGCTGTATGTGCGGGGAGAACTGTTGCCGCAGGACCAGCTCGCGCTGGCGATCGTCGGGTCACGGGGCTGCACCTATTACGGACAGCGGCAGACGGAGAAGATCGCTGGCGGACTCGCCCGGGCCGCGGTGACGGTCGTCAGCGGTCTGGCCCGCGGTATCGACGGCCATGCCCATCGTGCCGCGCTGAATGCGGGCGGACGCACGATCGCCGTGACCGCGACCGGGATGGAAACGGTCTATCCGCCGGAACATGCGGATCTGTCCGATGAGATCACCGCGAACGGTGCGATTGTGACGGAATTTCGTCTTGATCAGAAACCGCTCGCCGGGCTGTTTCCACAGCGGAATCGCATCATCAGCGGATTGTCGCTCGGCGTGATCCTGACAGAGGCTTCCCGGAAAAGCGGGGCGCTGCACACGGCCCGTCACGCGGTGGAACAAAATCGGGAGGTTTTTGCGATCCCCGGCCCGATCGACAGCGGAGCGAGCGAGGGCTGTCACGATCTGATCCGCGACGGAGCGACGTTGATCCGCGGCGTTGATGACGTGCTCGAAGCGCTGGGGCCGCTCCGCGAGTCGATTCGCGTTCCCGTTACCGAACGGGGCCGCCGGCCGAAGAAGAACGATCGAGATGAGCCTTCCGAAGAGCGTACCGTCGCCAGTCCGGCCGAGTTACTGCTGACCGATCAGGAGCGGCAGGTGCTCGATGCCGTCGCGGCGCAGCCGGAGGCGGTCGACCTTGTTCTGGAGAGGGCGGCAATCGAACCGGGGCGGACCTTGGCAACGCTGACGATGCTGGAGATGAAGCGGCTGGTCCGCCGGCTCCCGGGAAATCGCATCGTCCGATCATCGTGACGGGCCGGTCTCTCACGTGCCCTCCGAGGCGAAGCGCGTGTCAACCCCGGTGCGGGAAATTGGTGTAGGCACCTTCCCCGAGGTTTGCTAGCGTTCGCGCGCTTCCATTTCATCTCAGGGAAAATCCCATGGCTTCCCGCCTTCGCAGCGATCGACCGTACGATGCCTTTATCTGGACCGTCGCCTTATTGGCGTTCGGCGGCTTGACGATGTGGCACTTCGAAATGTGGCCGACCGGCTGGAATCCGGAGCATGCCATCGAAGTCACCGACCTCAATGGTGAGGGAACCGAAGCCGTTGAAGACTTGCTGCCGGAAAGCGAGCTCGACGTTCCCGGTACGCTGGTGAACAACGACTTCGACGAGTCTGCTCACGAGGCGACTAACAACAACCAAAATTCCGATGTCGACCTCGCCGTGTTCGAGCAGAGTGAACCGCCCCAGCAGGCTGAGCCACGATTTCCGGAAGAATTAAATCTGCGCGATCAGGTTGCGGCATTGCCGCAGCGCGTGCCGCCGCAGTGGCCGCCGACCGAACCGGCCCGGACCGCCGAAATCGATGGCCCGGACCGTGCCGTGAGGTCTCAAGCCGGCGCGGTGATTCCGGCCTCTTCTGTACGGAACGAAGGCGTCGATGATGGCTGGCCTGCTCAGAAAGGGGCAACCGACGCGTTCGCAATCAAATCGTTTCACCCTGACGACCAGCATGTGCTTCCGCCGACGACCTCGGCAAACTTGGGGCGGACCGATGAAGACTTCAGTTCGGAACAGCTTGCCTCGCCGCGGCAACTGAGCCAGTGGTTGCAAATCGCCGATGCGAAATTGGCTGAGGGGAATCTTCGCGACGCCAATCGCCTGTTCAGTCGAGCTCTCTGGGGGTCCGAACGGCCTTCGGGAGAGTTGCTTGAGAAAATCGATCGGACTGCCGCAAAGTTGTTCTTTCGGCTCAGCGATCGCTATCAAGCGGACCACGTGGTCAAAGCCGGCGAGTCGATCGAGCAAATTGCCCGCAAATATGACGTTTCGTGGCAGTATCTGGCTCGACTCAATCGACTCAATTCGTTCAAGCTGACCCCGGGCACGAAACTGAAGGTCGTGACCGGGCCGTTTGGCGCAACGATCGATCAATCCGATTTCGTGCTGACTTTGCACTTAGGCAAGGAGCGTCAATACGTGCGCCGTTACCCGACCGGTTTCGGACAGGATGCCCCGATTCCCTCGGGCCGCTACCTTGTGGCCGGACGGGTGATCAATCCTGACTACCGCGGGCCTGACGGAACGATGGTGGCCGGTGGATCGGCCGCCAATCCGCTCGGCGGGTTTCGGATCAAGCTGACCGACGCTACGGGCCGCCTATCCTCCGTCTCGATCCACGGGACGAATGATGCGAATCTCGTGGGTCGGCCGAGCGGTCCTGGCACCATTCGGCTGCGAAATGAAGATGCTGCCGAGCTGTTCGATATGCTCAGCGACGGCTCGGTGATTACCGTCCAACCGTAGCGTCGGCTCTCGAAGACATACTTACAAGCCGCGCACGAAGTAAACGGATCTATTGCGTCGATCCGCTTACTTCGTGCGCGGCTTGTTGCGTGATCGACACTTCGCGTCTTTCGAACCGGGCTCGTCATTCGCCACCAAGGTTGGTGTGCCTGAATGCGGCTGGTACAATCTCTGGCTCAATCGTGATGGACCGAGCATCGGGCGACGTTGAAATGTCGCTTTCGCGTGCGTCGGTCCGTCAGACAGGTTAGCCTCTCGCCATCGTGCCGGTGTCAGTTTTCGTTCGGCAGGACGAAGCGGCGACACGGCCTCAGTATAGCCATTGTACGGAACAGACCGCATGTCGAATGAGACCGTCGCCGAGCCCGCCTCCGGCATCGACGAATTGGAGCTCCAGGATTGGTACGAATCGCTCGAAGATATCCTGTATCGCTACGGGCCGGAAGAAGCCGGCCATTTGCTTGAGCAGTTGGAGGAGCGGGCGGCCCGGCGTGGCGTCGTGTTGCCGTTTTCCGCTACCACGCCGTACCAGAATACGATTCCCCTGTCGCAACAGCCCGAATACCCGGGTGACATGGAATTGGAACAGAAGATTCGGCGGCTGATCCGCTGGAATGCCGCCGTGATGGTCGTGCGGGCCAACAAGCACGAAGACGGCATCGGCGGGCACATCTCAACCTACGCGAGCTCCTGTACGCTCTACGAAGTCGGCTTCAACCATTTCTTCCACGCCCGGACCGACGACCACACCGGCGACATGGTCTACTTCCAAGGGCACGCCTCGCCCGGAATGTATGCCCGCGCCTTTATCGAAGGGCGGTTGGAAGAGTCGCACCTGGAGAATTTCCGCCGCGAATTGCCACGCGGCAGCGGCCTGTCCTCCTATCCGCACCCGTGGCTAATGCCGGAATTCTGGCAGTTCCCCACGGTCAGCATGGGTCTCGGGCCGATCACGTCGATCTATCACGCACGCTTTTTGCGATACCTCAAGAATCGCGGAGTGATGGAGACCGATAAATCGAACGTCTGGTGCTTCCTCGGCGATGGCGAAATGGACGAGCCGGAGAGCCTTGGGGCGATCACCCTGCCCGCTCGCGAAAAGCTCGACAATCTCATCTGGGTCATCAACTGCAACCTGCAGCGGCTCGATGGACCGGTCCGCGGCAACGCCAAAATTATCCAGGAGATGGAAGGCATCTTCCGCGGCGCGGGCTGGAACGTGCTCAAAGTCGTCTGGGGCAGCACCTGGGATAAGGTCTTCGAGAAAGACGAACAGGGCAAACTCGTCAAACGCCTCGGAGAGATGGTCGACGGTGAGTACCAGCGTCTCAGCATTGAGTCGGGCGCTGAGAACCGTGCGCAGATTTGCGGGGATGACGAAGACCTGCACCGCATCCTCGGCCACTTCAGCGATGAAGAAATCGACGACCTGCGTCGCGGAGGCCATTCGCAGCGCAAGGTTTACGCCGCTTATAAGAAGGCGACCGATCGAAACGGCAAGCCGACCGTCGTGTTGGCGAAAACAATTAAGGGCTGGGGACTCGGCAGCGCGGGTGAAGGCAAGAACGTCGCCCACAACGCCAAGAAGATGACTCCGGACGAATTAAAGGCGTTTCGCTCGCGGTTCAGTCTGAATTTCACCGACGAAGAGCTTCAGGAAAAACCGCCCTTCTTGCGGCCGGAGAACGGATCACCCGAATACGAATATCTCCACTCGCGGCGAAAAGAACTCGGCGGCTTCGTCCCAGCGCGACGACCGACCGATGAGAGCCTGCAGATTCCGGCGTTGGATGTCTTCTCGAAATACCTTGAAGGCACCCGCGAAGGCCAGTCCGCCAGCACCACATTTGTCTTCGGGCAGATCATCGCTTTGCTCATGCGGGACAAGAACATCGGCAAACGCGTCGTGCCGATCATTCCCGACGAGGCCCGCACCTTCGGCATGGAAGGCCTCTTTAAGCAGGTCGGCATCTATGCGCCGTTCGGGCAGCTCTACGAGCCGGTCGATCGCAATCAATTGATGTACTATAAAGAATCGCAAAGCGGGCAGTTGCTCGAAGAAGGGATTAATGAAGCCGGGGCGATGTCCTCCTTCATTGCGGCGGGCACGGCTTACGCCAACCTCGGCTACAACATGATCCCCTTCTATGTTTATTACTCGATGTTCGGGTTTCAGCGGGTCGGCGACCTTTGCTGGCTCGCCGGCGACAGCCGCACCAAAGGCTTTCTGGTCGGCGGAACGAGCGGCCGGACATCCCTGAACGGCGAAGGCTTACAGCACCAGGATGGGCACAGCCAGTTGATGGCGTCGACGATCCCCAACCTTGTCGCCTACGACCCCGCCTACGCCTTCGAATTGACCGTCATCATTCAGGACGGATTGCGTCGGATGTACGCCGATGGCGAGCAGGTCTTCTATTACCTGAGCGTCTACAACGACAACTACGAGATGCCGCGGATGCCCGAAGATGACGACGGGCATATCCGCGAGGGCGTCCTCCGGGGCATGTATCAATTCAGCAGCACGCTCGAAGGCAAAGAGTCGAAGGCATCGGTCAGGCCGCAATTGTTCGGGAGCGGGCCGATTATGAATTGCGTGCGGGAAGCTCAGGATATCCTCGCCGAGAAATTCGGGATCGGAACCGACGCCTGGAGTGTGACCAGCTACAACGAATTGCAGCGTGAGGCTCGCGCCTGCACTCGTTGGAACCGGCTTAATAGCGACAAGTCGCCTCGCAAGAGCTTCCTCGAAAACCAACTCGACGGCATCGACGGTCCGGTCATTGCCGCCAGTGACAACATTCGCGCCGTGCAGGATCAGGTTCGCGAGTGGGTTCCGACCCGCTACGTTGCGCTCGGCACCGACGGGTTCGGACGCAGCGAAACGCGTGACAACCTGCGACGACACTTTGAAGTCGACGCCGAAAGCATCGTCTACGCGACTCTGGCCGCGCTCGCAGAGGACGGCCACTTCGACAAGTCGAAGCTTCCCGGCATTCTTAAAGACTTCGGCATCAACCCCGAAACCATTGACCCGATCAAGGCCTAGCGGCCCGAAACAAGCCCGCAGCGCAAGCAAGGGATTTAATCGAGAACACCACGCGTGCACGAGAAACCAAATTAAGGCATCGTGGTAATGCGATGTCTTAAGAGCGAAATCCCTCGCTCGCGCTTCGGGCTTTTCTCACACTGAATTTTAACTTTTATCTCCTTCCTCCTCGCCCCTGACTCGTTCAAGCAATGATCGAATTTAAACTCCCCGAAGTCGCCGAAGGCGTGACCTCCGCGGACATCTCCGAAATCATGGTCTCGGAGGGTGACACCGTTGAGGAGGGGCAGACCGTTTGCGAGGTCGAAACCGAAAAGGCCGTCGCCCCGGTCGAGTGCCCGCACGCCGGGACGATCGCCAAGATTCACGTCGCCACCGGTGACAGTGTCGAAGTCGGCGCGGTCTTAATGTCGATTGAAGAGACGGCCGGAGCGAGCAAAGAGGGGGCATCGGCCTCAACCGAGCCCGCAAAATCAGAATCGGCCAAGCCCGCTGCGGAACAGCTTGCTTCGGAAAAGGCGGCGTCGGCGGAACCGTCACCGCAGCCCGCGTCGGCCCAAGGGTCGGCGGAGCCTCGCTTCACACTCACCGACAGCAACGGCAAACGTCCGCCCGCTGCGGCGGCCCCGAGTGTTCGCCGGCTCGCCCGTGAAATGGGAATCGACCTGCAGGACGTCCCCGGCTCCGCTCGGGGCGGCCGAATTACCAAAGAAGACCTCGAAGCCTATGCGTCGGGCCAAACCACCGGTGCGGCCACTCCGGCGATCCACCGCGGCGATCTGACGACAACGGCGACCGGTTCCGATGTCGGACTGATGGCCGCGCCCCCGCTGCCCGACTTCACGCAGTTCGGGTCCGTCTCGCGCGAGAAGATGAACAAGCTCGCGCGAACCGCCGCCACGAATCTCTCTTACAGTTGGCAGACGATTCCCCATGTCACGCAGCACGACATGGTCGACATTACCGACCTCGAAGCCTCCCGTAAGAGCTTTATGGCGGGGGCCGGCAAGAACGGCCCCAAGATCACGATGACCGCCATCATGATCAAAGCCTGCTGCGCCGCTTTAAAGCAGCATCCGAAGTTTAATTCGAGCCTCGATCTGGGCTCCGGCGAGATCGTGGTGAAGGAATACTTACACATCGGTATTGCGGTCGACACCGAGGCCGGTCTGGTCGTGCCGGTGATCCGTGATGCTGACCAAAAGACGATCCTCGATATCGCTGCGGAACTGACCGAAATCGCCGGACGGGCCCGTGACCGCAAGTTGTCGATCAACGAAATGCAGGGCGGCACCTTCACGATCACCAACCTCGGCGGCATCGGCGGCTCCAGCTTTACGCCGATCGTGAATCACCCCGAGGTCGCGATCCTCGGAATGAGCCGCGGCCAGAAGCAATTAAAACTAGCGGACGGCCAACCGGTCGAACGGATGATGCTCCCACTGAGCCTCAGCTACGACCACCGCGTCATCAACGGAGCCGACGCCGCCCGCTTCATCACAACCCTCAACCGCAGCCTGAGCGACTTCATGACGCTGCTGGTCAGTGCGTGAAATTGAACGACTTCGCCGACGTGGACGACCAACTCGGTCCGTTCATAAGCCGAAACTCTGAATCATCGTTGGCCGGTTCGCGATTAAACTCGGGTCGGTCCCACTGGACGAAACGAGTGAGACATAATGCATCCATGGCATGACGTAACCCCCGGTGAGCAGTTGCCTGAGCAGTTTCAGGCGATCGTGGAGATCCCGCAGGGGTCGAGCGTGAAGTATGAGCTCGACAAAGAGACGGGGCTGCTGCGGCTCGATCGGATGCTCTATTCGGCGGTTTATTACCCGTCGAACTACGGCTTTATTCCGCAGACGTTGGCGGAAGACGACGACCCGCTCGACGTGCTTGTACTTTGCAAAGAGCCGGTCGATCCGCTGACGATCCTGAATGCCCGCGCGATCGGCCTGATGACCATGATCGACGCCGGGGCGAAGGACCATAAGGTGCTCGCCGTCGCGACCGACGACCCCGAATACAACTGGTGTACCGAGGCGGGCGAGTTACCCGCGCACCGGTTAAATATGGTCCGACGGTTCTTTCAGGACTATAAGATGCTGGAGGGCAAGGCGGTCGAAGTCGACGAAATCCAACCCGCCGCCGCCGCCCGCCCGGTTATTGAAGACGCGCTTAACGAATACAGCAAGAAACGGCGTAAGGGCTTTCAGTATCATAAGGGGTGAGTGGCAAACCCGACGCATGTCCCGACTGTGCAGCGTCGATTGAGTTATTACTCAAAGTCATCGCGTTCAAATCCACCCCCGATGAACCTCACGCTGGGTATCAACGGCCCCGACCAGACGATGGCGGGGGCGAGTTCGACGGTCGAGTCAGAATAACCGGAGCCGGGGCCGACGTTCTGAAAGCCGGGATTGAGTACTCCGTCGCCGTTAAGGTCGTTAACCCGCTTCACTCTCCCGTCGGCCATTAAGATGCAGGCGAACGTCGCCCCCAACGGCCCGCTCGAATGAGGCGTTCCCCACTGCCGGGTGTCCTGCAGCCATTCGCGTTTCGTCGGAGGCGTGATCGTTTTGATGTCATAATTGATTTGCTCGTCTCGAGTGAAACAGTGTGCATGGTTGTGATCGCTTACCAACCCGGACTCGACCAGCATCATTCCCGGCTGAGGGGTGAGAAACGTTCCGCTTGACTGATCCCAGGCAATCGGACCACCCGTCTGCGTTTCCGCCAGCGGGTCGCCTTGTTGAAAATTATTGCCGAAGTCGCTGACCAAACTCCCTCTTTCGCCGGGGGCGATGCCGCCGTCGGCTGCGAATGGGATTGCATTGGAAGGAATCGAGCCCGTCTCAAGATCGCGCCTCCGCATCGGTCCGAAGCTACCGGCCGGATCGGTCACACGACCCTCTTCCCGGACCACGGCAATGTGGTTGCCATCGCAGTCGTGTCGTATTTTGCTGCGTGTGAGAAACCAACTCGCGACGTAATTCGTCTCGTAACCTGCGGCGACCATCTTGTCGACGCGATCAATACGCTCCGAACTGCCGGGATCGAACAGTCCGATATCGCTTTTCCCGTCACCGTCCGTATCCGCAGCGAATCCTTCGCACAAACCGATGTTTCGGTCGGCGAACGTCCCGGCATCGACCAATGGCTGTGTCGGTGACTCCGATCGGCCAATTAGATCGTTTAACGTGGCTGAGCCGAATGTGAGATACTCCGGGCACAACAGCGGGTTCGCAGGGTCCTCACTCTCTCGAAGCGGCTCAAGTACCTGAAAGTCGGCGACCCAGCCGTATGTATCGGGGCAGCCGTCGCGGAGATAGTCGTATCCGCCGGAGCAAAACGCCTCGCGCGGATCATTGACGGAAAACGTATGCAGCGAAACCGCGATCATTCTCAGCCTGTTTTCGCAATCCACCGCGCGGGCGGAATGCGTCATCGCCTGTAGCGCGGGAATCCCGAGGGTGACAAGCAACGCGATGACGCCGATTCCGACCATCGTCGAGGCCAGTCTTACATTGTAATGCGGCGCATTCATTCGAACGTCCCTTTATAAGGGATGCTCGAAGGAATACACGGGCCGGACCAGGCGACTTTGAGCGTGAGCTCAACTGTGTCACTCGCGTAGCCCGATTTGGATTCTTCGCCGACTTGAAAGCCCGGGTTGAGTCGACCGTCTCCATCGACGTCGCTGATGGTCTTCGCGCTCCCGTCGGCCATCAAGATCACTCCGACCTGCTTTGCCTCCGAGCCGCCGTAGTGCTCGGCGGCCCATTGGCGGGTGTCCTGCAGCCACAGCTTTTGGTCCATCCCGCCATCGCCCGGATTTTCTTCATCCGGCAACTCGTCCAGGCAGAACGGCTTCAGTTTTTCATCTTTTCGATTGGCCGGCACCAGAACTGTTCCCGGCATGAGCGGGATGAAGACCTTTCGATCGGCGTTCCAGTAAACCGGACCGCCGGTCTGGGTTGCACTGAGCGGATCACCGGCAGACAAAGTTTCGCTCAGATCAGCAATTAAACGCCGGTCTTTCTTTGCCGACGTACTTCCATCGCATACCCAGGGAGTGGCATTGGAACTAATAGTGCTGGTTTCCAAATCACGTCGCCGTACCGGGCCGGTGCTGCCCCGGCGATCGGTCACGGGCCCCTCTTTCGAGACAATTAAGTTTCCCTCGCGATCGTAATCGGTCCGAATCGACCAACGCGTCAGGAACCAGCTCGGGACGTAGGTCGTGTTGTAATTTGCTTTTAATATGTCGGCGACGTGGTCTCGCCGGGCCGCACTACCGGGCGGCAGCAGGTCATCTTTCGCCGATTCCGGATCGACGCCCCCATGCAAGAACGGCTCGCAGCGACCAACAGAGAGCTGGCCATACTGCTCTTCGGGCAACAGCGGCTCGACGGGCTGACCCTGCACACCGATTAAGTCGTTTAAGGTCACACCGCCGCGACTCTTGGTATTCGGACATAAGACCGGCTCTTCAAACGCCCCCAAATCCATGATGTCAGAGACCCAGCCGATCTCGTCGGGGCAGCCGTCACGTCGATAATCATAGGCTCCGGTGCAGAATCGCTCCTTCGGGTCGTTAATACTCACCACATGCAAAGCAACCCCGACCTGCCGAAGCTGATTCGTGCATTTGATGGTCTTGACGTAATTCTGTGACCGATAGATCGCCGGTGCGCCGATGGCGAACAGCAGCGAGGTCGCGATCACGATGCCGATCAGATCAGGCCAGCGGTGGCGACCTTGGCTGTCATTCTGTTGACATTTCGCTTGCATCGTTTGCTCGTTCCTCGCTGTGTCAGTCTCATTGCCGACGGTAGAATGACCAGCCGGCTACTATACATGGATTAGGGGAATGAAGATGAAGAACGTATTAAAAGTATGTCGCCCTGTTTTCTCGGTTGTGATCGCGACCGCTCTCGTTCTTGGGACCGGATATGCTCTCGCCGACCAGCCGGTCTACATCGGTGCGATCGGCAAGGCCGATGACGGGCCCGGCATTTATCGAATGATGCTTGATAATGACGGGCAACTATCGGCGCCGGAGAAGTTGGCCGAAATCGCCGGGGCGGGTTTCTTCGGTTTCGCGCCGGAGGGGGATGCGTTGATCTCGATCTCGAGGCCGCCGCGGGGTTCTGGGCGCGAAGGCGAGCTCGTCGGCTTTAGGATCGACTCCGACGGAATGCTTACCAAGCGAGGCACGATTCGCACCGGCGGCATCGGCCCGTGCTATGTCGAAGTCAGCAAGCGGGGTGATCACGCGCTGGTTGCTCATTACAGCAGCGGCAGCGTTTTCGTTGCTTCACTTGCTGATGACGGTTCGCCGACAAAGCAGACGGCGTTTGTGCAGCACGAAGGTTCGAGCGTCCACCCGAAGCGCCAGTCGGGACCGCACGCTCACGCGATCCGGCTTGATCCTTCGGGAACGATAGCCGTCGTTCCCGATCTCGGAGCCGATCGATTGTTCGTCTATCGCTTCGATCCGGCTACCGGCGAATTAACGCCCGCCGATCCCCCGTCGATTAAGGCGAGTGCCCCCGGGTCGGGTCCGCGACATAACTTCTTCAGTCCGGACGGTCGGTTCATGTATCTCGTCAATGAGATGACTTCCAAGGTGACCGCGTATGCGTTCGATGCCGAAGATGCGACTCTTAAAGAATTGCAAACCCTCTCGACGTTGCCCGCGGATTACGAAGGCGGCAATTCGTGTTCCGAGGTGCGTGTCCATCCGACAGGGCAATATGTGTTTGCTGCCAATCGGGGACACAATAGCATCGCGGCGTTCGCGATTAACGCCGATGACGGCACGTTGACCTTTCTGGAAGCGGAACCGACCGGCGGCGAGATCCCCCGGCACTTCAACGTCACGCCGGACGGCAAATTTGTCGTGATTGCAAATCAACGCTCGAATACGGTCACAGTGCTGCCGTTCGACGAGGAGGCCGGCGAACTCTCGGAAGCGGTCAGTTCGGTGCCGCTGCCGAATCCGATGTGCGTTCAGTTCCCGCCTGGGAATTGAATCTGTGAGCGGTCAAATCCCTTGCTTGCGCTGCGGGCTTGTGTTGCTTAATCGACTGCGAACGCTTTGAGGTCTTCGAGGCGGACGAACTGCAGGGCGTTCTCGTGTGTCGCGGCGAGGACCACCTGCGGGGCCATTCCCGCTTCGAAGGCCTCCTTCCAGCGCAGCACGCACAGACACCAATGATCGCCGTCGACGAGGCCCGGAAAGTTCCACTGCGGGTGCGGTGTGATTAAATCGTTGCCGCAATCACGCGAGAACTTGAGGAATTCGTCCGTCATGACGGCGCAGACCGTGTGCTGTCCGGCGTCTTCCGGCCCGGTGTCGCAGCAGCCGTTGCGATAGAAGCCGGTCAGGGGATCGGTCGAACAGGTCTTCAGCGGCTCGCCCAGCACATTGCGAGCGGTTTCCACGACTGGTTCGGCAGGTTTGGCGGGCGCGATCATGATTTCCAATTGTCCAGAATTAGTGCGATTTGAGCAGCGGCTGCCACCACGTTCCGGGACGAGCTTCTCTGATCGGGATTGGCGGCATCTTTCAGATGTGATACCAACCGGCCGCGCTTCTCTCCACCTCCGCGCAACTTCATTTCCCCCGCAGTGAAAATGTCTCTCCGCTCGATAGGGTCGGTCGCGCTGGCGATCTCGCTCAGTCATTCCGTCTTTGCCGACGAACCGACCGATTCGACCGTGGTTGCTGCTGCGCACGAGCAGTCGACGTGGACGGTTTCCGAAGCCATTGAGGATTGGGAAGTCGGCTATGCCGGAGGCTTCTTTCTGCGTTCCCCCAAGCATCCGCCGCCGTTCAGTCTGATCATCAACGGTCGGCTGCAAATGAGGCACACGGGTCTGATCGTTCGTGAGCCGGTCTTTGTCGACAATGGGGGCAACCGATTTGATCGCCCCCCCCGCAACGATTTCGAAATGGAGCGGGCACGTCTGCAATTCAAGGGCACGTTTTTCGATCCGAAGCTGAGCTATAACTTCGTGATTGACGGCGACACGGATGAACTGGCGCGGCTCGATTTCCTGATCTATAAGTTCGAATATGAGTACGAGCCCTGGCTTATTTTCGGTGTCGGCCGAGAAAAAGTTGCGGCCAGTCGCGAGTGGCTCGACAGTAGTAAATTCATGCCATTTACCGATCGCTCCGTCGCCACCACATTCTTCCGCCCCAGTTTCAGCGACAGCGTTTGGGCTCGCGGAGCGCTGACCGACGATCTGAGATATCTCGCGATGATCTCGAACGGTCTGAATACAACGCGCGTCTCACCGGCGAATGAAGACGATCGGCTCGCGCCCTCGTTCACCATGTGGTGGGAACCACTCGAAGACTACGGCGTCGACTACAGCGATTTGGAATACCACGAAGACCCCGCCGTGCGACTCGGGTTCGGAACGGCTTATGCGAGCCAGGATGAATTCATCGACCCCGACCTTGTGACGAATGAGCTCATTTTCGTCAGGCTCGTCGACGGCACGCGGTTGATCGAGGACGGCGCCCTCGCACCCGGGGTGCAGGTCGAGCAGTTTGATGTCGCCCTGCTCTCGCTGGACGCCGCATGGAAGTACCGCGGTCTTGGGTTGTGGGCAGAGTACTACCTTCGCTGGATCGAAAATATTAAGGGAGACGGCCCTCTGCCGATGAATGAACTATTCCAGCATGGTTTCATGGCCGGCGGCGGTTACTTCTTAATTCCTGAAAAGCTCGAAGCGGTCGCTCGCATGTCGGCGATCTACGGCGAATTCGGGTCGGCCTACGCCTACGCGGCCGGACTCAATTATTATGTCCGGGGGCACGATTTAAAATTTCAGTTCGACGTCACCCAACTCGTCGACAACCCCGCTCAAAACGGAGGTCCGAATCTCCGCGCCGGCGACGACGGCGTCCTGATTCGTTCGCAGGTCCAATTGGCATTTTGACGCGAGCTGCGGACTCCCAATCAAATTGGCAAAGCAGTGCCACGCCCTTGGGCTTCAGCCCGCTTCAAGACTTCGGCGGCGAGGGCGACATCCTCGATCGCCAGTCCGACCGACTTAAACAGCGTAATGTCTTCGCTGCGGGCTCGGCCCGTCGCGTTTCCCGTGATGATGTCGGACAGTTCACTCATCCGTGACCACTCGATCGCCCCCGCTTCAAGGGCCTCGCGGAAGTCGCCCGCTTCGCCTCGGCAGGCTTCGATGCTATCGCAGACAAGAATGTCGGCCCGCTCGACGGTGGCGGCATCAACTTCCGTGCGACGAAGCGAATTTGACCCTACCAGGTTTAAATGCACGCCGTCGCTGAGCAATCGACCATCGAACAGCGGTGATGCGGAGGTCGTTGCGGTGATCACAATGTCGTGATCCATCGCAGCCAAATCGGGCCGAACGACCGGTTCGACTGCGATGTTTAATATCTCAGACATCCGCTCGGCGAACGCGTTGCGTGTCGAGGCGGTACGGCTGTAAACGCTGACTCGGTTAATTTTACGAACCGCGCAGACCGCTTCCAATTGCGTTGCCGCCTGAGTTCCGGCGCCGAATAGTCCGACCGACGTCGCGTCCGGCCGGGCCATGAATTCGGTGGCGACGCCGGAAGCAGCCCCCGTTCTTAATTGCCCGAGCCGATCGGCTTCGATTAAGGCCGTCAATCGGCCGCTTGCATTGTCGTAGAGCCCAACGAGGAACTGTGCTCCCGATCTTGTGGTCGTATATTGCTTCCAACCGCTGACGCCGAGATACTCCGCCGCCGCCGACATGGAATGCAATCGAATACCTTTTGACCGGGCCCGCTGTCGGGGTACGTTGTCAGCCCGGCCGGCGGCTAACTCTCGAAATGCCGTCTCGAGGACGTCGATCGCGTCGCCGACACTGACGAGTTCGTTGACATCGTTCTCACGCAGGTAAAGCGTAGACATCACGTGGCCTCGGTCATGTACAGTTTAAGGCACGTCAGCTCTCCACATTGTCGGAGATCGCCTTGAAGTCATTTTTTAAAGATTGGTAGAGTCGGCCGTATTGAGGGTAGAGGCGGCCGTACGTTTTCTTGTTTGACTTATCGGCTGCGGTTTCCCCGACAACCGAGATGGCTGCTTTACAGGCTTCGACGATATCCTTGTACTCGCCGGTTCCGGCCGCCGCGAGCAGGGCTGCCCCGTAGGCCGGTCCCTCTTCCGCATTAATCGTGACGACTTTCCGCCCGTAGACGTCTGCCTGCATCTGCCGCCAGAATTCGCTGCGGGCTCCTCCGCCGGAGAGCCGAACCTCTTTAATTGGCACGCCCATGTCTTTAATGATTTCAAGGCAGTCTCGCATGGCGTAGGTCGCGCCTTCCATAACGCTTCGCGCCAAGTGCGGTTTGCCGTGTCGCAAGCTGAGGCCGATCCATGCGGCCCGGGCATACGGGTCGGCGTGGGGAGTTCGTTCCCCGGTGAGATAGGGCAGAAAATAGAGTCCCTCCGAACCGGCCGGAGCTTCCGCAGCCTGGGACGTTATTAATTCGTAGGCATCCAGCTTCTGCTTCTTGGCCGCCTTGACTTCGTCTGCGCAAAGTTGATTGCGATACCACTGCAGGCTGCCGCCGGCGGAAAGTACGACCCCCATCACGTGCCATTTCCCGCTGACCGCATGGCAGAACGTGTGGACCCGGCCCTCGGGGTCGACCTCGACCTCATCGCTGTGGGCGAAGACGACGCCGCTGGTGCCCATCGTGGCAGAGATCACGCCCTTGCGGACGATCCCGTTTCCGATCGCGCCGGCGGCTTGATCGCCGCCACCACCCACCACCGGAATGCCCGACGACAATCCGAGTTGCCGGGCGACAGAGGCCGTGATTTCGCCGCTGACGACCTCCGACTCGAATGACTCCGGCAGCAGCGCGGAATCGAGATCGAGCTTTTGCAGCAACTTCTTCGACCAGGTGCGATTCTTGACATCGAAAAGCAAGGTACCGGAGGCATCACTGACTTCGGTGGCCAATTCGCCGGTCAGTCGAAATCGGACGTAATCCTTTGGCAACAGCACCTGACGGCAGCGGTCGTAGTGCTGCGGCTCATGATTTCGCAGCCACAAGATTTTCGGCGCGGTGAAACCGGTCAGGGCGGGATTAGCGACCATGTCGATCAGTTTTTTGCGGCCCCCGGCCGCCTTTTCGATCTCAGCGCATTCGGCCGCCGTCCGCTGATCGTTCCAGAGGATCGCCGGTCGGATCACCTCGTGGTTGGCGTCGAGAAAGACGCTCCCGTGCATCTGCCCGCTCAGGCCGATTCCCGCGACCTCCGCTTTATTGATCTTGCCGTCTTTGACGACCTGCTTGATCGTTTTGAGCGTCGCCCGCCACCAATCGTGCGGGTCCTGTTCGGACCAGCCCGGTTTCGGGTTCGAAAGCGGATACTCGGCCGTTGCCGATGCGATGATCGTGCCGTCCTCACGAATCGCTAACGTTTTGGTGCCGCTCGTTCCGACATCGACCCCCAAAAAGACGCTCATCGCCGCAGCCTCGTATGGTGTAGAACTCTCGCAGCACCGAATGTGATCTCGATTCGGCAACTCGTTGAATTTTCGGACAGTCTACCCGACCAGAGCCGACAGGCGAACGCTGCACGCTGAAGTTCAGTGCAATGAACTCGGCCCTGAATAAGCCTTCTGCGGGTCGGGAGCGTTCCCACGGTCGCCCAACTGCACTAAACTTTCAGACCGCAGGGAGGTGTGACGGCAATCGGCGAGAGTTCCGGGCCGTCTCTCCGGGCCGAAACTTCCGCTTGCCCGATCGTATCGCGACATGGATATCCGCTTCTACAACTCGCTCAACAACGCCGTTGAGCCGTTCCGCACCGTCGAGTCGAACAAGGTTCGCATGTATTCGTGCGGACCGACGGTCTACGACTTCGCCCACATAGGTAACTTCCGCAGCTTCCTGTTCGCCGACTTCATCCGGCGTTTCCTGGAAGTGGCCGGGTACGACGTGACCCACGTCTGCAACATCACCGACGTCGGCCACATGACCGATGACTCCGTCGCCGACGGCGCGGGCGAAGACAAAATGGCCACCGCGGCGACGCGGATCAAAGAAGATAAAAAGTCGGGCAAGGTGCCCGAGGGGGCGATCGAAAACCCCGATGATCCTTATCAGGTGGCGAAGTACTACACCGATGCGTTCCTCAACGACGCACGACAACTCGGCATGAAGGTCGCATTCGAGGAGGAAACCAATATCCTCCGCGCGACCGAGCACATCCCCGACATGCTCACGATGATCGAGGAACTCCTTTCCAAGAATGTCGCCTATCGCGTCGGCGACGTCGTTTACTTCAGCGTCGAGTCATTCTCCGACTATGGCAAGCTCTCCGGCAACACCCTCGAAAAACTGCAAGCCGGCATGGGCGGACGCGTCAGCGATGACGAACTTGCCGGCAAACGTCACCCCGGTGACTTCCTTCTCTGGAAGGCCGACCCCCGGCACATCATGAAATGGGACAGCCCCTACGGCGAAGGCTATCCCGGTTGGCACATCGAATGTTCGGTGATGGCCCGAAAGCTCCTCGGCGACGTGATCGATATTCACACCGGCGGCGAAGACCTGATCTTTCCCCATCATGAATGCGAGATCGCGCAGTCCCGCTGCGCGACCGGCGCGGACTCTTTCGCCAACTTCTGGATGCACGCCCGCTTTTTAATGGTCGAGGGCGAAAAGATGTCCAAGTCGAAGGGCAACTTTTACACCGTCCGCGACGTGCTCTCCGGCAAGGCAACCGGGCGCGAGGTTCACCCCGCGGTTCTAAGATATGAGCTGACGAAATCGCACTATCGCGCGAATATGAACTTCACACACAAGGGTTTGACCGACAGTGCGGCCAACGTGAAGAAGTTGATCGATCTACGTCAGAAATTAAGTTCCGAAGCCAATGGCAACGCAGCCGAGGTCGACAATTCCCACCCGGTCTTAAACGACTTTCTCGGCGCACTCGCCGACGACCTTAATATCAGCGGCGCTCTCGGCGTGCTCTTCCCCTGGGTCACCAGTGAGCATCGCAATCCCGCCGAGTCGCTGGCCGTACTCGACAAGATTAATCACGTTCTCAGCATCGCCCCGATCGACGTCCCCGCCTCGTTCCGCGAGCCGGAAGCGTCAACGCCCGGAGCTGAATCTTCCTTCGACCCAACGGCCCTTTGCCGCCAGATCGACGAAGCCCGTGCCACCAAAGACTGGGCCACGGCCGACAAAATTCGCGACGAACTTCAATCCGCCGGCTACGCCGTCAAGAACAGTCCCGAAGGCACCGTCGCCGAAAAGCAACTGGCATAAGGCGAACAGCACGATATCCAGCTACCCCCGAGTCAAACCTTACTGCATAATTCTCGACGCATCTAGCAGCCAACGCGGTTAGCATGACCAACCGGAGTTCGTGACTTAGTTCGCCGAAGATTCATGTTGCTTGAAATTCACCGCGGAACCAGCCCGCCGAAAACTTGCAGTTATCTGCCGGCGGAGACGATGCAGCTGGATTATCGCTATTTACTCGATATCTCTGCGGCGGAATATTCCGACTTGCTCGCCCGCGGCTGGCGCCGGCAGGGGATCAGTTTCTTTCGTCCCGCCTGTGCGGCCTGCGTGAAATGTCGCAGCCTGCGAGTTCGGATTGATGACTTCAAACCTTCCAAGAGCCAGCGGCGCTGCTTGCGGCGCAATGCCGACATCCGGCTCGAAGTCGGCACGCCCGAACTGACACCCGCCCATATCTACGTCTTTAATGCCTACCATAAAGACATGAGCGAACGCCGCGGATGGGACGATGACGCGACCACGCCGCAGGAATATGCCCAATCGTTTCTCGCCGGCGACTTTTCGTTCGCACGCGAGTTCCGATATTTTCAGGGCGACCAACTCGTCGGGATCGGTCTGGTTGATGTCTTGCCCGACGCAATTAATAGCATCTACTTCTATCACGACCCGGCATGGCGGCCGGATGGGCCGGGAACGTACAGCGCGCTGCGAGAGCTCGACTACGCCCGCACCGCCGGCTGCACCTACTCATATCTTGGCTATTGGATTCCCGAAAATGCTTCGATGTCTTATAAGAACCGCTTCGGGCCGCATGAAATTATGACGCGTTATCCGAGCGAGGACGAAGAGCCACAATGGCGATTTCCCAAGGCGGATGCCCGCAATCAATAGTTGCGAATAGAGCGCGGCGCTGATGACGTGTTCGACGAAAGTGTCAAGATCGATGACTGCCGATAAACTTCGGACCTCCTGCAGCAGCCGGAGGCGCAAGCCGATCGTCGAACTGTCGAAGAGTTCCCAATTAGTTTTCGCCTGTAACGCTGGTTCAACGCGCATTCGCCTGATTAGTAGGGCATTCTTAATTTGCAAAATATTTGTCCTCGCCGGGTGCGCGGTTAAAACGGAACCGCCGCGTCGCCCGGCGACACATTTTCTGGTCATCGGCGGCGGTTACTCCCCCGATTCCAATGCGATCGCGATCGAGCGCAACGTCATCGAGTTCGATCGATGGCTCGATGAGCGGAACGTACCGCAAGATCGTCGGGCTATCCTGTTTGCCGACGGTGACGATCCCGGGCGTGACGTGCAATACGATGACCCGGACGCGGCGATCCCGGAAGTCAACCAGGTTCTCGCAGCCGTCTTCGCGGAAGAAGACGGCATCTCCGATCGCTATCGCACCAACGACATTAAGAACGTGACCGGCCCGGCAACGCCCGAAAGAATCGCCGACTGGTTCGACAAAGCCGCAGGCCGGCTCCGCAAAGGTGACCGGCTCTTTATTTTCGTGACGGCGCACGGAGATCCGGCAGTGGACGACATCTCACAGAATACGTCGCTCTTGTTGTGGGATGATCGGAAGTTGTCGGTTGAAGAGTTTACGGCGGAGCTAGATAAACTCGACCCGCAGATCGAGGTCGTCACCGTGATGGTGCAGTGTTATTCCGGCGGGTTCGCGAACATTATTTATCGGGGAGGTGATCCCTCCGCCGGTCTATCGCCGGCCCGCCGCTGCGGTTTTTATTCGACAACCTTTGACCGCGTCGCCGCCGGTTGTTCCCCCGCACTGCAGGACGACAAATACGATGAATACAGTGAACCGTTCGTCGCCGCAATCAGCGGCGTGGAGCCACGGGCAAATGTTGATGCCGATCACGATGGAGCGGTGTCGTGGGAGGAGGCGCACTGCTTCGCCTTGGCTCGCCTCAACACCATCGACATCCCCCTTCGCACGAGCGATCAGTTCTTGCTGCAGATGACGCCGCCGGAGAATACCTTCGACATTAAACAAGACGCTTCCCCGGCTGAGCAGGATGCGATTAAGAAACTCGCCGCGGCTCTCGAGATCAATGATCCCTTTTCAAAGGATGCTTTGGAATCGTTGGAAGCAGAATGGACCGAGACGTATGAGCTTCTCGACGCCGAACTCGTCGCCTTGGAGGACAAAGCGGAAGACGCTCGTGCAATGCTGGAGCGGGTCGTGATTCAGAAATGGCCGGAGTTGGCCGGCATCTGGAATCCTCGCGCCCATGCCATTGTAAGAGAGCAGGGAGACGCCATCGTCAGCACGGTGACCAATCACGAGTTATGGGAAAAGTTCTTAAAGCACCGGGAGGAAGTCGCCGCCGCCGATGAGCGATTGCTCGCAACCGAGCGTCAACTCGCCAAAGTCACGCGCCTGCGGCTGCTCTTAGCGACCGTCGCAAATCGCGCCAGCCTTTACCGCAGCGCCGACCAGGCGAAGATCGATCAATATCGCCAACTTCTCGATTTGGAGCGGGGCGTATTCGCAGAATAAGGTTCGATCTCTTGAGAGCAGAGTCTTCCATCGCCTATCTCATTGCGAGCGCTCACCAACCGCGGCTGCTGCCTCCGAGCCGACTCCACCATCCGCCTCGGCGTAGCCGGTGTCGTCGCATCAGAGCGTTTTAACGAGAAGATGCAGGCGATTGCGGCATGATGATTTATCAGCAAAGGAGGGCCCGGCTGATCGTTGGCCTGGTGCCGACAGGCAAGAGATGTTGTTTGAGGAACTCTCGAATTGTTCGAGCAGTCCATTAAAACGAAATCTGCTCGAACAGCATCTTATT
Source organism: Stratiformator vulcanicus (assembly GCF_007744515.1). Classification (NCBI taxonomy): domain Bacteria; kingdom Pseudomonadati; phylum Planctomycetota; class Planctomycetia; order Planctomycetales; family Planctomycetaceae; genus Stratiformator; species Stratiformator vulcanicus. The sequence goes on from NZ_CP036268.1 coordinate 934,025, forward strand.
GCTTCGCGACCCGGCTGTTGCAACGGCCGCGCCACCCGTCGAATGATCTTCCGAACCGGCTTCCTCTTGTCGCCATATCGAATATCGAAGAAGCCCGCGCCGCCAAAGACTGTGCCACCGCCGACACGCTCTGCGACGAACTCCAATCCGCCGGCTACGCCGTCAGGAACAACCCCGAGGGCACTATCCGGAAAAGCAGTTGGCGTAGTCAACCGCCACCACCACTTAAGCTCTCACGCGTTTGTTAGCGGCCTTCCCAGCGGAATTTGTCTTCGCCCGTATTAAACGGATTGTCCTGACGGCTTCTCTTTTCCGAGCGGTTGGTACTCAAGTACTCCGGCTCTGAAGTACCGACAGCAGGCCGACTCGTTGTCATCTCGTTGCCGATTAAATAAATTTCGCTGGTGCGATCATTCATTCCAGGTTCGGACGACAACTCTTCGGCTCGCCCCAATCGGGCTGGAGCGGTCCGCGACCCGTGCTGCTCTGCACGAAGTCGCTGGTTTTCTTCCACAAGCGCTTCACACAGGCTCGCCAGTCTCTCCAGTCGCGTTTCGACACGTTGGAGTTGATCGGGTTGGGACCACTCTGGACTTTCCGGCCATTGACGTGAGGATCGAATTGGCCGGGCGTCCCGGTATCCCATGTGACCGGCAGCGGGGTCCGCTGGTGATGGGGGCGGACATTCGTAGCGGACCTTTGGTGGCGTGGGAGCCATATATTCGTTGTCGCACGACGGGGCACAACTTTGCTGTCCACATTTTTGACGCAAGCGATAGAGTTCGTTTTCGAGCTCGCGAAGTCGCGCGGCGGCACGATCCTGATCGACGTTTGCGGATCGATCGTCTTCAATGCTGGCGTAGCGGTCTTGCTGCACTCTGGCGAATCTCACACGCCCGGTCGGTTCGGCCTTCAAAAATTCATTGCGACGGGAGCCGAGGATTCGCTGGCTGTCCACTCTTAATTCCGGTGCCGTCCGCACGGAAAAAACATTGGGAAGACGTAGCTCCGGCAGGGCAAACTTCATTTCAGGAATCCGAACTTCAAGCCCGCGTATCCCGATGGTACCCGATTCCCCAATCGTATCACCGCCGGCAGGGGGCTGAACGAACAAAGCTTGTTCCCGTTCCTGACCAGTCTGATACGGCGCTACGCGATCCTCTGTCGGTTCATAGCAGCGTTCGAACGATTGGTCACAGGGGACACCGCCGGCGACTGCAACGCCGACCGCTGCAAATGTGAGCAACACCGTCCCAAGTCGGATAAAGTGGTGCATAATGAACATCCTTTTTCATTCCGAACTTTATGTTCGTTGTTGATGCGATCGGGTGACGTCCGTGTCGACCGTAAGATTCTAAATATGAGGTTTACAGATTTCGCTACTTGGACTCGCCGAAATGTTTCCCTAGCTGCAATGTCAGCGCATCGAGCCGCTGATTTAATTGCTCGATTTCTTTGAGTGCTTCTTCGAGATGCTCGTCTTCCGTTTTCTTCTCTGACTGGTTACCGCTTTGAAGCTTACGGTCGAGGGCTCGGAGTTGTTCAATTTCACGACACAGTGACTCAAGTGATCGATTTTGTCCGGCTGCTTGGAATTCGAGCTGTCCGATTGAGCGAGCAAATCCTGGCTCGACTCGCACCGGAATCGAATCGGTGACAATCGCTTCAGGGGGGGCTTTGAAATAGAAGCACTTGCAAAATTTATCTTTTTTCTCTTTGACGATGACGACTCTTGGCTCGCGATTATCAACCATGCAGGATCCGTCACATTCGACTTCGTTTTTTCCAATTGGGGAGAAAAACTTTAGTCCAGCGACGGCCGGCGATGTAGAGCTGATCGAAGCGAAAACGATCAGGCAAGCGAGCGAAAGTTGGAGAGAGTGACGCATGACAGGATCGTTCCCGATCAGGTGGACAAGTTAGACTGAGTTCCCACACCGGGAGTTTTCGACATGCTACGGATGCACATTCAACTGTTGTGAATTTATCGTGCCAAATGCCTTTGTTGAACACTCCACCACGTAGAAAAGTTTCACTAATGCAACCACCCCGCGCGCGATCAAATTGCCTGGCGAAGACAACGAATGAAAAAACGGCACGGCCCAAGTGAGAGCCGCACCGCAAATTTGATTCTGATCGGCGACACTGAAGCCTATTTTTTCAAATTTCCGATTCGTTCTATGAATTCATCAAGCTGTTGACTTCGCTCTGCATGTTGCTGATATTGCTGCTCGATTACTTCGGCCACGCGTTCGAGCGAAAGTTCCGAAGTTGGCTGTGGTGCCGGCGGGGCAGCCTGTTCGTTCAGCTTCGCAATTTGCTCGGTAAGGGCAGCGAGTTTCGCACTGGTATCTTTGAGTTGTGTGGTTAATTGACCGATGGCCTTGCACGAGTCACTTTCCTCGGTAGAGGGCGTCTCGCCTGTATCGGGATTAGAAAAGCCGGAGGCTGTTGTCGGCAATTCTATTCCTGCTGCACGCAGTTTCTGGACGGCGCGTACAGTTTCGGAGACTGAGAGGTCACTTCGATCCACTGCGGAGTCACGCAGTGATACGGTTCGGAGGAATGACGAACGTCCGGAAAGGTAAACAGTTGGTGCGGAACGTTCGACGACGAGTGTCGAACGGCCGCTGTCGAGGAAAAACGGCTCGTCGACACGCACATTTTCGATGTAACTGGACCGATTCGAGCCAACGCTGTCGCGATCTTTGAAGCAAAACCCGCCGGCAAAGGCGAGATCGCACACACCGGTTGTAAATACAGCCACGGCAAAAACCGCGATTGATTTGAAACAAACGGACATTGGTGTGAGTTCCTTTTTTGAAGTTTGATTGATCAAACGGTTTCGACTTAATGCCAGACTATCACTTCGCCCAAGCAACTGAAAGAATTTTCAATAGCTGGTACGCGATTCGTTTCGTTGGCCAAATTTGTTGGCCACGTTCGACTCATTATCCGGAAGCCCTTCGGGACAGCAGAACTCCACTTGATCAGGCCGTCTTGCAGGCGATAAGTAGCGAGACGACTGAACCACATAAACTTTTCGTGCTCATGAAAACACCGCTATCATCCTACTTCGACCTGAATGGGCGCTAATCTTCCGCGCCAGAACCGGCGTTGGACTCACTGGCGTTTTCGGTGCTATCAGCATAAATGCTCTGATCCACGATTCGCGGGAGTTCAATAAGGGGCTGGTCGGTGCGTTCACCGGTCAGCGAAAACACCCCGAAGCGACGGCGGCTTTCGTAAGCTGCCACTTGATTGCCAATCCATGTAATCAATTCGCTTCGCAGGGTCGTGTATACCCCCCCGTCCCGACCGCAGCCATTGCCGACGCCGCGCGAGGTGAGACCCGCCACCGGGATGGTCGCGTTGCTGAAGGGGGTGGTCGGGTCTGGCGGGAGAGCGTAAGCAGGTCCTCCGCTGTCTCCGCCGCACGAGTCGTTGCCTTTACTTCCGGCCAGGAATTCGCGACCGCCGTATTGAAAATTCATCATTGCGACATCAACTCGACGCTTCGTGCCGAGCCCGGCATTTCCGCTGAGGGCTCCAAAATCGCTCTTTCCGAAGCCAGCCAGACGTACTGAGTGAATCTCCGCGATCAGGCTCTCCGAAGCAATTACCCGCACGCGGCTGGGGTCGACCGGGCGTTCCAGGATCAATAACGCGACGTCGTACCCGTTGATACGACGAAAGTTTGCATGCGGAAATTCGGCGGCAACGTCTACAATGTCCGGGTCCGTGAGTGAGTTGATCGAGGTCCCAATGCCGATTCGCCTGATCCGAGTACGGGCTCCGGTCTCCTTACAGTAAACGCAATGGGCGGCCGTCAGCACGAGTTGCGGCGCAACGATGACCCCGCTGCAAACTCCTTGTCGAGAGCACTCGTTAAGCATGACGACGCAGTCTTCAAGCTGCCCCGGCTGCACGTTGATCGCATCGGGCCCACCGACTCGCTCCCAAACGGCGCTGCTTTCTTGGCGGACGCGATTTCGAGCGTTTGCAAGAAGTTCCTTTAGCTTTTTCACATTCCTTTCGTACAGCCAGGAATCGTCGAGCTTAATTTCCTTGGCGTCCGTCGGTGCTTCGTTCTCTCCAAATCGACCGACTTCTTTAGGCAACTCAATCGCACTGCGCCCAAGCGACCCAGATCGAGTCGGCGGTGTGAACCTTGGGTCTGGCTCTGGTGGGATACGACTACCGATTTTAATATTGCTTTGTTCCGTTGCCGACGGCTCATCAAGATCGGATGTGCCTGCCGCGGCTTCGGGCGAGACGTTGTACTTCTCCAAGAACTCGGCCCGCAGTTGTGATGTTGCGTCGTCTGCCGAAATCGACTTCGCAAACAGAGCCAAAGCCGCCATCGCGAGGAGCAAATGCGAGTGCTTTTTCATGAAATTTTCCCAGTAACAACAGTTTTTCGGATCGCCTCTTCGTCGGTCACGGCGCCAATGAAGATGGGAGAATAGATGTGCGAACATAAGACTCGTGAGTGTTTCAGTACAGCAGGAACATGGAATTTTCCCCACTCTTTGTAAATTCAGTAGAATCCCCAATATCCGTAGCTGGAGCATGGACGTGACCGGGCGGGGGTCCTGCCAAGAGCCGCATGGAAGTGGACGCATGGCAATATTAAGCGCCGTTCCTGGCAAGGATGTTCAGACTTGTGTTCGACCTTTTGAATTGCTTCAGGAATGATCGCGCACCCAACTCGCGTGTCATGGGAAGCATTCACCATTTGCCGAAAGACACCCCATGCCCCGTCATAAGCGTTCCGCGCCTCCTGGCCCGAGTACCGAGAACGCGGAGATTGTTCCTCGGGTGCAGGTCGATCGTGACCTTAAACGGCAGACGAGATATTGATGTTGGAGTCTCGGCAGAATGCGGGGATTGAGGATCGCTTCATTGATGGGTACCGACCAAGCAGGGGAGGCGGGATGCCGACAGGCACAAGATGTTGTTCGAGCGGTCGATTGAAACGGAATCCTCTCAAACAGCATCTTGTCGCTTCGTGACCCGGCCGTCATGACGGTCGGGCCACCCGCTATGCACCCCTAATTTTCTTTTGAATCTGCTCGGTCACGCGGGTAACCTTCGAGGGAATGTCCACCCGTCGAGGAGTCGTCTGATGTTGCAACTGCGTTGTGTCAGTGTTTCGCTGCTTTCAATTTTGTGTCTCTGCGTGCTCTCGTTGGAGTCGGTTGCCGCCGACTGGGAGGCGGTGAAACTGAAGCGGGATTCGGTCTCGTACGGGCGGATCAGCGGAAGCGGGATCGCCGTCGATGGGCGGTTCACCGACACCGGCCGCACCTACGACGTGCTGGAGGAGCGGGACCGCTACGTCAGGATCACCGACGGCACGAACTCAGGCTGGGTCTTCAAGATCAGCGTGACGGCGGTCGAGAAGCCGAACGCGCCGCAGCGGTCGGGGACGCGGATCGACCGCAATCACCCGCTCGTAGGCAAGCGGGTGACCGTTATCAAGTGGGACGCCGAGTTCAAAGTCGGTCGCGACGTGGTGGGGACCAGTACGTTGGGGGACGACTACACCGTGGCCGGCGTCTCCGGGAACTGGCTGTGGCTGGAAATCCGCGGCGGCTGCTACATTAACCGCCGCGACGTGGTGCCGTATGACGAGGCGATCGCTCACTTCACCGCGAAGATCTGGCGGGATGCCTCGGCAACGAATTACAACGACCGCGGGGCCACGTGGACTGAACGTGGCGAGTTCGACATCGCGATCGGCGACTACAACGAGGCGATCCGCAAGGACCCCAACTCTGCAGCGTCCTTCAACAACCGCGGTGTCGCGTACTTCAACAAAGGCGATTACGACCGGGCGATCGCGGACTACGACGAGGCCATCCGGCTCGATCCGAAGGAAGCCGTGTCCTTCGGCAGCCGCGGCGACGCGTACAACCGCAAAGGCGATTACGACCGAGCGATTGCGGACTCCAGCGAGGCCATTCGGCTCGATCCGAAATACGCATCCGCCTTCGCTGGCCGCGGCAACGCGTACGCGGACAAAGGCGATTACGACCGGGCGATTGCCGACTACAGCGAGGCGATTCGGCTCGATCCGAAGGAAGCCTTGGCCTTCAACAACCGCGGCACCGCGTACTTCAACAAAGGCGATTACGACCGGGCGATCGCCGACTACGGCGAGGCCATCCGGCTCGATCCGAAATTCGCCTTGGCCTTCAACAACCGCGGCGTCGCGTACAATCGCAAAGGCGATTACGACCGGGCGATTGCGGACTCCAGCGAGGCGATTCGGCTTGATCCGAAATACGCCTTAGCCTTCAACAACCGCGGCTTCGCGTACTTCAACAANGGCGATTACGACCGGGCAATCGCCGACTACGGCGAGGCGATTCGGCTTGATCCGAAATACGACTTGGCCTTTCGCAACCGCGGCAACGCGCACGCCAACAAAGGCAATTACGACCGGGCGATTGCGGACTACGGCGAGGCGATTCGGCTTGATCCAAAGAAAGCCGGGANTTTCGACAACCGCGGCCTTGCGTACGCCAACAAAGGCGACTACGACCGCGCGATCGCGGACTACAGCGAGGCGATTCGGCTCGATCCGAAATACGCATCCGCCTTCGCTGGCCGCGGCAACGCGTACGCGGACAAAGGCGATTACGACCGGGCGATTGCCGACTACAGCGAGGCGATTCGGCTTGATCCGAAATACGACTTGGCCTTTCGCAACCGCGGCAACGCGCACGCCAACAAAGGCAATTACGACCGGGCGATTGCGGACTACGGCGAGGCGATTCGACTCGATTCGAAATACAGTTACGCCCTGAACCAATTAGCCTGGCTGCTGGCGACCTGCCCGGACGCGGCTTACCGCGACGGCGAACGCGCCGTCGAGTTGGGAACCAAGGCTTGCGAGCTGAGCGGGTGGGAGACTGGCAATTGGATCGACACGCTCGCCGCGGCCTATGCCGAGGCGGGTGACTGGGAGAAGGCTGTCGAAATGCAACGGAAGGCAATCAAAATAGTGCCTGCCGATCAGAAGGAAGATTTCCGGAGCCGACTCGAACTCTATCAGTCCGAAAAGCCTTACCGGGAAGAGTAGCGGGGGCGGTCAGGCTCGAGATGTCGTTCGAGGGAATCCCGATCCGTTCGAGCGATTCATTAAAACGGAATTCTCTCGAACGGCATCCTGTCGCTTCGTGACCCGGCCGTCGTCACGGTCGGGCCACCCACTATCGCAACCGCCGCGATGCCCTGACCTCCACAACCTTCTTCGCCCCCAGCACTACCAGCACGACAAACCCGGTCGACAGGGCGATTGCTCCTTTATTGGCATCGGACAGCACGTAGGCGATGGCCATGGCGAGGCCGGTCAGCACTAATATCGCGGTGTTGCCGAGCATGCCGGTGAAGAAGGGGCGTTTGAGGCCGCCTTCGGTGCGGAGTTCATTAAAGGCGACGGTGAGTAAAATTAAGAGGCCGACCACCAGGCCTTCGAGGACGTCGGGGCTGACGGAGCCGCGGGCGAGTTTGGCGACCGAGTCAATCGCGCAGCGAAGAAACAGGGCGCCCAGGACGATCCCCGGGACCGAGCCGCTGCCGCCGGTGAGGATGCAGCCACCGATCACCGCCGCGGCGATCGCATTAAGCTCGTAACCCATCGCCTGCGAGGAGGGCTCTGCCTGGGCCGACTCGGCGAGAAGGAATACACCCGCGACAGCCGAAGTAAACGCCGCGAAGCCGTAGGCGAGCCACTTCAGGCGGTCGGTGCGAACACCCGAGAGCCGGGCGGCTTCTTCGTTGCCTCCCATCGCGTAAAGGTGTCGGCCCGCAATGGTCTTCGACAGCACGAACCACGTCAGCCCGGAGATCACAATTAAGGTGAGCGGCGGGATATACCAGAGCTTAAACAGCAGTTTAAAATTCTGATCGAAGATCGAGATCAGGCGGGCCGACTGCTCGCCCTCCGACGCGAACCGGTAGACGTCGGGGATGACCATCCGCGACAGGCTGCGCAGGCCGATCAGCGAGGCGAGCGTTGCCACGAACGGGGGCAGCCGGACGGCGGTGATCAGCCACGCGTGCAAGCTGCCCACCAATATTGCCGCCAACAGCGCAGCGACGATCGCCAGCACCATCACCCAAATAGGTAAGTCGCCGGGATAGATGTTGCCGTACTTGTCGAGCGGACTGAGCAGGACCATCACGCAGCCGCAGACCGTCGCGCTGTAAGCGATCATCGCTCCGCTGGAGAGGTCAATTCCGCCTGAGATAATCACGACCCCCGCGCCGAGAGCGAAGATGCCTAAGACGCTGGCCTGCCGGAGTAGGAGTTGGGCGTTGTAGCCGGGCTTGTCGCGATAGGAATCGTCGAACATCGCCGTCGCCCCCAGGACGACGGCGATCGCGATCAAAAGTCCGAGTTCAGTCCGGAAGCGGGACATGATTGGGTTTGTGGAGGGGGTGAGCGGCGTCAGTCGGACGGTGCGAGCTGCGCTCGCGGTTTAGAGTTGAGGGATGAGAGGTTAGAGAAAACTTACTAACCGCTCCCCTCAGCTCTCAGCTCTAAACTCTTAACCATTCGCGCAGCGAATCTCTCTGCCCGATGTGTCGCGTCTCGGGCTTGTATGGCGTCGGCTTAGCTGCTCGTTAGGCCGTACTTGTCGAGCCAAGCTCGGAACTCGTCGTAGGTCAGGAATTCGGTCGAATCCTTCAGAATGTCAGCGGTGACCGGCGACTCTTTCGACGGCACGACCAACTTGAGTCCTGAGCCGACGATGTCTCCGTCGGGTTCATCATGATTGGGGAAGATTTCTGCGAGCAACTCCGGCTCGTCTTCGGTCAGCGCGTACAGCGCCTTCGTGGCAAGATAGCCCATGCGATAGGGATTCTGGACGACCAGCACGTCGATGTTGCCGTTCTTCATTTCTTCAAGCGCGAGGGGGCTGGCGTCGAAGCCGCCGATGGTGACCTGTTCGCGGATGCCCTGTTCGGTGACGACGTCGGCGATGGCCGGCATGTTGTACGCCCACAGTCCGACGAGGACGTCGATGTCAGCGGTCCGGTCGAGAGCATCGCGAACGTTCTGCCGGGCCTTCGACTTGTCGGTATCGTCCGAGAGGAAGTCGGCTTCTTCATAGCCGTCGCCGAGACCCATCGCGACGCCGTCGTGACGCTGCACGGCGTTGGCCTGCACCGTCGAGCCGACAAAGACCGCGTACTTGCCGCCGTCGGGATCGATCGCTGCGAGGGCCTTTCCGAGTTCCTTGCCGGCTTCGACGTTGTCGGTGCCGATGTAACCGTAGCGGGCTTTGCGGAAGGCCGGGTTCTCGCGGTCGATGTCGGAGTCGATCGTGACGACCGGGATGTCGTTGTCACGCAGGAGTTGAATCGCGTCGAGCAGCGCGGGGTTTTGCGGTTCGAGAACGCTGAGTGCGACACCGGCAACGTCGGAGGCTCCGGCCCACTGCTGCAGTTTGCGGATCTGGCTGGTGATCGTGCCTTCGGAGTTTTGTTCAAACTGAACTCGATAGCCTTGGGCGTCGAGATTCAGTTCTTTGGCCGCCTCCCGAGCCCCGACCTCACATGAATCCCAGAACGGGTCGGCGACATTCGTCAGAATGATGAACCGCTTTGCATCAGCGGACTCCGCGGTGGCGACCGATGAGCCGGTGGTGACGTCCTCGCCGGGACTGCAGCCGACCAATACGGCGATGAGCGACCCGAACAGGATCGTCAGAAACGATACGAGGCCCTGGAAGGACTGAATTCTCGGCATGATGAGCGCCCGGCAAAAGGTAACTGCGGGATCGGTGTCGCGACTGATTGCGAAAAGTGACCACGAGAAAGCGGGCCGAACGACGCCGACCCTTCGTGAAACGATAAGTGGTGGCACCGGTACTCACAACCAGACGACCGGTCTGCCCGGGCGGCGATCTCAAATTGAACCCTTTCCTTGGCAGTCACCGGCCCGAACAATCATCGTATCGGTGTGCATCTGAGAGATGCGATTGTCTCACTTCCACTGCGTCACTAGAATCCGCGGCATCGAACCGTAAGACTTGGTTCGCCCGTCGGAACTTCGGCCAGTCGTGGGCCTTTCCGGTTGCCTGATTGCACCGGACGAGCTGCGACATCCATCGCTTGACCCGAACCGTTTATGTCGCTCGATCCTCAGCAATACGTTTGCGACAGCGAGTTCATCAAATTGATGTCGGCACGTCGCGACGTCGATCTCGTTGCCGCAGCGCTCGAGATTGCCCGCGATGAGGATCCTCACGTCGACTTCGAACGCTGTTACCTCTGGATCAGCGATCGCGCCGCCGAACTTCGCGGCCCCGTCGCTTCTGCCGACCACGAGTGCGATGCGCTGCGAGAACTGGGCAAATGTCTCGCGGGCCAACATGGTCTGAACGGCCATGCGACCGCGTTTTGCGATGCAAACGGAAGTCTGCTGCACCGCGTGATCGAAACCGGCCGCGGCCTGCCGATCAGCCTGAGTCTGATCTACATCGCCGTCGCCCGGCACGTCGGAATCGACCTCGAAGCGGTCGCGGCGCCGGGACGATTTGTCACGCGGTACAATGGGCCTTGCGGTCGACACTACATCGATCCGTTCGACGGCGGACGGGTATTATCCGAGGCCCAGTGCGTCGAACTACTGCAGCAAACTTCTGGAGCGACGCCGGAGCAGATATATCGTTCGCTTCACCCGGCTGATCCCCGCACGATTGTCATTCGGATATTGAATAATCTTAAAGCGATTCATGCCGAACGCGAGGAATGGAATGCCGCGTGGCGGACGCAATGCCGCCTCGTCTCGCTCCTTCCTGCCAGCTACAGCGAACGGCGCGATCTTGCGCTGCTGTCGATGAGGGCCGATCGCCCCGGGCAGGCCATCGATCTGCTGGAGAACTGTTGCAAGAGTGCCCCGGCGGCCGAACGCGAAATGCTCGGCGAGCAATTAAAAGTGGCCCGCGGGCTACTGTGCCGCTGGAATTGAGAACGCCTTTTAGCGGCGAATCGTTCTCAATCAGCCACGCTCAGAAGGGCAAACTCACTCTTCGATCTACGCGGCGTCTTTCTGCCAGCGCTCAGCCAATGGTCCGAGTTCATCCGACTTTGCCGCACGCCACTTGACCGATGTGTGGTCCCCATGGGCTTGAAAGCCGGGGGCCAGATTCTCCAGCCGTTCGACCTCGGCGGCGAGTAGTTCGCAACGCATCTGTAAGCGCTCGGAGTCCGACGCCATTGCGCGCGGTCGTGACAGCTTCCGCTTTAACTCGCGGAGCGGCGATTCCAATTGAGGGGCGGCTGCCAGGACGTGTTCCAACGCGCGAAAGACGGTTCGCGAGACGATATTGAGCAGTTTCGATTTGAATCGCGTCACCGATGAAGGCATCGACGGCCTTGCGTCGGGACGCGATCGCGTCATCGGCTCTTCCGAGGGTTCCGGAAGTGTCGGCGAAGCCGGTCGAACATCGACCGACGCAATCGTCCGCGCTTTGAGCAAGCGCAGCGGCAGTTCGGATCGCCGGCCGACACTGCGCGCCGTGATCACAGCGGCCGAGAGGAATCGATCGGCCACCCGGTCCCACGTCCATTCCGCCGCTCGAGCGACACCGCGTTTACGGTATTCGTCAGCCAGCTCCTGATCGGACAGGAATGCGGCGATCTGCGCGCTGATCGATTGCGGCGCGTGCGTGTCGCACAGCAAGGCCGCATCTCCGGCGATCTCAGGTTGCGACGAGTTGTCTCCGGCGATCACCGGAGCGCCGCAGGCCATCGCTTCGAGAATCGGGAGGCCAAAACCTTCATAGTGCGAGGGGAATACGAACGCCGAGCAGCGACTCATCAACAGTCCCAGCGTGGCGTTGTCGACCCCGCCGGTGAGTATTAGTTGATATGCGATCCCGAGCCGTCGGGCCGTGGCCCGCAGAATGGCTTCCTGAATGCCGGTCATTCCGCAGGTAATGACGAGTTGCGTCGACACACGTAGGTGCCACGGAAGACGCGCGAATGCCCTCAGCAGGCCCTCATGGTTCTTTCTCGGATCGGCGCCGACGAGCGAATAAACAAATCGCTGGCTGATGCCCAAGTGACCCAGGGCCGATGTCACGAGGCCGTCAGTGCGATCCCCGTCCGACATAAATTCTGCCCCATCGACGCCCGCACCGACGACGTGAATGCGGTCCGCATCGCAGGCGAGCCAATCGACGAAGTCACGCTTGGTGGCTTCTGAAATGGAGAATAAGCCGTCATAGGTGGCGATGGTCTCGGCCACCATTTCGTATCGCCCCGCATCTTCGGCGCTAGCGAAATACCACGAGGGGAAGTGGAAGGGAATCAGATCACAGGCGACCGCTCCGATCGCCACATTGCCGGAGGGGCGAGGAATCGGCCGAAACCCGTCCGTTAAATCGAACGGAGACGACAGCACGATCAGATCGAGTTTGTCCCGATTGTTGCGTGCTGCCTGCTCCAACGCCACGTTCGGGGGAGAGGATTTGGCCAGCAGACGCCGTGTCAGGCGGACGTTTTCGGCCAACCCCGGATTTGGCAGCCCCGCATATTGATACAGCAGGACATCACCGCCCTCAGGATGGCGGGCGACCGCTTCGACCAGTTGACGCGTCAACCGACCGATACCGCGCTTTCCGTCTGACGGCGACTGCGCGCCGAGCAGATCGATCGCGATTCGAGGAATCGAGTTGGGGCACGACATCGGCGGCTCCACCAGTTTTATGCCGCGGCTGCATTGACGGCAGTAGCTAACGGTGAAGCCAGAAAGTAGAAGTGCGGTCCCTCGTGCCAGAACTTCGCGAACTCATCAGGTGTGATGGGTTCTACGCCGTCCAGCCAACGATCCATCGTTGTTAAGTGGAGTCCATACTTTTTTGTCAATAACGCGTAGAACTCTTTAGGCTCGACACCATATCGACCGGTTGAGCGAACACTGGCCTCAAAAATAATGTGAGGTCTTGAACGGGTAATCACATTTTCAGCGCCCTCGAGCGCCGAGTACTCCCCACCCTCGATATCAAGCTTAATAATATCAACTTTTTGCGTTTCGCCGATCACCTCATCAAGTCGCCTAATCTGAACTTCAATGTCGTTCACGATTACGTCAGGGCGATCATAGTCCCGGCGCTGCAACCCACTATAAGCTTGAGCGTTCACAACGTGTTTAAAGGTCCCAGTGCCAGTCGTATTCGAGAGCGCAACTTCAAATATCTTTGCATCAGGGAATTGCATTCTGAGTCCCTCGGCAAGTGCGGGGATGGGTTCAAACCCATACACAATGCCCTCCGACGCAACGCTTAACATATGCTGTAAGATGTCACCCGCATGTGCGCCGATATCGACACCGCAGCCGTCCTTGGGTAGGACGCGCCGAATCATTTCGGCGGTCTGTTCATCGTACTGCGGGTTGAGAGGTTGATTGAAATCGATTGGCATTGAAGTCCCCTTTATTGGGTTCGCGAGAAGTTCGTGGACGGCGGAAACTATGCCGCAAGTCTGCGAATTGCATCGGCTGCTGGAACCAAGGTGTTCTCCCATGTAAGCGACCGACGATCTTCCATGATCTTCCAATTGTAAGTCGGGCGGTCGCGAAGACGTTGTTCCTCTAGTTTGCACCGAATTTCATCACGGAACAGTTTCGGATCATCGCAAACAGTAACATTGTGGTTCGTAATGTACTGCTCATATCCACGCATTGCCGTCGTCGTGGCGATGATCGGACTACCGCTCACAAGTGCGTCGGCTGTCTTGACATTGGTTCCCCCACCCCCGGTGATCATTAACAGCTGCAGCGAGGCCAACACTCGGAGTGCGTCAAGTTCGTGGTCCGGTAAGAAACCAAGGGCGGTGACTTTCTTTTCATTGAGACCAATAAATGGGGGCTTTTGAAGCGACTCTTCGATTGGCCTGCCGCAACCGCCTACCAAAAGGATACGACAACCCGGAGGTACATATCCGCAATTGTCAGAAAGGATTTTCTTCATTCCCGCAATATTGGGAGGATGGTTGCTCGAGACCGCCAAAGCGAATGGTTTCCCGGAAAGTGAATACTTCTCAACGCATCGCTTTATCACTTTTTCCGTAACGCCCGGAACCGTGGCGCCATTTCGGGCTAGCACTACTTCGGCCTTAGCGTGCTGCTCATAATTTGATCGATCTTCATCTGAAACGGCTAACGTCAGCGACGATTCTCTAAGCAGTTCCGTCTCTAATTCATAAACGGCAGTAAGGTGCCTCTCTGCGTCGTCTTTCTTAAAGTTCGCGTGGTAGCATTCAGCCTTATGTTGGTACTCCACATTATGCCCGCTGTATATCACGGGCAAATTTGGGATCATCCGTTTCTCGATAAGGACTTTGACCACCGGCCAGAGAAATGGGTGCTCAAGTTGGTAGGCGTCGGGTTGATGACGGTTGACATCATCTGCAACCATCCGAAGCGTACTCTCCGACTTGCTGGCGATTTTGCCAATAAGCACGTCTTCCAGGAGCGGAGTCTTCATGAATTGATCCATAGCGATTGACGATATGTCAATCAAACTAATGTTTGGATCACTTTGGTTTTGACGTCTTAGAAACTGGTCCCAAAATGGCTTGAACACAATGCTCGTGCCGCTGGCTGCAATGCGACTGTTCGTGTACGACCGGAGAATTTCTTTGACGCGACGCTGACCGCCGTGAATAACGAGCGACATCGGGTACGTCGCAAATAGGTGAACTTTCATCGGTAGCTCCCTCTCCAATTTATCAGGCCGCGACAGGAACAGCGGTTTGGTTTCGTGACGGTTCTTGAGATTTGGCCGTCGTCCCGACCAAAAGCTGTAGCAATTGGTCAGCACATTCAGTCCACGTGGTGATTTCGTATTCGTCTTGAATTCGCTGTTCCCTGTGGCGCAGTAGCTCGTTGTCTAGCAAGTAAGCGCGGACAAGTTCGTAGCAACGTTGAGTGTCATGCGGGTCGAAATAGTCGACGAGATCTCCAGCGATTTCCGGGATCGATGAATTGTCGGTCGCGATGCAGTGTCGTCCGTGACGAAGTGATTCGCCGACCGGGAGGCCCCAACCTTCGTAAATTGATGGGTATACTGTGAAGCGACAGTTGTCATATAGCCACAGGAGTTCCGCATCGCTGACCCCGTGGACGAACTTGATTTTGTCAAATGTGAGTGGGTCATTAAATATCTCGTATTCGAGTTCTCCGGTTAGGAATCCGGGGCTCCCTACGCATACCAGTGAAGGGCATTCTTCTCCCAACTCCGCAGAGAGTTTTCGCCACACTTGATACAAAATTCGATGATTTTTTCGTGCTTCAATTGTTCCGACCGTAAGGACGAAGCTGTCGTTTAGCGCGTCGGCGAACTTAGGTTTCGCTGTTACAGTTCGCTGCGAAATGTTATCCCCTAAGCGGATCACCGAAGTCCGCGGTGATGGGAGGTGGACTTTCTGTGCGAAGAGCCGTAGGTCTTCAGCCGTCTTCTCCGAAATGGCAATGGCGTGGTCGCACACATGCAGCATGTCGGCAAGCCATGCCGTGAAGTGGCCGGAAAAACCGGGCCCCCATAGTTGCGGCATAAACGTTGGTATGCAGTCATAAATGATTTGGGCGACCTCAAATCCGTGTCGAGCTTTGAGGTCGGCTATGAGCCGAGGTGTTTCGAGTGAGGTCCAAGAGGCACCAGCGGACAAGAATATCTCACCTTCACGGATTAATGCTTCTTTTGGCTTCGGCGTCCTCTTGAGGTGGCGATAAAGCCGATGAGCATCGCGTTTGGCCGATCGAAGAAAGTTGCGAACCGGTGCCGGGCAACGATAGACGACCGGCCGCGCACGATTCAGTATAGAGTGATAGAGGGGTCGTGGAGCAAACGATCGAAGACCGTTACGGAAGTTACCGCCGAAACGATTAAGCACTCGGATTATTCTGTGTTGTGTACCGCCTTCAACTACGATCGGGCTTGAGTCCGGCTCCTCTGCGACCGCGGGAAACATCCGGTCGACCCAGTCCTCAACAACTGCAGAATCAACTTCGACGAGACGATCATCTTCGAGGTCGACTTGGCAGAACTTCAAATTAAAATCCGAAGTGCCCTGATATTCACGAATCAAACTCGCCAAAGTTCGTGGAATTCCGGCGTGCGGCGTCGCAATTCCGTATACGAAATTCTCGACATCGAACCAGACTGTGGTCGGCTGCCCATTCACTTGTGAAGAGTTCATGAAAGTTTACACCGTTTTGAGGATGTCGTGTGAATGCTATCTAAGAGGCAGTTCGTCAAGCGGCTTCAGGCATAGGTGCAGCCGTGAATTTGTTTTCGTCTTGATAGGCTGCGATGACGTCGGCGGCAGGGCCATCGAGGACGACGTTGCCTCGCTCCATCCATACTACTCGTGTACATAGCCGCTCAATCGCACCCAGATCGTGGGATACAAGCACGATGAGCTGGGCCCGGGATATCATCTCATCCATCCGGGCTGCTGCTTTGGCCTGAAATGAAGCATCGCCGGCGGCTAAGCACTCATCGATAAGTAAGATATCTGGGTCCACGGCTGTGCTGATTGCGAAGCCTAGTCTGACCAACATGCCGGCAGAGTAGCAGCGAATTGGGATGTCGATGAATTCATCGAGTTCGCTGAACTCGATGATCTCATCGATATGATTTCTAATTGATGACGGCGACTGACCCTGCAAATATCCTCTGTAATAGACATTATCGCGGCCAGTTGCGTTCTGTTCAAAGCCCAAAGAGAAGTCAAAAAGCGCGTTGACGTTTCCATCAATTTCGCAACGACCGGCCGTCGGCGGATAAACACCAGCCATCATCCGAAGGATGGTACTTTTCCCCGACCCATTATTCCCAATGATTCCAACACGCTCACCCTCGACGATCGACAGCGTTACATCCTTAATCGCTTCAATCCGTCGACGTCGTGGTTGTGGGCGTCGCAGCATCCACGAGATGAATGCTTGTTTGAATGAAAATGACTTGTCGTCGTAGACGTCGAACGTCAGTTTCGCATTCGAGAGATTGATTTGTCGCATCGCCTGCTCGCTAAGCTGTATCGGGTACGTTGAGCCAGTTCCGCATCATCAAACACGAAAGACGACTCTGTGCTCGTACTTGACGGTAAGATAGATAGCTAGACTTCCGAGTAATACCACGGTCGCAAGGATTGAAAAGTAAACGCCGGTTGGCGCACTCGGATAACAAAGCAGTGGTGCCCGCAAACCTTCGACGATCGCGCCGAACGGATTGTACTTGACAATCCAGCCGATCCCTCGCCCTTCAAGCAGAGACAGCGGATACAGGATCGGTGATAGGTAGAAAGCGACTTGGAGGAGGATGTCGACCAAGTGCGCGGTGTCCCGAAAATAGGCATGGGCATAGCTTAAGCAAATCGCGATGAGCCAGCCGATGACAACAAGAAGTACGGCGATAGGCAGAATCCAAAGCAGGCCGATAAGCTTTGAAGGTCCGTTGAAAGCGGCGTTGGCAATGACGCTAACAGTCAGTGTAATCAGAAGATGGACCGCCGCGGCCCCGACAACTCGCAATGGATAAAGCGTTCCGGGGGATCGCCGTTGTTTGATAAAGGCGACGTTGCTGAGAAATGCAGTACACCCGCCGATGGCGCAGGTGGTTATGAAGGCCCACATGCTCAGCCCCGCCAGCAGGCGTGGTCCAAAATCGCTTGTGTTCATTCCGAACAGTGTTTGAAACACGCAGCATAGTACGACTGCCATGGCTAAGGGCTGTGCCACTGACCAGCCCAGGCCGATGATTGAGCCGCGATACCTGGAATTTAAGTCCAGTGCTATGAGCGCTCCTAAGAAATGTCGTAGCGCCCACAGCTCTTGAAAATGTTGCAACATCAGTCGGACCTGTGACGATCAGGAAAGCGGAACTTTAGTGGCAGGCGTAAAAAGCAAACTTGCCCGGCAGATGTGCCGGGCGAGTTCGCTATTGCGATTTCATCGTCCGAGCGATTAGGCGGCTTTCAGTTTCACCGAGGTCACACGTTTCGATTCGGCGAGTTCTCGCTCGGCTTTCTCAACGTCGGTGTCAGTCATCATTTCGACGAGCTGCTGGAAGGAAACTTCCAGTTCCCAGCCGAGTTGCGTTTTTGCTTTGGTCGGGTCACCGAGTAGCAACTCGACTTCGGCGGGACGATAGAAACGCGGATCGATTTCGACGTAGTCGTTGTAATCAAGCCCGACGCGTCCGAAGGCGATTTCAAGGAATTCGCGAACGGAGTGCATTTCGCCGGTGGCGATCACGTAGTCGTCCGGAGTGTCCTTCTGGAGCATCATCCACATCGCCTTGACGTAATCGCCGGCGAAGCCCCAGTCACGCATCGCATCGATGTTGCCCATGAAGAGCTTGTCTTGAAGCCCGACCTTAATTCGGCCGACGGCTCGCGTGATTTTGCGGGTCACGAACGTTTCGCCGCGGCGAGGCGATTCGTGATTAAACAGAATCCCGCTCGAAGCGTGCATGTTGTACGACTCACGGTAATTGATTGTGAGCCAGTGCGAGAAGAGCTTCGCACAGCCATAAGGGCTTCGCGGATAGAACGGAGTCGTTTCCTTCTGCGGCGTCTCGACGACTTTGCCGTATAGTTCGCTCGTCGATGCCTGGTAGTATCGAATCTCGCGGCCTGACTTTTCTTGGCAGTCGCGAACGGCTTCGAGCAAACGGGCGGTTCCCAATCCGCTGACGTCGCAGGTTTCGAGCGGCATGTCGAAGCTGACTCGGACGTGCGACTGAGCGCCGAGATTGTAAACTTCGTCGGGATTAATTTCGCTGATGATTCGACGCAGGCACAGGCCGTCGGTCAGATCGCCGTAGTGCAGGCAAACCTGATCGGTGTCTTCTGATTCTTCTTTACACAGGTGTGAGATGCGCTCCATGCCGAAGGTGCTCGACCGACGAATCAGGCCATGAACTTTATAGCCTTTCTCCAACAGCAACTCGGCAAGGTAACTTCCGTCCTGACCGGTGATTCCGGTGACGAAGGCGGTCTTCTGTGTTTCGGACATCGTGATTTCTCAAATCCTGTAAATGTGGAGAGACAAAGAAAACGCAGTTCGATTGGATGCCTGCTGTCGGATAGCCCGTCGGGCGGCCTCCACTTTCCGCGGCGGGTTTGTAGGTTGAACCTTTTGCAAAGGTCAAGCCGTTTTAGTCGGATAATCGACGGTTCGATTTTGTTGCCGAAGCTGAAATCGTCCATCTTCCAGAGAACTGGACAAATTTAGGTCGTGGCGGGGCTTCATGAACGGTTTCATCCCGACTGATCAGGGCGCGGAGGCGGCGACGGATTCGCTCGGTGGACGGCGGACGGTCGAATCTTGCCTCGAACAGCCGACGCGAACGCTGGCCCATCGCGATATTTGTCTCGCGCAGGTCTGCGGCTTGTTCGATCCGCCGTGCCAGACAGGCCGCGTCATCGGGTGGGGCCACGAAGCCGAGTCCGGCCGAACGCACAATTTCGACCAACTCTGTTCCCGCACGACCGGTCACCAGCACCGGGCGGGCCGACGCCATCGCGGCGTACAGTTTTGACGGCATGAGAAACCGATCGACCCCGATGGCCAGCGGGACGAAATGGAGATCTCCTGTCGACAAGTGTTCCGACAGCGAGAATTCGGCTGAGGGGTGCATCAGACGGATGTTCGACGACGATCCGCGCAACCTCTGCTCCAAAGCGGGCCGACCCGCACCGTCGCCCGATATCACAATTTCGATATCAGGCCGGTGCCGCAGCAGATCAGCGGCATCCACGAGTTGATCGAGCGGCTGAGTCAGGCCGATGTTCCCGGAATAAAGTATCCGGAATGGTCGAAGATTCTCGGACCCATTCGCTTCGGAAGCGGCTTGACTATCAAGCGGCTCGATGAATCGACCGTCCGACCAATTCGGTACATATTCCAGCCTGTCAGTTTGAATTCCCTGGCTGGCAAGTTCGTCGCGCATATCTCGACTAACCGCCCAAACACGGTCCGCTCGGCGGTAACTTATTCGGAAGGCACGCGAGATGCAGCGTGTGAGGAAGGAGTCCTTAAGTTTGCCGATCGCGACGCCCACGTCCGGGTGGAGGTCCTGAATGTGAATGACCAACTTCGCGCCGAAGCGGAATTTGAGCAGTGCCCCGGTCAGGCAGAGCATCGGTGGATCGGTCATCACGAGAACAATGTCAGGTCGGCCAAGACAAAGGCCCCGCAGGGTTACCGCCATCAGAAACGAGGTGAGATCGGCAATGCGGCCGAGCATTGATCCCTTCCCCAGCGTCGTGCCGGCAGCGCGGATCACACGCGGTTGCTGAGGCGAAGCGGTGGCCGCTTCATCGACGGTGTTCCGCGCAGCCTTTGCATCGCTTTTGTCCCGCTTTTCGAGCGGGCCGGCAAGAACGGTCACATCAAATTCGGAGGTCAAATCTTCGGCGAGATCACGCACGATCCGCCCGGTCGCCCCCGGGCCCGGAGGGTAACTGCGATTGATGATGAGAATTCGCGGCTTGCCGTGATCGGGCACAATAGTCATCCGTGAATGTCGTCCGACCAAGCGGACCGTTTGTTCCTGGCGAATCTGAAGTTCGGCTTGGCGAAGCTAGTTCCGGGCCCGTAGACACGTCAATGTCGATGAATCGCGTCACAAATCAGGAGAAGACCGGACGGATCGGCCCCGAAAACAGTCCGCGGAGCTCATTGCGTCCTCGGCGTAAGCGATTCTGTTGTGAACGTCTTGTGGCTGGCCAATGAATTTCCTACAAGCCGCGTCGGCCTGACCTTTTGGTCCGACAGACCTCGCTTTTTGCGTTGGGCCGATTTCTCATCCGCTCGAACGTCGATGACTGTAGGCCGGGACTGACAATGTCGTGGATGTGTCATGCGGCGTCCGTTCTTCAGACAACGCCTGCGGCGGACTATGATGATCCGTTGACCACACAGCGCGATGATTCGCTGAGCCGACTGACCTGGCAATTGCTCATCGGTCTGACGGTCCTCGCGGTCATCTTGAGGCTTGCATCCCTTTACGACGATGCGCCGCCGGTGCGAGACGCGTTTTACTATTCGGCAGTCGCCCAGTCGTTAGTCGACGGGAACCTGTTCGATGCGTTCGAATATCTGAATCTTAACTTGTTCACGGCGATCCTTGGCGCGGCACAGGCGTGCGGTATCGACCCCTTGGCCGCCGGGACAGCGATCGGAATTGTGTCCGCCGGATTGACGGTCCCGCTGCTGTTCGGCTGGGTTCGTCGCATGTACGACGATCAGGTTGCGTTAGCCGCCTGCCTGCTATTCGCTCTGCATCCGCGGCTGGTGCGTCTCTCCGTCGAACCGCTCAGAGAATCTTTGTTTTACCTGATGTTCGTAGCCGCACTTTATTGCTTCTGGCGTGCTGCGGCTGAACAAAAATGGCGATACTTCCTGCTCGCGGGAGTAGCCATGACCTTGGCGATTCACACCCGAAGCGAGGGGTGGTTGCTGCTTGTGCCTGCGATCGGATGGCCGCTCGGGCGCTGGTGGGTGGACCGCGGATCGTGGCGTGTCTCCCTTGGCGGATTAACAACGGCCTTCCTCGTACTCCCGGCCTGTTTGTTGCTCGTCAACTGCACTTTGCTGGCCGGTCACCCACGATGTGAGTGGGGTCGACTGGCGCCTCTGCAGCTTGTGTTCGGCTGGCAACGAACGGTCGATGCACCTCCGACCGAGACCGCACTTGCAGCAACGCCATCAAGCTCTAAGACAAATCGTTCTGAACCGAATCTGGAAACGCGTGACGATTTGGAGGGGCGATCGGCGCTCGCCAATGTGCCGACCGCGCCAACAGCAATTCACGTTTCCGCGGTTTCAGGCACGTCGACCGAACGGGCCGAACAAGCATTGAAGGCCAGAGCGAAGCACGACATTGCCTCCGATCGGCGGCCCTTGCAAGTGCTATTCATCAATGATCTGAGCGCAGCGCTCAACCCGTTGATCGCTTTGCTGATGCTCGCCGCACTGATCCGTTGGCGTCACCTCGTGATCCGACGGGACAAACTCGTATTGGCGGCGATGGCGTTGGCAATCGCCGCTGCCGTCGTTTTGCGTCAGGAACGCTTCGGCCAAATTAACGGGCGCTATTTCTTCGCCGTCTTTTTCATCGGAGCCGGATGTGCCGGGCAGGGATTGCTACTCGTCGCGACGGCGATTTTTCGCCGACTGAAGATCGGCGAACAGGCCAAGGTCGCCATCGCCGGCGGACTGATCGGCTGCTGCGGCGTCGCGGGGCTTGCGTGGATCACCATGCGGGACGACCCGCACGGTTTCGCAGAGCAGCGGCTCGGGCATCTGATTGCCGCATCACTTCCGGATGATTCATCACTCGCCGCAACGCATACGGCTGCGCGTGTCGCAATGTATGCCCAGCCGGGGCGATCACTGACGCTGCCTCATTCAATCTCTTTTGCCAAACGTGTTGACGAAAGTGGCATCGACACCGTTTTGGTCGAAACCTATTTTTCCGCCCGTGGAAAAACCAATTTGCTTCTCGCCGAATTATTGCAACGAGGGTATCGGGTCGTCGGCCTGCCGCGGTCCGAGGTGAGTGCGAAGTACCTGATGCTAAGCCGCGATGCGGCGTTTGAGGCCACGGACGCATCGCGCGTGGCGGCACGACTCGACGAGCCGACTTCGCCCGACACAACTCGGCGATAAATCCCTTTCAACTGCCCCGTTTGACGGATTGCACAATCAGCACCATGTGGCAGGCGAGCCTTCCTGAACTTGTTTCTTCGACAGCCGTGATCGCCGGTGCGCTCGCAGTTCTCGGATCGGTCGTCGCAACCGCTGCCGCCATTTGGGTGGCAAAAAACATCGATTTACACGACCGGCCCGACGGCGGGCGCAAAGCGCACGCTTGTCCGATTCCGGTCCTCGGCGGCGTCGGCGTGCTCACCGCATTTGTAAGCACTTCGGCCATTATTTTGTGGATGACCGGTTGGGCTGACTCGCCCTATCTGACGCAGCAGTCGATATCGTTGTTCTGTTCCGCTTTGCTGTTTGCAGCAATCGGCCTGTGGGATGACATTTTCCCCGTCCGTCCGTGGACAAAGTTCGTTGGGCAGATCGTTGCCTCCGTTCCCTTTGCCGTGTTCGGTCAGCCGATCGATTGGTTTGAGTTCCTCGGCTTTCACATCACGCTGGGCGGGACCGGCACGGTCTTCACCATCTTCTGGCTGACGGCCTGTGCCAACGCCGTCAACTTAATCGACGGACTCGACGGTCTGGCCGGTACCCTCGGACTGATCGCAACGGCAACCATCGCGGTCGTCGCCCATCGGTTGGGAATGGAAACGACCTCTGTCCTCGCGCTAATGACGGCCGGCAGCATCGTCGGATTTCTCTGCTACAACCTGCCGCCCGCCAAGATATTTCTTGGCGACTCCGGCAGCCTGCTGATTGGTTATCTTATCGGGGCACTCTCGATTCAATCATCGATGAAGACCGCGACCGGCTTCGCTTTGGCGATGCCGCTGATATTAATTAGCGTTCCGGCGTTCGACGTGATGATGGCGATCTTGCGGCGGACGTTGTCGGGCAAAGGGATCGGCGAAGGAGATCGCCTGCACTTGCATCATCGACTTCAGGACCGCGGGCTGAGCCGCTTTCAGACGTTGCTCGTCGTATCGGCCCTGTCGTCCATGACCGCAGCCATCACTGTGGCGACGATCGTATTTAAGAATGACCTTCTCGGAATGGGCCTTTGCGCGGCGCTGCTGATCTCACTCATCGTCGGCCGGGTGTTCGGCCATCACGAAACACTGTTGGCATTTCGCAAAGCGCAAACCGTCGCGGGCGTGATTGCCGAAGCATCCGGCGTGATCAGCCGACGTCGACTGACGCTGCCGCGACCGAACGTGACCGGTTGGAATGTTGCCGTTGATCTGCTCCGGGAGGTCGGCGGCGACGAATTGACGCTCTCCGAGAATGATGAGCTCGGTGCCCGCACGATCCGACAGTGGCGACAGGATGAGCCGGTTCTCAACGGGATCGGTCAACGATGGCACGTCGGAATCGAACGCCGCATCACGCCCGATGAAACCGTGACCCTGTCGGCAACCGGTCATTTCATCACCGAGGTAGCGCAGGATGAGGCCAGCCGCGCCGCCGTCATTTTACAGGCTTGTGTCGAGGCGTGGACTCAAGAATTGTCGGCTGATTCCGGCAACGAGCACGATCGCCCGATGATTCTGCCGATCGCGTCGCCCGCTTGCGCCGATCTGCCGATCAGCAAGTCAGCCTGAGTCAGCGCTGGATGACTCTCCATCGCGGATGGCTCTAAGGTCCGTAGGCCGGTGCGATTTCTTCGTCGTCCAACTCTCGATCGATCCCCGATGACCGGGTCTCGGCATCACCGAAGGTCGGCATGGGTTCCGCTGACGGCTCAGGGGCGCTCTCGGGTGCCGGCGGCAGCATTTGATCGGGAACGGTCCTAGCATGAGTTGGAGAAGCGGCCGTCGGCTCCTCGTGTCCGGACAGGAGGACACCGAATTCGTCGAACAGCGAACCCTTCTCAAAATGCACGTTCTTAAGCGCGATCTCATAGGAGGTCATCGACCGGAAGAATTCCGATTCCGCGTCGGCCAGCCGGCGCTGAGCGTCGAGGAGTCGGTCGAGGTCGATATCTCGTCCAAGTTCGCGCTGCTCTTCGAGTGACCGGAGCAAATTGTAGGCGGCTTTATAGCGGTTCAGGCTCGTCTGTGCCGTTTGATAAGCGCGGTCTTTGTCGGCGATCGCGTCGCTGAGGTTATAGACGATCTCGCGTTCCTGCTCGCGCAGTACGGCCCGTTCCCGCGCGATCCGCAACTCGGCGTTCTGCACCGCGGCGTGTCCTTGGCGGAACCCGATCGGCATCGAGAATTCGACGCCCAGTTGCCACTCTTGGAAATCGCCGTGAACAAGACTGTCGACGGCGTTGTCGAGATCGGCCGTGCCCCCGGCGGCAGTCGCCCCCGCGTTGTAATCGAGCAGGTCGTCGCCGAAACCTCTCCAGCGATACAGTCCGACGGCGTCGAGACGCGGCGAAAGAAAGTTCTTCGCGGCGGCCAATTCCATTTCGCGACGCTTGATCGTCAGCTTCTGTCGACGGATTTCCGGACGTCGGCCGAGCGCCTCACCAGTGATGGCTTCCCAATCGAAGATGATTTCGGGCCGTTCGCCGTTCGATTCGACCGGCCGGATCATGCGATGATCGTTGATCGGGGCACCGATCAGCAGTCGAAGCCGTCGCTCGGCCGATTGCACACCGCCTGAGCCGCGGAACGTACCGCCCCCCTCGCCTGAACCGGTCTGAGTGGCCGTGCCGGGGCGTCCGGCGAGCGCCACTTCGACGTCCTGCTGAAAGCGGAAGTACTGTTCGCGGGCGAGTGCTTCGCGATCAGAGTCGACGCGATCTTCCTGCAGCAACGCGTCAAACGATTCCCAAGTCTCTTGAGCCCGGTCACGTGCCTTCTTGAGCGCTTCCAGCTCCCGATAGCCGAAGTGCAGCTCCCAATAGCTGTTGATGACGTCGCTCATGAAGGCTCTGAGCGCGGTTTCGAACTCGGCTTGGGTGATGTCGTTGTCCGTCCGCGCGATGATCACACCAGAATAAATTCCGGCTGAGCCGTCCGGTCCGGCAATCCGGTTAAACAACACGCCGCTGCCTTGGAGCAACGGCTGACGGATTTCGGTCTCAATGTTCGTCTGCCAGAAGCTCGGAAAGACGTTGGCCGGTGCGTTGTTGTTGTCGTATTCGGTGTTATTTCGCAGAAAGAACTGCGTACCCGTTGCGGCGGTCTTGCGCAGTTCGGTCTGATAGATATTAAGGTCTTGCTGGAAAATCGTTGTGCCGCCGCCGAAGAACAGGTTGTTCGTGAAGCGGTCGTTGTTTTCGAAGAACGCCCGCGTGGCAAACTCGGCATCGAATGCGGCCAAAGCTGCTTCCGGACCGCTTCGCGGGTCGGTGTATTGGATGGCCGTTTCGTAGCGGGTCTGCACCGTATCGGGGGCTGAGAGAACACGGCCGCCGAGCCGACGCATGACCTTGGCATTCGCCAAGGCATACTGCACGGCTTCGTCGAGCGTCATGTCCCAATATTCGATCGGCCCGTCGGGATCGCGAGCGATCGTGCGGGGCCGCGGCGTCGTGATCGGATTCGGATCGGGTGTCGGTGCGACTCGCACATCCGGCGCATAAGCGACTTTGACGATCGGCTCTTGCGGGTGCGTGTTCCCGTAAGCGTTGTCATTCTTGAGCCGCCACCAATCGTACGAGGAGCAGCCGGAAGTGAGTCCGGCCATCGTGCCGATTGCCAACAGCATCAGAACCCCGCGAGCGAGGCTGATGCCCGGACGGTCATTGCGACGGTCGTTTTTCGGGATACAGATCACGACGTTTCATCTGCTTACGGGCTTAATGGCAGCGGTCCGGCGCAACGCATTCGGTCGGCAGTAGAGCTACTGATCATCTCTTAGATCGACGGTCGGACCGAGCCGATTGAGCGTGAAGTAGGCTTGATGACGACTTCTCCAACTTCAACGGATGATTGGTTCCTTCGACACAGGATCGTTTGCGCGTCTTTGACGATTCCTCCGTCGTGTGCGAATCATTGGGAGGCGAATCATCAGCCAGTGAGAAGGACGACTCGGAAATCCGAGCAACGATCGCTGACAAATTTCGGCCGGTCGCTGTACCCTTGGAACAGAAATTTCGGCAATCCGTGATGGAAGCGGGGTCGAAATCGTTCGCCGTCGTGCGGCGCGGACGACCTGATTTTAGGCGACACGACTGAGCCAGGCCGGTGCAACGCGAGGCGGCAACCACGACCACCAACGAGGGCGACTTCGACTGGCCGCGGATCGAAGACGCCCTCGACCGGCTGGCCGCCTTGACCGACCGCTCACCGGACGAGCAGGTCTTCGCCAAAGCGATCACGGAGCAACTTGCGACGGCAACGCCCGCGAACAGCGTGCGCTACTGGTCCGTCGAAAAAGACGACGCGGTGGTCCTATATCAGAGCGCGGCGCCTCACTCCGACGCTCTCGACTCCGAAGCCCCGCTATCATCACACGCTGAACTCGTGCGGGACGCGGCACAACATCGGCGCATCAGGCTCGTTCTGCCCGACACCGAAGAAGCTGACGCCGAACAGACGTCGAATAAGTCGAAGTTCGTCGTCGCCTTGGTTCCGCTCTATTCCACGGTCGGCTCGGCCCGCGTCATCGAATTGTTCCTTAATACCTTCGCCGGGTCGGAGTCCCGAGTTCGCTGGCAGGAAGTGCTGCGTTCGTTCGCCGAAATCGCCGAGGATTATTTTCGCCGCGGCGAACTGCGACGGCTCCGCGGGCGGGTCGAGCTAGAAAGTCGTCTCGATGTTTATGCCCGAGAAGTCCACGCATCACTGAATCCCAAGCGGGTGGCAACGGCCGTAGCCAATGAGGGGCGGGCGGTCGTGAGATGCGACCGTTTAACGGTCGTCGATGGTCGAACAGGCCGGGTGCTCGCGGTCAGCGGTCTCGACACGTTTTCCCGACGCTCCGATATCATTTCTCGGTTGCAGACACTGGCGCGGCGGGTTGCCCGTCAGGATTCGATGATCGTCAAAAATCACACAGCGACTCAGCGACACGCCGCCGACCAAGACCCAGATGTCGGCGGCGATACGGGAGTCGACGCGCGTCTCGAAAGGGCGTGGGACCGTTACGCCGAGGTCTCGCCGGTCGAAGAATTAGCTGCGGCACCCTGCCGGGCCGCGTCGGACAAGCGTGCGGTGGCGGTTTTGATTGCAGAGAATTTCTCAAGAGAGCAATCTGACGACGATGGGCATTCTGATCAAGACGGGTCGGAAGAACCTCCGCCCGCTTCGATCTCGATCGATCGGCTCAGTGCGTTACTACCTCATGCCGCGCTGGCCTTTTCCAATTGCGACGAAGCCGGAACCGGTCTGTTCGCGGTGCTGCTGCGTCGAGTCATGCGGCTGTTCGCCCCGAGTCGGGTCGTTTTAACCGCCCTCGCGACCGCGATTCTAGCCGCCGCGGTGCTCTCGCTGTTTGTCGTGGAGATGCCGTTCCGTGTCCGAGCCCGAGGCGAACTTCGCCCGGTCAACGAGCGTGACATCTTCGCTCCCCGCGACGCGTTCATCGTCAGAGCGATTGCCAAAACCGGCGAGCAACTTGCGGCCGGCGCAGCGGTCATCGAACTCGAATCGCCGGAATTAGAAGTTGAACGGCAACGCGTCAACGGCGAGTTGCAAAGTTCGCTGGAGCGTCTCGCTTCG
Source organism: Stratiformator vulcanicus (assembly GCF_007744515.1). Classification (NCBI taxonomy): domain Bacteria; kingdom Pseudomonadati; phylum Planctomycetota; class Planctomycetia; order Planctomycetales; family Planctomycetaceae; genus Stratiformator; species Stratiformator vulcanicus. The sequence continues at coordinate 962,333 of NZ_CP036268.1, forward strand.
ATTCGCGCGCTGCGGGCGTCGGGATCGGGTGGTGCCGATCGTCTGACCGAAGGGGCGAAGCTGGCTGCGGAGGAGTCGGAACTCATCGAACGGGTCAAAGGACTGCAAGAGCAGGCAGAGATCATCGAACGGGAGCGGGATCATTTGCGCGTGAGCGCACCGATCGCGGGAACACTGCTCACGTGGGACGTCGAGCAGCTTCGACCGGGCCGGCCGGTCGTTCGCGGTCAGCGATTGCTCACTCTTGCCGATTTGTCCGGTGAGTGGGAACTGGAACTGCGTCTGCCCGATGAACGGATCGGCGATCTGCTCGCCGCCATGGAGCAAGCTGAAGCCGACGAAACTCAGGGTTCGATCTCTATCCAGTTCTTGCTCGCGACGGAACCGGAGAAGACCTACGACGCGGTCCTGACCGAAGTCTCGCTGACGGCCGAGGCCTACGATGCGGAACCGTCCGCCGTCAAACTGTCGGCGGCAATCGTCGGCGATCGCCGCCCGCCCCTGCGACCCGGAGCCACCGTGGTGGCCCGAATCGATTGCGGCGACAGACCCCTGTGGTACGTCTGGTTCGGCGACTTCGTCGAAGCCGTGCGGGTGAAATTGCTGTTTTGGTAGATGCTCAATTGAGCGATTGGTCTTGGCGAGTAGCTCAGAATTTATGGGTCTAACGAAAGCAACGACACATGCTCGACGAATTTTTTGTCGCCGACCTGCTGGCGTCCGGACCTGTCTTCTTTGCCGTGGTCATCGGGATGGTCATCGTGTTGTCGCGCGCGGAATTATCAACTGAGTCAAAGTTCACAGCCTTAATTGGTGCAACTTTTTTGACGGTCGGCGAAACGATTTTCTTCATCTATTCATTGACCGCTGCAATTGATTTGCCGGAGTGGGTTTTCACTCCTGTTTTCGGCGAAGTCGACCTGCTGTTTTTTCTCGTCTATTGCGGCTCAGGCTTATTTCGCGCTCTCGGTCTCTGTTTTCTTTGGGTTGCATTGACCTTGAAATAAAAGAGCAGCAAACCGCTTAATTCTGAATCGGATTCTTTTTGATGAACCACTAAAGCGCGAGCCGTTTTGAGTGAGAAGGGCACGTCATGGGACAGTAAGACTTTTGGTTCATCGTGAGAGCGGTGATCGTCATTGTTCAGTGCCTTGTATATCTGTCCGGCATCGTTATAGCGATCAGATATCGGCATCGTGCGAGTAATTCTGTGAAGCTCGCAGTCGGAGCCTTTGCACTGCTATTGAGTTGCCAAATCTGTGATGATCTGATTTATCGAATTCCGGATGCACATGACCATTTGACGCGTGCCGCTTCCATCGACGACAAGTATTTTTTCTCGTTACTTGGCGCTCAGGAAGACGCGGCAATACTCGCGAAGTTGACCGGCGTTGGTCTCTTGTTGGCCGCGTTGGTTACTGCTTGGAACAGACCAGGTTACGACGACCAACTAAACTCGTTGAAGTCGACTCAGCAACCACGGCACGGCACCGATCGCCGCTCCGACGGCGAGTCCCACGAAGTGGGCGACGTTGGCGATCGGCCCGATGGCCCCGGTCGTGCAAATGACGAGCCAAATCATCATTAAGACGGCGGTCTGTTGCGGCATGATGAATCCGCTACGGGGATCGGTCTTGGCCCGGACCCAGAGATAGCCGAACAGTCCGTAATTCACTCCCGACAGGCCGCCGAACAGCACGCTCTTTTTAAAGCTGAATCCCGTCGATAGTTCGAACGAGCAATTGTATTCGGCAAGATTCGAGATCGCGGCGATCGTTAAGACCAACAGAAGTAGCCGGAGCCCGCCACGCCGTAATTCGATCGACGCCCCCAACGTCCACAACCACATTAAATTAAACGTGAGGTGAAGTAATCCGAAGTGCAGGAACATCGGCGTGAAGACGCGCCAGATCTGGCCCTCCCAAATCGGTTCCAACCCGTCAAATTCGATCCAACCCGGGCGGTCAGCTTCCTGATAGGTCGTGATCAGCAACAGCATGCGAACCGGGCGTTCGAGGCGTCCGAACCCGTTAAAGAATCCCTCGCCCGGATCGAAGGTGAGTAGGGCCACCAGGCAGGTGATGGCGGCGAGCCCGACCGTAACCGGGCAGCGTTTCCACAACGGCCCCGACCAGCGCTGCTTCAGGTCGATCTGACGTTTCCGAGACGCTTTGGCGGCAAGCTCGGCTTCGCGACGACGCTGTTGCGCTTTTTCCGCAGCATCGGCGTACCGGTCACTCTCCGGGTCAGCCAGAAACGCTTCGAGTTCCGCGGCGATGCGATCGCGTTCGTCCTCGTCAATCGCCCAGACCGTCCATTGGTCCTCGCCGGCCTGCTCGATTCGAACGTTGAGCCGATCGGCCAAGGCGACTTCGGCGAAACGGTGGGCCAACTCACCGCCCGTAATCTCTCCGGCTTTACGCATAGATCAGCAATACAATTAAAAATGAGAGAAACAGAGAGGGCCAATCGCGATTCGCCGGCTCTACTCGCCGTCCCAACGCAGCTTGACGATTCGAATACCGTCAAGCTGCGGCGTGAGTGCGGCGAGATAATCCTGTCCGTCGACGCGGATATACTCGGGGGCGGCAAGGGGCAACGTGGCCACGATTTTGGAGTCGTCGTCGATGCCGAAATCGAGGTGGTCTCTCGAACGATAGACCGTCGTGATCGGTTCGTCATCGTAGCGCGACGTGCGGAAGAGAAAAAACCACCCGTCATGCTCGACGACGTGCGGACATTCGGCCTGCCACCAATTCTTGCCGGGGCGGCCGAGTGAACACACTTTGATGGGCTTACTTTGGCCCCAGTCGCCGAGCAGATCTTTGGAGCGGCGAACGAAAAAGCCTCCCGAAGTTCGCTCCGCACAGTAATAACAGTGCCACACGCCACCGATCTCAATCAGCATGGGGTCGCGGGTATTGTTGCCGATTCCGTCGCTGAAGAGGTACGCATCGGCCGGGTTCGTCACCATCGCAGACGAGCGTGTGAATTCTTTCCCGTCGCTGGAAAAAGCAATGCGAATCCGCTCCCAGTCGCCATAGAACATGACGTAACTGTCGTTCTGTTTGACGACATATGGAGCCTGCAAGCCGCCTTCGACTTCGCCGAGTTCCGGCTTCGCCCGCATCACCACGCCGCGGGGCGACCAGTCGGAATCGGTCAGCGCTTTCCCCTGCCACGCGTGGAACAGGCGGGTATGACCGCCTTCCTTCGTGTGGCGAATGCATGACCAGAGTTGCCATGTGCCGTCGGCAGCCTGCCAGACAGCGAAGTCGACCGGTTGCTGCTTCGGCGAAGTCAGCTCGCCCAAGTCGGGATTGGACGCAATGCGCCACCAATCGCCGTCGAGCTTCGGAACCGGGTTGGCTCCGTAACAAGTCGTCGCGATGAATCCGGCGGCGAGACAGGCGACAAGGAAGCGCACACGCATCGGGACTCTCTCCGTATCAAGATCGATACGACTAGCCTACGCCGAAACGGTGCCGGGGGAAAATCTGCGTCGCCGTGACAGTCGCGGTTACTTGTGGTAACCGAGGCCCTCAATGACGCCGTAGAGTTCTTCGAAGGTGATGAAGCGACGGCGGTGCATCATCTTGTATTGATCGATCGCTTCGCCCAATTCGGCGACTTCCGGACGATCGTTGCCGTAATTGTTACGAAACTGGCGTCGTTCGGGGCCGGCATTGCGGCCAGAGTCCTGACGCCGCCGATCAACAAAACCGGCTTCCTTCTGATCGATGACCTGTTCCATTACGATGCTCCCGCGGGGCGAGAAATGTGGACGTGAGACGTGATACGTTCGGCATCCTGAGAAGACTTTCGGGACGCGCCTCGAAAAATACCCCGCCGGAGGCATCGGGCAACCTGATTCGGCCCTGCCGGTTAGTTTCAATCGCGAAACATCCCCGCATTGGTCATCTAGCGCGACTATAAGAACTGGCCGGTCTGTGACGGATTGTGCAGTTGCATGACGAGAGGCTAAAGGCGAATCGGACATGGCAACGCGGCGAATCGCAATTCTCGGCGGCGGGGCGATGGGCACAGCGTGCGCGACCGTGCTGGCCGAGAACGACGAAGTACGGCCCGTTCTTTGGGTGCGTGAGCCTGAACTGGCTGACGCGATGCAGACGAGCCGTCGCAACGAACGATACCTCCCCGACGTTCCCATCCCCGACGTCGTCGAGATCACATCAGACCGGGCGGCTGCCGTTGCTGATGTCGCTATGCTGGTGGCGGCGGTTCCGAGTCAGTTTCTGTCGGCCACGATGAAACCCTTCGCTGAATTGGTATCCCCGGAATGTCCGATCGTCAGCGTGATCAAAGGGATTGAGATCGGCACATTTCGGAGACCGACGGAAATCTTGCTCCAGGTGTTGGGGGAGCGTCCCGTCGCGTCGATGTGTGGCCCCAGTCACGCTGAAGAGGTCGGTTTGCGACTTCCGGCCAGCGTCGTCGTGGCTGCCAGTGACGATCAATTCGCCGCGCAGGTCCAGCAGGATTTCACGACCGATCGCTTTCGCGTTTACACCAATCCCGACTTAGTCGGCGTCGAATTTGCCGGCGCGCTCAAGAATGTGATCGCGATCGCCGCGGGCATCAGCGACGGCCTCGGATATGGAGATAACGCTAAGAGTGCGCTCATTACCCGCGGCCTCGTCGAGATCGGTCGATTCGGTCAGTCGCTGGGCGCCGATCCGGAGACGTTTGCGGGACTGGCCGGCATCGGCGATTTGATGACGACCTGCTTCAGCCGACACAGCCGGAACCGGGGTTTCGGAGAGCGGATCGGTCGCGGCGAAACATTGCAGCAGATTCTCGATTCGACACCGAAGGTCGCCGAGGGCGTTCCGACAACACGGAGCGTTCACGAACTGGCGGTCTCACGCGGCATCGACCTGCCGATCACTCGCGAAATCGCCGCGATGCTGTTCGAGGGAAAATCGCCTCTTGAGGCAACCGACGCGCTGATGAATCGCCCGGTCGGAAGTGAATAGGGCGTCTCACAGGACAAGCCCGCAGCGCGAGCAAGGGACGTAACATTCCGCTGGTTGAATGTGATGGGGGCAGGCAGGCAGTTTCTTTCGCCCGCATCTTTGACACGCCGCTTCTCACGACTTATCCGCGCACAGTACCGGGTCCCTTGCTTGCGCTGCGGGCTTGTTTGCGGGCATCACATCATCAGGTGAGGTGGTAATCCCAGCGCAGAGGCGAGTTCCGCCGTTTCTTCCGTTGAGAGCCTGATCGCCGAGATGCGCTTGCCGCCATCGTGACGCTGGAGGTAGCCCGCCTCGAACCAGAACGTCGTCAGCGTCCGGCCATCGGCTTGAAGTTCGAGTTGGAATCGCGACGTGCGGGGATCATCTCGCACTCGCTTCCAATCATCTTGATGCCGTTCAAGGAAGTCCTCAAACGCGGCGAGCCGGCTGGGATCGGCGATCTCCGACGGGGGGCGAGCTTCTTGCAGCGTCTCTTTGCCGAACGACTTCGCGTCCGTCACGACAATCCGCTGCGCGCCGTGAAACGATTGCGTTCGGGTCAGCGGTCCGCCGCAACCGGCCAGAATCGTTGAGCCGATCATCACGATGCCGCTGAGCAATACAGATCGATAACGCGTCACAGCTAAAGCCTCCCTGCCCTGCTGATGGATATTTCTCGGATGCCGCTCAAGAAGCCGGTTACTTAAGAACTTCCGGCAATGCCTCGCGGAGATCGTCGACCGAGATATTGCGGCTGACGACTTTGCCATCCGGTCCGACGAGGATCATCGTCGGAAGTGACACGATGCCGAGATCGAGTGCCGGTCCTCCGTCGAACCCGCCTCGCTCATACACTTGAGGCCAGCGAATCCCTTTCTGCCGGAGGTACTCGGCGACCGGCTCCGGCGAATCATCGAGCGCGACGCCGATAATTTCGAAGCCGCGACCTCGGAACTTCGCATACAGGTCCATAATTTGGGGGAGGTCTTCAGCGCATGGTTTGCACCAGGTCGACCAGAACAGGATCAGAACGGCCTTCCCGCGGAACGACGCAAGATCGATATTACCCCCGCCGAGGCTGGGGCCCGAGAAGGGAAGCACCTGACCCTTCAAACCGAGTCGGCGAACGGCACCGCGGGCCCGTTGCCCGGCCGGGCTGTCCGGAAACGCTTTCGCCAGTTTGGCGTAATAGGCATTCGCTTCGGCCATTTCACCGGCAAATTCTTTGGAGATTGCCAGTTGCATCAGGGCTTCGGTCGTGTCGTCGGCTTCCGGGTATTTTTCGGCAAATTGCTTCAATTCGCCGAGCCACCATTTTTGCACGGCGGTTCGCTCTTCCGAATCCGTCCCCCGCAGTCGCTCAGAATATTCGGAGAGCAGCCGACGGTACATCACGTATGGCAGGATCGACGACTCTTCTGACAGGGAGCGAGTTTGTTGCTCGAGCCGTCGCAATTGTTCGAGCCCTTGCGAGTATTGGCCTGCCTGCACGGCGGCGGCGAGGCTATCGGCAACCTGTGCCGTCCACTGTTCTTTTTCAGCCGTGGTGTCGGCCGCTGCCACAAGCCCCTGCAGAATCTTCGCCCGCTGCACGTTGTAAGAAGCGAACTTCTCCGGGGAATCATTCGGCGTGGGACTGGCCGCATCGAGCTTTTGAAGTTGTTCCAGTAGAGCGCGAACGTTATCGGACAGACCTTCCGGTGCCGGGTCGCCGCCGACGGCCGTCGCCGAGGGCTGCATCAGAATTCCGCCCGCGATGACCTGCACCGCTCCGCTACCGAGAGGTTCAGGAATTTGGGTGAGCTTCCAGACTTCGCCGATACGAATCATCTCGCCGACCTGAACCAAACCGGGTTCGCCGTTCGTCTCGACGATCGCCATCGCATTCTCGTAAACGAGCAGGTCGCGTTTCGACTTGCCTTCATCGGCGGGAATCAAACCGGGGACCGCGCTGTCGAACCGCATCCATTTCGTGGTTGGTCCGATCACTTTGGAATTGCCCGCCGCTGCTCGCATTTTGCCTGCGGCATTGCTGACCGACCTTTTGATTTCGACCGCCAACTCTTCGGCAATACCGAGCGTCTTCAACTCTTCGGGTGAGATCAGAACGGTTTGCAGCGCCGCGGCATCACCCGCCACAATTGCTTCGACCGCAACCTTGCTGGCTTCCTCCGGGCTGAGCATTCGCCACTCGTCGATCGTCCCGTCTTCATTGCGGTCGATCCCCCAGCGGGTGCCGCCGCTGTTGAGCCAGCGAAATTGGTCGATCTTGCCGTTGTTGTTGGAATCGATATCGCGATAGACCTCCAACCCGCGGTTGTAATACCGCCAGTTGTCGACCACGTTGTCTTCGTTGGTGTCGACGAAGCGGCGGAGCACCTGTCCTTCGGGACCGACGACGATCCAGCCCGACAGTTTGCCCGAGCGTTCGACCGTCACCTTGCAGTTGGGCAACTGATTTTTCGCCGGAGTTTCGACATCGACTCCCCGGTGCTTCGGCTGAAAGGACAGCGCCAGTTCCGGGGTCGGAGCATCGGCCGCACCAGCTTGCAGGCCGCACGCGGCCATACCCAGCATGATCGCTGCGCGAGCCGCAAAGCTCGGGAATACTTGCGGGACAGTCATCCGCTCTCTCCGTTGAAATCCGTTCGCAACTGGAATCCGTTCGCAACTGATATTCATCAACAGCAAGTTGCGGCCGACGATCAATCGACGGCTTCTTCAGTAATTTGACGTTAGCTATCGGCGAACTGTTTAAAGCCGCCGGGGATTGACCGAAGTCGCTGCTCTCCGTTAGCTCACACCGTGCCGATGCCGACGGCTTCGAAAATTCGTCGACCTGCAAACTTTAGGTAAATGGGGCCGACCGAGTCAGCACCAGTTCCGGCTTCGCCCTCAAACGACTTCATTTCTCCTCGCCAATGACTGGCGCGACGACCGGCGGATCGTCCGCCGAGCCGCTCGTTCGCATGATTCGCTCGACATCCTCGACTGTCCAATCGCCTTCGGGATAGATGAGCGGCAGGCCGTTGGGAAGTCGCGTCGGCGTCACGCGATACCCGCCCCCTGCCGCAAGCTGTAACGGCAGCAGGTAGGTTGATTGTGTCGGGGCACTGACTTCGGGGAGGTTCAGGACGCGAATCGTCTCGGTCGAAATTGGATCGCCGACAATCACGGTTTCGACTCGAACCTCGTCTTTGGAAGTGATCTCCCCGACGAGAACGGCATCTGAATTTCGCAGCTGCATCACGTTGAGCGTGATCGGATTTGCAGTCCGAATCGCGATCGTCACCAGAAATACCCACCAAACGAGGGCGATCGCGAGGCAAATCACGAAAGCGATGACGCGGTGGCGATTGGCAACGCGGTCCGGTTCAGCGGCATCAATGCCCTGATCGACCGATTCGCTCGGCTGCGATGTTGCCGTCCTTGCAGTGGCAGTATCGGGCATCAGGCCCTCGTAGGATTCAACCGGATGCGAGACTCGCTTCGGTGCGAGTGGAAACAAAGCTGATTCGGAGCGATGTTTGCTCGACCACCGCCGAACTCTCTTCACGTCTTCAGCAATTGCCTTATCGACAATTCACCAAACTGTTGACGGGCGGACAGTCTACGAAATCAGGCTGAACCGCGGAAGGCGTGCGAGGTGTCGATCCGGTAATCATCAACGAGGGCGTGCTCGAAATCGAATACGTCCGCGAAATCGCTGAGCCGATCGCGATCCGTTTTCCGCATCTCTCCGCGCTCGATCAATTCAAAGACGATGCGACCCACATCGTCGGTGGACCGAATTCCCCATTGCTCAAGCACCGTCTTAGCGAGCAGTCCAAACTTGTCGTGCGACAGTTCCCGAAGCCCCAGACATAATTCGGGCCCGGAGATATGGGCTTCCTCTTCCTCGACGACGTGAGCTGCCGTGCGCTGCAATTTCTCTTGAGCGTGCTGCAGGGCCGTGAACACGAAGTGATACGCGTTCCGATGATAGCGGGGCTTGGTGCGGGTGGGTCGCTCGGTCAGACTGGCCATAAGATATACCCGCAAAACCGAGCCAAATCGCTCGGAGGAATACCGTCTTTTGTTGTACGGAGATCGGCGAAATCGAAACTGCGTTGAGATCGACCGAACCGTTGCTCCGTCAAGCACTATGACTCAAATATACCGAAGTCACGGGGCGGAAAACACCCCCTGCCGTCGGCCCGACTACTGTTCGGAATCCTTTTGCGAATCGGCTCCCGCAGCCGGATTGTCCGTCGGCTTTTGCTGGGAGGACTTCTTCGCATCGCGATTGCCACCTTTGATGACCGTCAAGATTTCCGCTTCGTCAGTCAGAACCCGCCGGCCTCCTTCATATTGGACGATCACTTTTCGCGCCAGCAGTTCCTGTGCGATGACTTTGCCCTCGCCGATTTTCGTGACCGCCGTCGCCCCGACCTTCGGCAATTCCTTCCGATGGGCTTCGTAGGTGTCGTATTCGTACCGGAGGCAGCATTTCAGACGTCCGCATCGGCCGGAAATCTTGTTCGGGTCGAGCGTCGCCTTCTGCAATTTGGCCATCTTCATCGAAACCGGGGGCATCTCGGTCAGATGCGTATTGCAACAAACCGGCTTACCGCAGTCGCCGTAATCGGCGAGCAATTTCGCTTCGTCCCGGACGCCGATTTGCCGCAGTTCGATGCGGCACTTGAACCGCTTCGCCATCGCCTTGACCAATTCCCGAAAGTCGACCCGCTGCTCGGCGACGTAATAGAACAGGAGGCGTTCCCCGCCGAGTATCCGCTCGCATTCGACGAGCTTCATCTGCATCTTCCATTCGCGGATCATCTCATCCGCTTCACGAAAGAACTGGGTTTCGATCGGTGCAGCTTCATCTCGCGATTGCCGGTCCTGAACCGAGACTTCTCTCAGGATTTTCCCACTGCCGGAGTCGCCCCCGAGAAACTTGCGGGTGCGTTTTCCCGCCGGGCAGAGAACCTCACCCCATTCGACGCCGCGGTTGGTTCGAACGACGACCTCGTCGCCGCGACGATAGCGATCGGCTCCGCGGACGGAGAATTCCCCAAGGTGCCGCATGATCCCGTAGCGAACGACGTAGGCGGTGGGGGCCCGCTCCGGGGTCGCGGTCGCAACGTCGGCATCCATCGCGGTTGTAGTTGTGTCCGGTTTCGACATCCCGCTGGGCAATTTCTGGAAAGGGTTCAGCCACTCAATCGGGCGGAGGAAAAAATCAATTTGGCAACCCGACCGCATTTGGGGCCGAGCGAGATACCCGTTCGTTGCGATAATTACGTTACACGACGGAGCCTCACTCAGGGAAACGAGCGGCGTGCGAGTTTGTGCGAACTTCGATTGAAGTGACGATCGAAAAGCGAGCGGCGTCTCGCCGACATCAAACGTGATTCTGCGAATGTCGTCCGCGTTACGCGATCCGCCGCATGGCGCGCGCGAGATCGGCAAACAAGGTCTCGACGCACAGGGGCAGCGACACATTCCGCGAAATCGAAAGGTCGGCTTCCGCCAATCGTTCAATGCAATCACCGATGAAATCGGCCGATTCAACCGAATTGTTCCGAAGTTGAGTGCTCAGTCGTGAAGAATCAACGGCCCCGTCCGTCGGCGAACCGGACGCAGCGCGGAGAACGCGACGGTAGTGGTCGACGGCAAAGCGAATCACCCAGGACATCGCCGCCCGCTGGGCGGGCGTATCGCCGACGGCGTCGAGCTTCTCAGTCACCATTTTTGAAATGCTGGCCGCGTCGATCGGAAATTTATCGAGGGAGCGGTCGAGATCTGATTTGAGTTCTCGTAAGCCGGGGTCGAGCAAGGTTGCGGCCGTGTCGAGACTGCCCTCACAGAGCCGTCCGATCGAGATCGCTTCGTCACGGTTGTCGACCGTCTCGCTTTGAAGCAGTAGTTCCGCGACGATTTCGGCGGTCAGCGGCGGGAAAAGCACCGTTTGGCAGCGCGAAAGGATCGTCGGCAGGATCGCCGAGGTCGATTCGGCGATCAGAAACATCAACGCGTCGGCGGGCGGTTCCTCGAGCGTTTTCAAAAAGGCATTCGCCGCCTCCTCGCCCATACGATCGGCCGCATCGATCACGGCAACTTTGCGTCTGGCTTCCGTCGGAGAGAGGGCGAGTTCGTGGCACAAACCCTGTCGGCCCCGCGATTCCCGATCTCCCACGAACTGTTCGATCAGCAGTTGACGTTTTCCGTCAGGCAACCCGATCTCGACGAGATCGGGATGCGTCCCGGAGGCCATGCGCACGCACGACGGGCAATGGCCGCAGGCCTCCAATTCGTCCGGAGGCGTTTCCGTGCAGAAAAAACACTGCGCGCAAATCCGGGCGAACAACCGCTTACCAATTCCGCCGGGGCCGACCAGCAAATACGCTTGCGCGATCCGACCCCGAGAGGCCGCACGGCGAAACTGTTCGATGCGGTCATTGTGACCGCGGAGTGTTTGCCAGGGAGAGTTCACGAGTCGCAGTCAATCAAAATAGGCCGCATGATCGAATCCGTATCATCGATTTCGCGTGTCGATCTTTCGCTGCTTCCGACCGCCCGGTTGACGATCGACCGCATCGCTTCAAATAATCGATCAGTGATACGACGTGAGTTTACAAACGCCCCGCCGTTTTGTCCCTCCCTCGAATTGAATCGAGAGGTCTTCGACCCCTCGCACCTCCTATGACACGTCGCAACCTTCTCGTCTGGCTGAGCCGCGCGATGGCAGCCGCTTGGGCCGGGATGATCGGCATCCCGCTGTTCCGCTACGTTTCGTCGCCGCTGTTCACACAAAAGCCCGGCGAAACGGCGGAGAATTTTACCCGCGTGATCCCCGTCTCAAAGCTGACACCCGGTCAATTCGAGACGGTCTCCGTGCGAGGGGATCTCACCGACGCCTGGTCGGTCACGCGCGATCGCGCGATCGGACGCGTATTCGTCCGCCTGCGGGAACCGATCCCGAAAGGTGATCCGACCGAAGCAGTGATTGACGTCTTCACCACGATTTGCCCGCACAGCGGATGTGCCGTGCAATCGCGAGATGAGAAACCCACCTTCTATTGCGGGTGCCACGGAGCCTGTTTCGCCAACGACGGTTCGCGGGTCGAAAAGCCCGGCGGCGGTCCGAATCCGAGTCCTCGTGATCTCGATCAACTTCCGTATCGCGTGGAGCGGGACGAAGCGAGCAACACGCTTTGGGTTGCCGTCGATTATCGAGAGTATCTTCCCGGCACACCCCAACAGATACTCGCTTGAAACAGTTTCTCGCCCGATACCGGCGGCATGAATTGGATGACAACGTGAATTTTCTTGCGACCTGGATCGACGACCGCACCGGGTATCAGTCGGCATGGCAGTGGTGGGTCCGGCACTCCACTCCGGTCCGCCCGTCGTGGTGGAACGTCACCGGGCCCCTTCTGATCAGCGTCGCCCTTTTGGTTGCGATCACCGGGATTGGACTGGCCGCCACTTACAGCCCATCGAGTGATCACGCCTGGGCCAGTGTGCAATTTATTGAGTCGATCCCCGGGGGCGGTTTCCTGCGGGGTCTGCACTACTACGGCAGTCATGCACTGGTTGTGCTGTTCGGAGTTCACCTGATTCGATTGATCCTCACCGCGGCGTATCGCTCGCCGCGCGAGATCGGATGGATTGCATTCTTGCTGCTCATTCCGATCGTTGCGACCGCGGCCGTGACCGGAAATCCGCTTTCGGCATCGGGCAAAGCCGTCGCGCAGATCGAGGTCGAAGGCAACATCATCGGCGCCGCCCCCGTCGTCGGTCCGATCCTCCGGACCTTGTTGCACGGCGGCAGTTCGGTCGGACATCTGACGTTCATCCACTTGTATCTGTTGCACGTGCTCCTGCTGCCGCTGATCGGGATCGGGATCGGCAAGCTGCATATTTACCTCTGGCTGAGGAACTCACGGGCGGCTGAGCACCTCCCCGATGAAGAGCGGTCCGAAATCCGCGCGACGCAACGGTTCATGACCGCAATCGCTATTACCATCATGTTCGCCGCACTCGGCCATCTGGCGTACCACTATGGAGCACCGCTCGATGCCCCGGCTGATCCTGATCTCGCTCAGGAACCGCGCCCTGAGTGGTACTTCTTCGCGTTGTTTGAGTTGCGAAGCTACTTCACGGGCACCACGGAGTTCCTCGCCACTCAAGTGCTGCCGGGCGTGATTCTCGGGTTCCTGATCGTCCTTCCATGGATTGATCGGATCCTCGCGCGACCGGTGGCCAAGGGAATGCGAATGCTGTTAGTGATCATCGGGCTGGGCGGATTCGCCTACTTCACTTATTTGCCGATCTCTCGGGATCACGCCGACGAACACTACCAGGAGTTTCTGGTGGAATCGGCTGAACTCGGCAAGCGGGCCGACTTTCTTGCCAAGGCAGAGGGCATTCCTCCCGGCGGACCGGTCGAACTGTTGCGGAATGATCCTAAAACGCGAGGCCCCGCTCTATTCGTAACGCACTGCGCGAGCTGCCATTCGCACATCGGCAAAGACGCCCTCGATATCGTGGCGAAAAAGCCATCCGCCCCCAATCTGGGCTTCGTCGCCTCGCGAGAGTGGATCGCGGGTCTGCTCGATCCAGATCGTATTGCCGGACCGGAGTACTTCGGCAACACGGCGTTCGGCAAGGCTTATCGCGACGACGGCTACGACGAGATGATCAGCTACGTGAAGGAAGATTTGTACGGAGATCTCGAGGGGGACGAGTTAGCGGCTCGCAAGGAAGAGGTTCGCAAAATCGTACTGGCGCTCTCAGCCGAAGCCGAACTCCCTTACCAAGCGGGTGCAGATGCCGACGACATCGATGCGATCGGCGACGGACGCTTGCTGCTTTCCGGGGAAAAAGGCGAGGTCGGCTGTGCCGACTGCCATCCGTATCGCGGGGCGGGCTACGAAGGATATCCCGACCTCAACGGGTACGGCTCACAAAATTGGCTGGCTGAGTTCATCGCTAATCCGTCGCACGAGCGGTTCTATGGCGACCGCAACGACCGGATGCCCGCCTTCAAGCCGGAGCAGGGAGACTCGCCGCAGAACGTGCTGTCCGAACAGGAACTACTGCTGATCGTCGACTGGTTGCGACGCGACTGGCTCATGGAGCAACCGGACACGTCGGAATCCCCTTCGACGGACAAGAGCGAACCCTCCGGTTCGCCGCCGCCCGACGAAGCCGGGTCATCGACCGAAGCGGCATAATCGGCCGAGTCGCCTGCGATCGGCAAAGTCTTCGCCGTCTTCCCCGTGTTCGGCTCCTGTTGCTCCGCGCGCGAACCGATATCGAACTGTGCAGGGATGCGCGAGTCTCCCCCGGCCCGCGAAATATTCGGCGAACGTTTGCTCGTCTCGCCCCGATTGCGAAAGCGTTACCTATGCCCCCACAGTACGAAACCCATCAGCGACACACCCTCCGCGATCTCGTCCAGTCGACGTTGGAGCGCAACCCGCACTTGGCTCGACGCCGACTCCGCGTCGACCAGACCGACGACCGACTCGTCCTTAGCGGCAATGTCGATTCGTTTTACCACAAACAAGTGGCCCAAGAGTCGATCCGCGCGGCCTCCGGCGGACTCAGGATTGTCAACGATCTGACAGTCGCGGATTAGAGCGTTACGCCCTCATCCGACTTCAACCCGGCTCGACAATCACTTTCATCGCGCCCTTTTCGCCGGCGTAGAGACGCTCGAACCACTCGGGTGCTTCTTCGAGCGATGATTTCGCGGTGATCAGCGGCTCGACGCGGATCGCGCCTCGGCTCATTAGGTCGAGGCACTCCGGGTATTCGCCGGCCGAGGCGCAGCTCCCCAGCAGGTTAAGTTCCCGCGAGACGACGGCTTGCAATGGAATCTCGACGTGTGGGCTGACGTTGCCCACGAGCGTGACGGTGCCCCCTTTGCGAACGCAGTCGATCGCGGTCTGAATCGTACCGGTCGCTCCGACAACTTCGAGCACGACATCGGCTCCGCGACCGTTGGTGAGTTGCCGGACTTCCGCAGCGACGTCGACGTCGTCCGCTTTCAGTACGACCTCGGCTCCGAGTTCCTTCGCCAGCGAGAGTCGATCAGCATTCAGATCGACCGCGAAAACCGTCGCCCCCGCATGCTTCGCCGCTTGAATAGTGAGCAAACCGATCATCCCACTGCCGACGACCACGACGGTGTCTCCCTCCCTGATCGACGATCGCTTCACCGCGTGAACGGCAACCGAGACGGCCTCGACCATCGCGGCGTGATGAAAGGGAAGATCGTCGGGGAGCCGGTAGCAAATGTGTTGCGGGATGCTGACGTACTCGGCGAACGCTCCGTGCCGTCGGTATTCACCGCACGAGACACCGAGCACCATGCGGTGATCGCAGAGGTTGATTCGGCCGTCCCGACAAAATTCGCACTTCCCGCACGAGACCGTCGAGTCGAACGTCACTCGATCGCCCGGCTCGAAGTCGCTCACGTTGCCACCAACTTTCGACACAACGCCGGAGGCTTCGTGCCCCATCACGAGCGGCGGCACACGTCTTCCGGTGCTGCCGTCGTAACCGTGGATGTCGCTGCCGCAAATGCCGCAGGCTTTGACCTGCACAAGCACGTCATCGGGACCGCAGTCCGGCTCGTCAAAATCGGTGACGTCGAGCTTGCGGTACTTGGAAAGAAGCAGGGCTTTCATCGGATTCTCTGACGGAAAGACTCAACAGGCGGCTTGGAAAAGACGAGGACCGGTCCCTCCGATTCGAGGCGGCGAACAGTGCCGATTCGGTCGAGCAAAATAACGTGCGTCATTCGACCGATTGCACAGACACGTCCATCCGCCTTAAATAGAATGTCGCCGATATGATCGGACTTCTCAAACCACTCTTGGTTCACACGGTCTCACCCGCGCTCGCCGATGAAGACATTGCTTCGATTCTCCCCGCTGCTCCTGCTCTCGCCGGTGCTCGCGCTGCCGCTCTTGTTCGCTGCTGAAGAGCCGCAAAAACTTCCGAACACGGAAACCGATCTCTCCGCTCCACTGATGTCGGCTCAGGACGCCGCGTCAGGGATGAAGGTGCCCCCCGGCTTCGACGTCACGGTCTTCGCGTCAGAGCCGGACGTGCAGAATCCGATCGCGACGGCGTTTGACGACCGCGGCCGCTTGTGGGTTGCCGAGAACTACACGTATGCCGAGAAATCGCAGCGGTTTGACCTCTCGCTCAATGACCGCGTGCTGATCTTCGAGGACACCGATGGCGACGGCCGGGCCGATGAGCGAACAGTCTTCACCGATCAGGTGCAGATGCTCACGAGCGTCGAAATCGGCAAAGGGGGCGTGTGGCTGATGTGCCCGCCGCAGGTGCTCTTCATTCCCGATGCCGATGGCGATGGCGTGCCCGACGGGCCGCCCCAGGTCGTGCTGGACGGCTTTACGGTCTCAGATTCCAACTATCACAACTTCGCCAACGGCCTCCGCTGGGGCCCGGACGGATGGCTCTACGGACGCTGCGGGCATTCCTGTCCCGGCAATCTCGGCGTGCCGGGGACACCGGACGAGGATCGGATTCCGATGGATGGCGGCATGTGGCGCTTTCATCCCGAGAAAAAGATCGTCGAAGTCCTCTGCCACGGCACCACGAATCCGTGGGGGCACGACTGGGATGAAAACGGCGAACTGTTCTACATCAACACCGTTAACGGCCACCTGTGGCACGTGATGCCCGGGGCGCACTTCAAGGAGCACTTCGGCCAAAGCCGCAACCCCGGCGTCTACGAGCGAATGGACATGATCGCTGATCATTACCACTTCGACACGTCAGGCAGTTGGATGGATAGCCGGGACGGCGCCGCCAACAGCTACGGTGGCGGGCACGCCCACAGCGGAATGATGATCTATCAGGGAGGCCGTTGGCCCGAGCGATTTCACGGCAAACTGTTCACAATCAATTTCCACGGACGCCGGGCAAACGTCGAACGATTGGAGCGACAGGGCGCAGGATATGTCGGCAAGCATGAACCTGACACGTTCATCATGTCCGACCCGTGGTTCCGCGGCTTGGAGATTCGCGTCGGCCCCGACGGCAACGCCTATATTGCCGACTGGAGCGACACCGGCGAATGCCATGAGCACACCGGCGTGCATCGCGAGAGCGGCCGCATCTATAAGGTCTCTTACGGAAAGGCCGAAGACGCCGCGCCCTTTGCGAAACCCTTCTGCCTCGCCAACGACAATGCGCTGGCCGCCCTGTGGCGCGAGTATCAAGCCGGCGAGACGACACCCGAAATGCTTCGCGCGTTGCTCGACGATCCCGATGAACACGTCCGCGTGTGGGCGATTCGCCTGCTCACCGACTTTTGGCCGCTCGATACCGTAATCGGTCCGCGGGCAAACGCGATTTATCCGCAGGATGAGAAGTCGATCGCAAAGTTTATTGAAATGGCCCGCGACGATGAATCCAGCTTAGTGCATCTCGTCCTCGCATCGACGTTGCAGCGGTTGCCGATTGATCGCCGTGCGGAACTGGCAACCGAACTCGTTAAACACGAGCGTTACGCCTCCGACCGCGATCTGCCGATGCTCGTGTGGTACGGGTTGATTCCCGTCGGCGATCAGTCTCCGGAAACTCTGGCCGGAGTCGGTCTGCATTGCACGTGGCCTACGTCGCTGAGATATGTGGCCCGTCATCTGGCGGTTCAATCGGAGAGAGAATCGGGCCCTCTCAATTCATTAATCGCCGGCTCGAAAGACCGCTCATCCGAATTGCAGGTGAGCATCTTGAAAGGGATGAGCGAAGCCTATAGCGGTTGGCGCAAAGCGCCTGAGCCGGCGGCATGGGATGCCTTCGTGAAAGCCGGGCCGAAAGAGCACAGCCCGCAACTGGTTCGCGAATTAAACATCCTGTTCGGCGACGGGCGGGCGTTGGACGAGGTCAAGCAAATTGCTTTGAGTAAAAAAGCGGATTTCAAGTCCCGCAAAGCCGCACTGCAAACGCTGATCGAAGCCCGTCCGACCGATCTGCGCGAGATCTGCGAATCGCTGCTCGATACAAAAAGTCTTAATGCAGTCGCGGTCCGCGGATTGGCTCTCTATTCCGACCCGGACATCGGAAAGAAACTTGCGACGCGGTATCGTCGTTTCCACCCGGAAGAACGACCGGCGGTCATCGATACGCTCGTCTCCCGGCCTACATTTGCGAAGTCACTGTTGGAAAACGTCGGCACCGGCAAATCGCAGGTTAATCGGGCGGATATCACCGCCTCGCACGCCCGGCAGATTTTAAGCTTCAAGAATGACGAGTTGTCGGACCTGCTGGCCGAAGTCTGGGGTGAAATTCGCGACACTCCGGCTGACAGAAAAGCCGTCATGGATAAGCTTCGCGGCAACTTCACGCCGGAAGTCGTCGCGGGGGCCGACCTTGCCGCCGGCCGGCTGCTCTATCGCAAGTCGTGCGCGAACTGCCATGAACTTTACAACGAAGGCAAGAAGGTTGGGCCGAACCTGACCGGATCGCAGCGTTCGAATCTCGATTACCTGTTGCAGAATATCGTCGACCCCAGTGCTGTCGTCTCCGCCGATTACAAGGTGACGAGCCTCGTGCTTTTCGACGGACGGGTCTTGAACGGGATCGTGACCTCACGCAACGACCGCACCCTGACCATCCGCACGGCTACCGAGTTAAAGACACTTCCGATTGACGAGATCGACGAAGAATACCCCTCGGCCCTTTCGCTGATGCCGGATAATATTCTGCAAACGCTTTCGGAAGAACAAATCCGCGACCTGTTCGCCTACCTCATGCACCCGGTGCAGGTACAACTAGACGAAGAGGACTCGAGCGAAACGGATTAAGTATTTAGTGACGAGGCCCCATGCCTCGTTACTCACCTCTCACCTTTTACAGCCCCAACGCCGTCACAAAGTCGCGTGGGTTGAACATCGACAGGTCGTCGACGCCTTCCCCCGTGCCGATATATTTGACCGGGATGCTCATTTCCTTGGTAACAGGAATGACGACGCCGCCTTTCGCGGAGCCGTCGAGCTTGGATAGCACGATTCCGGTGCAGCCGGCTGCTTCGGAGAAATTCTTCGCCTGACTGATGCCGTTCTGCCCCGTCGTGGCGTCGATGACCAATAGCGATTCGTGTGGACCATCGGGGATTTGTTTGCTGATGACCCGGCGGATTTTACCGAGTTCGTCCATTAAGTTTTTCTGCGTCTGAAGTCGGCCCGCGGTGTCGATAATTAAGACGTCGACATTCTTTGCCAAAGCCGCCTCGCAGCCGCGGTGGGCAACGCTTGCCGGATCGACGTTCGCATCGCCGGTGATGATTTCGCAGCCGAGCCGCCCCGCCCACATCGTCAATTGTTCGACGGCGGCGGCGCGGAACGTGTCCCCCGCGGCGAGCAATACCGACTTATCATTATCCCGCAACAGCCGCGCAAGTTTGGCGATCGATGTCGTCTTGCCGACGCCGTTGACACCGGAGACGAGAATCACCGTCGGCCCAGTCTCCGTAAGATTCAGCGGCGAGAGGGGCCGCTCCATGTCGTAGGTAACGTCGGTGCCGGCGACGAGAATTGACAAAATCTTTTCGCGAATCGTTTCGGAGATCGCGTCCGGATCGACGGTGCGTCCCTTATGGTTGTCGCGGACCTCTTCGACGATTTCATCAGCCGCGATGACGCCCATGTCGGTGCGAATTAATCGAGACTCGAATTCCTCCAGCAACTCTTCATCAACGATTCGCCCCGACTTAAAAATGTCCCGCACATCTGTATTTAGGACGTCACGCGTCTTTTTCAGACCGCCCTGGAGCTTCTCCAACCAACCCATCGATCCATCCTGTGATTTTAAAGTCATAGGGCGGGCTGTCCCCGCCTCAGTTATTTGTTAAGCGATATAAAGGCCGACGATCTTTAAGAAGTCTTCTTGCAAAGCTCGTCAAATCGTCCGTAGGCGTCGTCCCATTTTTCCGGCTCAGACGGCTCGAATGTCCGCACATCGGCCGAATTGGCAACGATCTGTCGCAAGTCGGTCAGCCCGGCGATTTCCCCCCGCGACCGAGCCTGCATCAACACATTCCCGAGAACCGTTGCCTCGTCCGGCCCGGCAATGACCGGGCGCCGGCACGCCGAAGCCGTCATTCGATTTAGCAATGCGTTCTTCCCCCCGCCACCGACCACATGGATGACTTCCGTCGCGACCCCGGTCAGTTCTTCAAGTCCGGCCAGTACCGAGCGATATTTGAGTGCGAGACTTTCCAACGCGCAGCGAACCAAGGCCCCTTCGCTCTCCGGAACCGGTTGATTTGTTTCTCGACAGAACTCCTGAATCTCCGTGGGCATATCTTTCGGGGCGAGAAAGCGATTCGCGTTCGGATTGATCAATGAGCGGAACGGATCTGCGTCTTGGGCGACGTGGACGAGATGCTCATACGAGATCGGTCCGCCCCGTTTTTCAAATGACCGCCGGAGTTCCTGCACTAGCCACAGTCCCATCACGTTCTTTAAAAGGCGATAGGTGTCGTCGACTCCGCCCTCATTGGTCATGTTGAGCGCGAGTGCCTGCGGCGAGACGATCGCATGGTCGACTTCGACACCGAACAGCGACCATGTACCACTACTGATGTAGGCGAACTTTGGTCGGTCGACGGTCGTCGGGACCGCCGCCACGGCTGAGCCGGTGTCGTGCGTTGCCGGGGCGATCACGTCGATCCGCCCCAGCCCCGCCGCTTCGGCGACTTCCGTCCGTAGCTGGCCGAGAGAAGTTCCCGGCGCGACGATCTGCGGGAAAATTTCGACCGGCAGATCGAGGTCACGCAGCAGGTCGGCCGACCAGTCCCGCGTCTTCGGATTGACGAACTGAGTCGTCGTTGCGTTGGTGAACTCGGCCACCTTACTGCCGCACAGGCACCAATTGAAGAAGTCCGGCATCATCAGGAAGCGGTCCGCAGCATCGAGCATGTCGGGTGTCTTCTGCCGCGCCGCCATGAGTTGGTAGAGCGTGTTGATCTCCATGAACTGCGTGCCGGTTTCGGCGAAGATGCGGTCCTTGCCGACCCGGCTGACGGCCTGCGCCTGCATGCCGCGAGTCCGCTCGTCGCGGTGGTTGAACGGCATGCCGAGAATTTCATCCGACTTTGACAACAGCACATAGTCGACGCCCCACGTGTCGACGCCGCAGGAGACGATCTTCGAGCCGTACTTCTCGGCGGCCTGTCCGAGCCCTTCCCGAATGCCCTGCCACAGGCCGATCACATCCCAGCGGAGCGAATTGTTCAGATCGATCGGCCCGTTGCGGAAGCGATGCAATTCATCGAGCCGAACCTTTTGGCCGTCGAATGCCGCAGCAATGACCCGTCCGCTCTCGGCCCCGAGATCGATCCCCAAATAGACCTGTTCGCCCATGATGCTTCCCTATTCCGACCGCGTGCTTTCGTCGTGAACACGCCGATCGTAACGGACGCCGCCAGCTTGCACGAACGAACGACCGTCCGGATCGCTTTCGCCTCGCCGAACTCTCGGAATCCGTGCCGAAGAAATCGGCGTTGCCAATACAGAACAAGTCGGCGTCAACACAGAACAAGTCGCCCGGTTTGTTCGACAAACGGCCCATCGCTTTCCGGGAAAGTTCTACTATTGCCGATCGCGACGGAGTAAAATTTGATTGCGGTTACCCACCCATCGCGGTCCCACCTTCTCCTCAGATTCTATCTGACGATCCCATGAGAACGAGACTCCTGCTCACGTCGCTGTTTGCAGCCTTTGCATTCTCACCCCTTTGCTACGGTGGCGAGATTCCGGCGACGGCCCGCACGTTTCTGTCTGGTCACTGCATCGATTGCCACGGCTCCGTCGAGCCCGAAGCCGGTCTGAACTTAACGGCCATTGATGCGAACCTGGCCGATGAAAAGACCTTGGCTAAGTGGATCGCGATTCACGATCGTGTGCAGGCGGGTGAAATGCCGCCGGAAGAATCGACGCAGCCGGTGGAGTCGGAGCGACGGCAATTTCTAAATTCGCTGAAGCAACCTCTCGCGACCGCCGACGAAAAGTCGTCCGAGGTGATGTTGCGACGGCTGAATCGACGGGAGTACGAGTACACCGTCTGCGATCTGTTCTCGATCGACGTCGACGTCAAAGACATGCTGCCGGAAGACGGTAGTTCGCACGGTTTCACCACGGTCGGAGAATCGCTGTCGATTTCAACCGAGCAGATGGAGGCCTACCTGGCTGCGGCAGACGTGATCTTTGATGCGACGATTGGGCCGCCCAAGCCTCCCACCTCTCAATTGCGGACGGATCTCTTGACGGACAACGTGCCCAGTTATCTCAAGGACAAAAAAATCCGCATCATGGATGACGGCATTGTGATGTTTAATCGCAACCAAGCGGCCGGAAAGTTCAGCGACCTCAGCACGAAACAGCCCGGCCTTTATCGCGTTAAGATTCGGGCCAAAGCGTTTCAATCCGACCGCCCGCTGTCCGTCAGCGTGCATGTCGGCGACGTCATTACCAACCGACGCGGAAAACACCTCGTCGGCTATTTTGACGTCCACCCGGGCGACGACTGGACCATCATCGAGTTCACTGATCGATTTGATCGATATGACGCGTTCGAAGTGAAGCCGTACGGAACAAGCCTTGGCTATAAGAGTGATGCGAATACGACCACGATCCCCGGGGTCAAGGTCGGCGAGACTGAAATAGAGGGGCCGCTTAATCCGGTCTGGCCGCCTGAAAGTCGGGCGAAACTACTTGACGGCATCGATCCGACAAAAGCGACCGTGTCCGATATCGAGCGGATTCTCACCCGGGTGTTGCCGCAATTGTTCCGTCGCGACGCGACACAAAGTGAAATTGCCGCGTATGTCGGACTCGCGAACGAGGTCCTCGCGAAGAAGCGGCCATGGATCGATGGTTTAAAAGTCAGCTTGAAAGCAGCGTTGTGCTCTCCGGAATTTCTGTTTCTGGAAGAGCCATCCGAAGGTGAACTCAGCGACGTCGCCTTGGCGTCTCGACTATCCTACATGCTGTGGCGATCGCTGCCGGACGAAGAACTTCTCGCATTAGCTGAGCAAAATCGGCTGGGCGAACCGCAGGTGTTGCGCGATCAGGTCGAGCGGATGCTCGCCGACAAGAAGGCCGAGCGATTCGTCACTGATTTTACAGGGCAATGGCTCGAACTCTACGAGATCGATTTCACCGAACCCGACGGTTCGCTTTATCCCGAGTACGACGAATTGCTCCGGATGTCGATGCTCGAAGAGACTCACCGATTCTTTGAAAAGATACTGACGGAGAACCTTTCGGTTAGTAATTTCATCGATTCTGATTGGCTTATTATTAATGAGCGACTCGCGACCCTCTACGACATCGACGGTGTCGAGAGCGTGGAACTTCGCGAAGTGAAATTGCCGTCCGACAGTCTCAGAGGCGGGCTCCTGACGCAGGCTTCGATTTTGAAAGTGACGGCGAACGGAACCAATACCTCGCCGGTTTTGCGTGGGACCTGGGTCCTCGAACGGATCGTTGGTAAACCAGCACCTCCTCCGCCCTCGAACGTCGCGGCGGTTGAACCTGATACCCGAGGCGCGAAAACGCTGCGGGAATTGCTCGCGAAGCATCGGGACGATCCGTCTTGCGCCCGTTGCCATGATGCGATCGACCCACCCGGTTTCGCATTGGAGAGTTTCGACGTCATCGGCGGCTATCGAGACTGGTATCGCTCTTTAACCAGCGGTGATCGCGTCAAAGCCACCTACGGGCCTGCGGGCGTGAAGCGCGTTGCCTACCGAAAAGGACTTGATGTCGATCCGACCGGCGAACTGAAAGGGCGTGGCCGATTTTCTGACATCCGGCAGTTTAAAGAACTTCTAATGCAAGACCCCGATCAAATCACGCACTGCCTGATCGAGAAGTTGCTCGTCTTCGGGACGGGGCGGGAACTCAGCTTCTCCGACCGCGACGAAGTGGACCGCTTGGTCGCGGCGGTTCGTGCTGACGGAAACGGTCTTCGAACGCTCCTCCATCACGTTACTCAAAGCGAAGTTTTCCAATCGCCATGAAACGCACACATCGCCGCCAATTCTTAAAAGCCGCCGGCGTTTGCATGGCGCTGCCCACATTAGAGTCGATGAGCCTCGGAGCGGGCACGAGTTCTCAGCCGAAGCGCCGCATGGTGGCGATCAACTTCGGCCTCGGCCTGCACGGCCCGCATTTGTTTCCGCAAGCCGCCGGTCGCTCTTTTGAAGAGACGCCTTACCTGAAGGTCCTCAGCGAGTTTCGGGATCAATACACGATCTTCTCCGGGACATCGCACCCACAGACGGGGGGTGGACACCTCTCCGACAAAGCTTTTCTGACCGCGGCGCCTAACCCGGGAAGTGCTTCTTTTAAGAATAGTATTTCGATCGACCAATTGGCGGCGGAATCGATCGGGGATCAAACCCGCTTCGGTTCGCTGGTGCTCGGCATGAGCGGTAATCGTGGGCTCTCCTCGTCACGAAACGGCGTCGCCATCCCGGCGATGACGCGGGCATCTTCCGTCTTCGACAAAATGTTTATTGAGAGTAAGCCGAGTCAAAAGGCGCAGGTGCTGCAACAAATTCAGGACGGCCAGAGCATCATGGACTTCGTTCTGGGTCAGGCGTCTTCCATGCAGCGACGTGTCAGCAGGCTCGACCGGCAGAAACTGGATGAGTATTTCACGGCCGTCCGCGCTGCCGAGCAGCGTCTGCAAAAGGCCGAGGCGTGGGAGCAACGCCCCAAGCCTGATGTCGACGTCAAGCCGCCGCGCGATGTGGCCGACCGTAGAGACATCGTGGCCCGGGCCTCGCTCATGTACGACATGATGCATTTGGCTCTGCAGACCGACTCGACCCGGCTGATCACCTTCTTTGAGGAGGGCATGAATGCGGTGCCGGTCATCGACGGCGTGGTCCACGATTACCACAACCTTTCCCACCATGCGAAAGATGCCGCGAAGATCGCGGAATTGAAGGTGATCGAAGAAACGCAGCTTACAATGGTCGCGGAGTTTCTTAAGAAGCTGAAAGACACGACGGAAGACGGGCATTCGCTTCTCGATGTCACTCAGGTGCTGATCGGCTCGAACCTGGGCAACGCGAGCAGCCATGACTCGAAGAACCTGCCGATCATTTTGGCGGGCGGGTCGTATCGGCACGGTCAGCATTTAGCATTTGACCGATCTGACAATTACCCGCTGCCGAATCTTTATGTCACCATGCTGCAGCAACTCGGCTTGGAACTCGACACCTTTGCATCGAGCACCGGCACGATGAGCGGGCTCGAAACGCGGAATCTGTAAGTCGTTCGCCAGCCGGTTAAACGACGGCAGGTCAATGAAAGTCACGCGACCGCACCGCAGCGGCGACCGTTTCGGAAAGGTCTTCGAGCCGGTCCACGACAACGTGAATGACGTAACCAGTTTTATCTCGCTGTAACTTACCGTGCGCGATCACCGCGGTCGCCGTGCGGGCGATGCGGTGAAATTTCTCCCACACATCGGGCCAGACGATCAGATTCGCATGGCCGGTTTCATCTTCAATGGTCATAAAGGTCACCCCCTTCGCGGTTCCCGGTCGCTGCCTGAGCAAGATTAAACCGGCGACCTTTATCGACTGCCCGTCGTGACGTTCTTGAAGCAGCTCTGCGGTCGTCACTTGCAGGTGATCCATTTCATTTCTTAAAAACTGCAGCGGATGCCCTTCGAGTGACAACCCCGTCGCCCGGTAGTCGGCGGCAACCCCTGCTTCTTTCGATTCGAAGGGCAATGTCGGCGTCTCCTCCGATTGATCGACGCGATCGGTCAGCGGGGCGGCCCGGCGCGACGGCATTGCCTGCCAACGCGCTTCTCTTCGTTTTAACTTTAGTTCTCGAAACGCATCGGCTGCGGCCAACCGGTCCAAGGCCGACGACGCGAGCCCGGTCCGCCGCGCGAGTTCGTCGAACGATGCGAAATTACTTGCTGTCCGGGCCGCGAGAAGCCGCTCGGCATCGGCTTGCCTCAAACCGCGGACCATCCGCAGCCCGAGCCTGATTGTCGAGGAGCCCCCTTGTGTTTGAACGCCGTGCCGCGGCGGTTCGAGATTATCGGCCAGCTCAAGCGTGCAGTCCCACTGTGAGCGATTCACGCAAACGGGTCGGACTTCCACATCGTGCTGCCGCGCATCGCGAATTAATTGGGATGGCGAATAAAACCCCATCGGCTGGCTGTTGACCAAAGCGGCGCAAAATGCCGCCGGATAGTAACATTTCAGCCAGCACGAATAATAAACCAGAATCGCAAAACTCGCCGCGTGCGATTCGGGGAAGCCGTATTCACCGAACCCGCGAATTTGTTTAAACAGCCGCTCCGCGAATTCGCCGGTGTAACCGTTACGACTCATGCCCTCTTTAAGACGGTGTTCGAACTCATCAATCTTTCCGGTGCTGCGCCACGCCCCGATCGCGCGGCGGAATTCGTCGGCCTCACCCGGTGAAAATCCCGCCGCCACCTGCGCGAGCTTCATCGCCTGTTCCTGAAAAATCGGCACACCGAGCGTCCGCTGCAAGACGCCGCGAACTTCATCGCTCGGATAGGTTTCTTCTTCCAAACCATCACGCCGCCTTAGATAGGGATGTACCATGTCTCCTTGAATCGGCCCCGGTCGCACGATCGCGACTTCAATCACAAGATCATAAAACGTGCGAGGCTTCAGGCGCGGCAGCATCGCCATTTGCGCCCGACTTTCGATTTGAAAGACTCCCATCGTATCTGCCCGCTGAATCATCTCATAGACGGTGGGGTCCTCCTTAGGAATCTCACAAAGGGATTGAGGGCTCATCAAGCCCACGGGCACCGCCCCGTGGGTCCGCGCCGACTTCAATAACTCAAAACACCGCTTCAAAGCCGTCAGCATCCCCAAGGCAAGGCAATCGACTTTAAGGATTCCTAATGCCTCAAGATCATCTTTCTCCCACTGCACGACGGTGCGATCCTTCATGGAAGCATTCTCGATGACACACAACTCGTCGAGACGCCCGCGGGTCATGACCATCCCGCCGACATGCTGTGACAGGTGTCGCGGGAATCCGAGAATTTGATCCATAAAATAGACAAGCTGCTTCGCCGTCCGGCTCCCCGGCTGTAAACCCGCTTCAAGAAAGCGGTCATTAATATCGCCCTCCACGCCGTACCGTCCGATATGTCGGGCAAGTGTGTCGACCCGGTCGAGGGACAGACCGAGCGCCTTGCCGATGTCGCGAATGGCCGAGCGGGCGCGATAAGTCACTACCGTCGCCGCCAGCCCTGCCCGCTCCCTTCCGTATTTCTCATAAAGATATTGCAGTACCTCCTCGCGGCGTTCGTGTTCGAAATCAATGTCGATATCGGGAGCCTCATCGCGTTCTTTGCTGATGAATCGCTCGAACAACAAGTCGTGCTGGTCGGGATCGACCTCCGTCACGCCGAGGCAATAGCAGACTGCCGAGTTAGCTGCCGACCCGCGCCCCTGGCAAAGAATCTCTTTACTCCGCGCGAACCGTACGATGTCTTGCACGGTTAAAAAATACGCCTCGTATCGGAGCTCACGAATTAGCTTTAATTCGTGATCGAGCAGCCTGCGCACGCTGCCTGGAATGCCGTGCGGATACCGCCGAGAGGCCCCGACTTCTGTCAGTTCTTTTAAGTAGGAATAAGGCGTGTGCCCCGCGGGGGTTAGTTCTTCTGGGTATTCATAGCGAAGTTCGTCGAGATTGAAATGACAGCGGTCGGCGATCTCGACGGCTCGCCGTAGCGCATCGGGACGATCTTGATACAGGCGGTCTAGTTCGTCTCGTGATCGTATATGATGATACCCATTGGGGGGGAGATGCGACGCCAGTTCGGCAACGGGCTTGCCCAGGCGGATCGCCGTTAAGACGCCGTGCAGATGGCGCCTCTGCTGCTCGTGATAGCGAACATCGTCGCCGGCCGCCAGCGGAAGGCCGGCCTGCTTGGCGAGCGAACTCATCCGCGTCAGGGTCAATCGGTCTTCCGGTCCGCGGCTCAGTTCGGCGAGCGTATAAAGTCGACTGGAGAAAATGTCTCGATAGGCGGACAGAGATCTTAATGCGTGGTCCGGATCGCCGATTAAGGCTGCAAGTGGCACTCCGGCAATCAATCCGGCGGAATATCGCGAGACGTTTTCCAAGGTGAGTCGACATTCCCCTTTCTTCGCCGCCCTTCGCCCGGTGGTCAGCAATCGACACAGTTGCCCGTACGATTTGCGGTCAGTCGCCCAGACAATCAATGGCGGGGTATCAACCAGATGCAATTCGGTGCCGATGATCAGTTTCAGCCCGACCTGCTTTGCCGCGACATGAGCGCGGACGACACCGGCGAGACTATTGCGATCTGTGACCGCCAACGCCTCATATCCTAGTGCGGCTGCCTGTCCGATTAATTCGTCGGGATGAGATGCGCCCTCCAGGAAGGTAAAATTCGTCAGGCACCGCAGCCCGGTGATGCGAGTGTTTTTTACGGCGCGGGCTTTTCGCTTCGGTTGCGGCGCAGCATCGATCCGCCCGGCTATTGCGGGGTGAGACTCACGGGCTTTGGGCGGCGGTTCGTCAGGCATTGATTCTTAAAGAGTTATCGTGCTTTTAATGTATTAGAGCCGGTGTCAATAAGCACTGCGTCCTGAGACGCGGTGGTCGAGCGCGCGATGATGTGATAGAGAGGGACGAGGTTCCTCCCCGCGCTCGGTCCGCGGTTCTTTCGAACGCGCGGTTTGTAAATCGAGTACTTTCTGCGATTTTCACTGGGGGTGTTTCCAAGTCGTGTGAAATATAAGCCCGAGGCGCCAGCCGTCGGGCAATCGCTAGTTGATCGACCATCGACTTGCGGCTCTGGCCGGTATTAATATGCTTCAAGCATGAGCAAGTTTGCGCTATTCGAAGAGGCCGTGCAGGAACCATTCGCTGCGGGCGTGCTTTAAGTCTTGAAATAGCCAGTACCGCTCTCCCTGAACGGTTTCGACGCGCCAGTAGTCCCGCCGAATTTCATGACCGGTCCACCAAGCCGACTCAATTCGTTCCGGCCCCCAGCGACGTCGGATGTCGAACGTGCGTCCCCGCCGGATAAAGCGATAGGGCGGCCCGTCCGGGACAATCGACCACACGCGAATCGCTTCAGGTTCTTTCAGCAGACAGGTCGGTCGCGCGGTAGGGCTAAGGTACTTCGTTGTGGGCAAAAATGGCCTTAAACGAGGTGATTTCACCGCTGGTTCTTCCTGAAAAGCGCGTTCCGGAATCGGGTGGCCGGTCGAAACCGTGCGAGAGACACACAGGTCTCCGAGCCGTCCGCTCAGGCATTCGATGAGGTCGGCGAATTCTCTGTCGCGATCTTGCTCGCCATCGCCGAATAGATCGCTTTGTTTCCGCTTGAGCGGTTCCCGGACGGTGACTTCGCCTGCAATGCGTTCAATTTCTTCCGGCAGCCGCATCCGTTCGAGTTTCAGCCGCACGAGATTCATGAATCGGTCGGGATCGACCGTCGGGCGGGCGGTGCCGACGTTAAAAGAGAGTGGTGTTCCCTCCGGCGGAAGGACTTCCCAGCGTACTTCGCGCATGCCGATTCCCGGTCGCAGGCGTTTCAACAGGCGCTCGGTCAGCTTCTTTAAAATTTGTTCGACGATATGACCGCCTTCAATTGGCACGTCAAATTCCCAGTTCGCTCGTACCGGTTCGGGGGGTGGCGTGGGATGAACTTGCTCGGCGATGTCGCCCGTTGCCTGATCCAGCCGTTTTAATAACTCGGGACCGAACCGTGACGGCAAAGTCTCCCGCGGCAGCGTGCGCAGGTCGCGAACGGTCCGGATATCAAATTCTTTTAATTTGTCGACGGAGGTGCTGCGAACTCTTAATGCGGCCAGTGGCAGCGGATCGAGATGCCGCAGGGTGTCGGCAGCGGAGACCGCGATCACGTGGCCCGAGGATCGCGTGAACCTCGCTGCGGCCCATGCGACGCCGACCGTTGCCGCGATCGCAACGCGGGCCTGGTAGTCGTACTCGGCGAAGAACTGAATGACCGCCTGCCCTAGCGGCCGCTCTCCGCCGAACAAATGAGTGCAGCCGGTGATGTCTATTAAAAGACTGTCCGGCTCTGCGACATTTTCTTCGACAGGAGGAACTCCCGTCACGGGACTGAACCGCCGACAGGCGAGCGCGAACTGCTCAAGCACTTCTCGATCTGCCGTCGGATCCGCCGCGGTGAAAATCGCGGCGGGTTGGACACCGGTTAACAGGGCCTGCGCCTCGGCGAGTGGCAACCCGGGTCGCACCCCATAGCGCCCCGCCGATTGCGAGCAGGCCGTGACCTTCAGCGCGCCACCCCCGGCCGGGGCATGCAGCACGATTGGCGGGTCAGGGCGGCTCTCAGGCCCGTCGTTCGTTCGCGGCAGTTCGGAACGCTCGCATTGGCGAAATCGCTGGACGGGCCAGTTGGGCAGCCACACGGACAAGATGCGTTTCATCGTTCAACATCACTTCGATCCCCTGTTCCCCCTCCCTGCCCGCGGCCGTATCTCGCAAGGGATACAGCGACCGCACCCGCCAGTGCGGGCGTAGCGTCTCCTCATTAATGTTTTGCCCGGCCATCGTGCGGACTTCCAGCCGCATGTCAGACCAGCAGACATCGCGTCGCGTCGAATCGGGCCGCAGAAAGAATCCGCAACCTCCCCCGACCTGAGCCGCCCGTTTAAGCCGCTGCATCGCGGTGTCGGATGTCCGCCCCAGTCGGGCGAGCACCGTTCCCACCGCCCGACAGCGCAGCGCCTGTTCCAGCGACCACAGTAAATCTTTCTGCGAAGACGGTCGGACGATCAGCAGTCGCGTCGGCTCGATCCCGTAGCCGCATAGTCCCGCCGGAAAGAACCGCTCCTGGTCCTGTTTCGGTTCGACGAGTACCACTTGAGAAGTCGCTCGCGCTTCGGCCAGCACCGACGACGCACACACCAACGCCAGCCCCGTGGCGGGTCCGACCAGTTCGACCGTGCCCCCCGGCTGCAATCCACCACCAAGCAGTGTTGCCAGCGGCGCCAGTTGCGGTCCGACCGCCACCGGCTCCTCAGTCCGCTCGCTCACGCCCCGTGTTTTGGTGAGTTGTCGCATCTGCTGCCGCAGTGCGCGCACCGTGTCTTCTCGTCTGCACCCCTCCATTTCCCCCGCTCCGCTTCGGATTGGGACCTCAAACACCCGGGCGACTGTAGCAGTGTGAACGCATGTTTCAATAGGCGTTTGGCAAAGTGGCGAAGATGTTTGAAAATGTCCGGGCGCCGCAGGTCTGATTTGAACGTCATGCCGAACCCGCATTGACCGCGAAAGGCGACATTTCGGATGCTTCGCCGACTCACACACATTTCGAGGGGCAATCCGGTGCAACCGAACGAACTGCCTGACCGACCACGCCTTGTCGCCGGAACGATCACCGCTTCGCTCAAACCCTCCGACAGTGGTTTCGACGGCCGACGTGGGCGATCTGGATCGCCCTGTCCCTGCTGACGAGCGGGATTCCCGCCACCCTCGAAGGCGGCATTCGCAAACTCGGCGGCACCTTCGCGCTGGGCGATTTCTGGAGCCTTCTGCAAACGACGGCTCCACTGACGCTCTCGCTCGCCCTCCTGACGCTGGGTTGGATGCGAAACTGGTGGCAGGACCGCACCGGCCCGCTGCCGCCGCTGATGCTGTTCGCCGGCATCGGGCTGGCCGGTTCCCTGTGCGACATCCCCGGCTTTCCGCCCCCCGCGAATATCTTCCCGACCGAGACGGGCGGCATTGTCGCCGTCACGCTTGCCGCGTGCGTTAACGTCGCCGTCGGCTACTTCCTCGCGTACGGCTGGGCAGGCTTCAGCGCCTCAATCGTCCTCGGCATTTGGCTGGGCACCCGCTGGCAACGCTTCGCCAACCGAGTTGATCAAGCGGCCGCGGAGCGGGATGATACTCACCGCTTTGATGATTCGACGGGGCAACCCCAAAAGCTTGCCGCGTAATTCATAATTAACTGAGTCACAGATTTGACCCCCCCCACGATTATCGTTGTCCACCCGAAAGAGCGTCGTAGTAAGTGCAGTGTGGAGCCGCTGCGGGGGCGGGAGGGGTTTGTATTCTGGAAATACCCCGGTCGCGGCGTCGAATCGTTGGACCGGTACGTGCGTTTGGGATTCGGGGGGCCGGAGATTGGGCCTGCCGACGCGGAAGCCGGGCTGCTCTTAATTGACGGCAGTTGGCGTCACGCCGAGGCGATGGAGCAAGATTACGGCGACGTACCGGTGCGGAGCCTGCCCCGCTGGGAGACCGCCTATCCGCGGGTCTCGAAGATGAACAGCGATCCGATGGGCGGGCTCGCGACGATCGAGGCCCTCTATGCAGCGCATTATCACATGGGACGCGACACGCAGGGATTGCTCGACGAGTATTATTGGCGCGACGAATTTTTAAATCTCAATCGCGAGCGGCTCGCCAGCAATTAATGCTTTTCAGTTTCGCCGCCGTGAAGTTCGGGGAAGGCGCGGACCTTGTGGTCGGCTTCGTATACTCCGTAGCCGTTCTGCAGTCTGCGGCCGTGCAGCCAACCGAGCGACACGCGTGAGTACCATGGGTCGTAGTCGACGCCGAAGGTGCCTTCATTGCGGTACCGGCAGCCGTTGCCTTTAGAATCACCGCCGCCGACATAGTAGCCGCTGTATTTCTCGTCGTAGGTGCAGTCGGCCCACGGGAAGAGCCGGTTGGGATAGCCGGTATTGCGGAGGCGACAAAGTGGGCCGGTCGAGTGATGCACGATCGGCAGGCTGAGTGCGAATCGTTCAAACTTCCCGGCGTCGGCCGAACCGGAGAATAACCCGCAGATCGCGAGAGACAACACGGCGAATCGCGTCTTAATCATGGTCTCATCCGTGGCACACGGGTTCCGGCCCCAATTCCATCTACGCCCGGCGGCGCTGAGCCTTGAATCGTATCGAACGTGCCATCGACCTGTGATCAGTGCCGCTACGGCCCGGATGAAAAACCTCGCTGAATTTATCGAATCGACCGTTAAGGTTGACCAAATCGAACTCGCCACGTCATCGATCAGCCGAACGGATTGCGAAGAAATTTGACATAGGGCAGGCGGACGCCGCGGACGAACGTCTGATCGGCGAAGAGGACCTGCTGACCGTCCGGCAGGAAGTTTCGCGCGCCGAGGAACGTGACCACATCGTCCTGGTCGACGCCGTCACCGCTGATCCCGTATCCGCCGATCAAATTATTTCCGTTCTCATAGAGCGGGGTGCTGCCGGGGAAGAAGACGATGCCGTTCTGGTTCGCCTTATTTGTCGTGCCGACGGCCGGAACGCTGCCGGCGACGACGCCGGGGTCACCGGGGTCGCGGAAGTTCGTTTGCGGATTAAAGGCATCGAATCCGAGCACGCTCGTAAAGGTTGAAGCGGCCGCCGGGGCACCGAGATTTTCCCCGGTTCGCGGGTTGATACTCGGATTGTTCATGATCGAAAACGGCCCGGCCGGCGTTCCATCAATCCCGTCCGGGAATCGTGGTTCCGAGACGAAGCGGAATGTCCGGTTGGTGAAGGCGGTCCCCGCCGGGACACCATTAATTTGATCGATCGGCTGCAATGCATTCGGGTCGGCGTAATACGAAGTGTTTCGCGCCTTCGCGACGGCGACGTCGATCGAGAAGACGGTCGCATCTTTCATTCGGAACAGACCGAGCACTTCGCCGGAGGTGTCGGTCACGGCGATGACCATACGCGTTCGCACGCCGGGTGAGGCGTCTCCGGCGTCGAGTCGAACGGCTGCGCGAACATTTTTGGCCGCTTCGACCGCGTCAAAGATTAATTGGTTGACACGTTCGGCGGTTAATTCGGGGTCGACCGTGGAGGCGTGCGGAGTGACGAGCATGCCTTCGGGCACGACCAAGCCCGCCTGAGCAAGATCGCCGCCTGCGTTAATTTGCTGATCGGCGCCACTGGCGGCACCGGCTCTGATATTCTGCTGCGCGAAGTCGCGGAGTTGAAGCAGGCCTTTCGTACCGGCAACCGGCCCGATCACCTGCAACTGAATTCCGACGAGATCAAGACGGCCGAACGGAACGTCGAGAGTTGGTACCGGGTGATTGGTGGGCTTGAATCCACCGACCTCGTTGTTGGCGAGGTTACTTCCCCCGGCGGCCATCACCGCAATAAATTCGGCCTCAAGAACTCGAGACGCGTTTGTCCGCTGTGTTTCAGTCTGTCCGATGCCCGGGATGAAGCCCTGCTCGTGGGTCGCGAAGCCATCGGGACCGGGGAAGAAGACCCCGATGCCGCCGATTAATGTCTCGCCGATGCCGTCGCCATTGGAATCACGGTAAAGCGGAACTCCGCCGGGCAGTGTCGCAATTCCGCGAGATTGCCAGTCGCTGGGATCGGTCGCTCCGGCAGTGATACCCGCCTGCGTTCCGTATGACTCCGGTGCGAACAGGGTCTGGCCCGCGGGAACGAAGGTGGGGTCGATATTAAATCGGCCTCGGAGGGTGAAGTCGTCCGCCGTCCCCTTAATGCCGTCGTCGCCGGGATGGAATATGCTGTCGCGGTTGGTGTGCTCAATTCCGAACAGGTCGACCGGCGGGGTGTTAGCAACTTCAGGCGGAAAGTGGGCGCCGAGGCCGATCGGTGCGACGAAACCGGGGCCTCGGACCGTCGAGTTCGGATCGGTGATGTTCGGATTGGATTCGACTTCGCGCTCGGTCACGGTCGACTGGCTGACAAATCGCACGAGTCGCGAGGTCAGGGGAGCGAGCGTGCCGTTCGGGGAGTAGGCATCAGTATTGTTCGGATCACCGTTGGAGAAGAACGCGGCGGTACGGGCTTTCGCGACGGCTCCGTCGATCGCGAACACAAGCCCCGCCGGGTCTCCCGCGAAGTTGTCAAGGACTTCCTGTTCGACTCTCACGCCCAAGATTCGCCCGTTGCGATCGACGATCGCGATAATCGCATCATTAGTGTCGGAGACCTGCGATGCGAAGTCGAGCGTCTGCGTGACTTCGTTGGCCGAGAGTTGCTGGGCGGCGATATCGACGAGTGGTGAGACGGGAAGCCCGTTGGCCCCGCCTTCGGTCAGTGGCAGGAACATCGCCTGCTGAAGCGCCCGATCGATCGCCTGAGTCGAACTCTCGCCGTCATAGGTGCCGCCCATGATCTCGTCGGTCACATGTTGCAGCGTATCGGCGAGACCGAGCACGTGGCCCGCTTCGTGTGCCGCGACGGTGAAGAAGTCGACGGTGCCGGCCGGGTCTCCGTTGCCGATCGTGTTATCCCAATTCTCAGATCGGTCGAGCCAGATGATCCCTTGGATTTCCGGCTGGCCGGAGGACGTATTAAGAACTGAGCCTCCGAGGCCGAGCGTGCCGCCCTGTGCGGTTTCGTGACCGAGCGAATCGAGCGAGCCCACGCCGACGTTGACGATCTGAGATGCGTCGGCGTTCGTGTCCCTTAAGAACTGAACGCGACCGCCGGTTGCCCGCTGCCATTCGGCGAAGACCTGCTCAGCCAGTGCCATTTGACGAGCGGTGATTTCGTTGGCTTCGCCATTGAGACCGCGAAAGTCGTAACGAATTGTGATCGGCTGTTCGGAGTTGTGCCACAGGTCGGCAATGCTGCCTGGCGCCGTTTTCGACGAAGCGCCGGTGCCGTCGAATGATCCGACCGCGGCTTGCTCATCTATTTCGCTGCCCCCGTCGAAGCCGCCGACGGGCATGACCATGCCGAGGTACCGGCGGTCTTCGAGTCGCTCGACCGGTTGACCGGAGGCCCGCTCGCTACGGCGCTGCTTCTTGGCCTCAGCGTTGTGTGTTCTGCCGAACATCAACCGGCTCCGTTTATCTTCGTGGCAATCGTAAGTTCGCGGCGAGAGTGATCCTCAACTCATCGCTCCGGCTGCATTGAGGCAACGGGCGCAGTTCGAGTTGTGGGACCCTGAGAATCGTTTCGGTCGACAGACGCTTCCGATCGCATCAAATTTCGGCCGGAATCGTCGATTTGATCAAAAAAGTCGGAATAACCGGAAATTTCGGCACAACCGTCAAATTTCCCCCAACTTGTCATCACTTCGCAGCCGAAACAGTAGCAGGGGAACATCCGATCCGACTTCCGGTACCCCTACTCGAGGGGGCATCCCCGATGACTCTTCGCTAGTCGATTCGGGTACTGCCGGGGACGGCTCTCAACAAACGACATTGCACAATACCGCTGTTCGCAGACTCACCCGCGTTCCGCACCGCATTCCGTAGATAACTCAAATTTTGTCGCGACGTTCACTAAGAGCGAGTCCGATCAGATGAATGACGCTCATCAAATCGCAACGCGGAACGGCGCGAACGGACGCACGGAAAGATTCCGTTCGAACCGAAGGCCGCATCCGCCGTCATTCGTGGAAACCTCCCGGTCGATTCGTGATGAACGCGCATTTAACGGCAAGAGGTCCGGCCGGAATCTTTGGGCGATCTACGCCTTGGCCGCGCTGATTTTCCCCTCGATCGCAATCGGCGGCGATCAATTTCTGATTCCTGACGACACATGGGCGAGTCTGCCTGAGTCGACTCAGTCGGTTAAGGCAGTGAAGTCAGAAGTAACGACTTCAGAAGTGTCGATCTCAAAGAACGAGGAAGTCCGCCCGGACCGCACGTCGACCGCTGACAAGATCAGCGGCCCGCCTCGAAGTTTCAGTCGTCACCGAGAAACTAACGCGGCTCTTCCGGCCCCTGAGACCCCGGCCGTGTCGTTCGATGTCATGAAGCTCTTGGACTCCGAGTCTGCAAACGTCCGACGAACGGCGGTCCGGAGTTTGAAGCAGTTTACGCCGACCCCGGCCTTGATGCGTCGAGTCGAAGAACTCTCAGACAATGATCCCGACGCCATCACGCGCGGGACAGCTCGCCTGCTTCTATCGGACTGGGAAGACCGGCTCGAGTCGACGACCGCTTCCTCGGATGCTGAATCGATCTCATTTGAATTCGGCGGTCGATCACGTCGGGCAAATCCGTTCGCTGATCCGATTCGCTCTCGAACGGACACCGCTGTTTCAAATGCGAGTGCATCAGCGGCGAGAGCGCGAGCGAGTCACCAATTCATGAACCAACCAACCGATGACGCCGGGCGATCGGGTGCGGCGGTGTTACGGCTTGGTGATTCAGGACGACCGGCTGCGGAACACATCCGCAGCGGCGTTTCGCAGACGGCTTACAGCGGCATCGTGCCACCGGCCCCGCGCCGGATCGATGCTCCCGAATACGATCCGACGGCAGACTCCGACGACTTCGAAGCAATCTTCGATCTATCACCGGCATCGACGGTCCCCGCCGGGCGTCCAAGGTTATTAGCGGAAGACATCTTTCCGCCGGTGCTTGACACACCGTTGAATCCGCCCCCTATACAGGACGACGTGTTGCCGTCGTCTATCCTTGATCGGCCCATTCGTTCGATTCCGTTCTTCCCGACGCTCGGCTTTGCCGGGCCGACCGGCGTACAACCGACCGAGCCGCAAACGAGCAGCCACTTCCAACCGGTCGAGGATCGCTGGCGGCATGGTTTTCCGGAGTGGAATCGGTACGCCGAAGAACCTGACACGGTGACACGTTACCCGTACACCGAAGGTCGGTGGTGGGATCCTTACAATCAAAACGTGCTCAAGGGTGACTACCCGATCATTGGCCAGCACACGTTTTTCAACGTGGAAGCCGAACTGCTGATGATCAACGAGTATCGGGAACTGCCGACGCCGACGACCCCTTTCGAGAGCACCGTTGATGCAGGTCAGTTCCAGTTCTTCGGCGACCCGACCCAGTTCCTGACGACGAACTTTCTGTTCCTGCGGACCGAATTGTTCCACGGCAACGCCGGGTTCAAACCGATCGACTGGATGGTCCGGCTTACTCCGGCGGTCAATCTCAACTATCTCGACGTCAACGAACTCGCGGTCGTCGGTCCGGACGTTCGCGACGGAACGACGCGTTATGACGACATCATTACGCTGCAGGAATACTTCGTCGAAGCAAAGCTCGCGGACCTCAGCCCGCACTACGACTTCATGTCAATGCGGATCGGCAGTCAGCCCTTCCAAAGCGACTTCCGGGGGTTCATTTTTAACGATATCAACCAGGGCGTGCGGCTGTTCGGAACTCGCAACGCAAACCGAGATCAGTTTAACATCGTGTTCTTCGACCAATTGGAGAAGAACACAAACGCGCAGTTGCTCAATGAATTCTCTCGTCGCGACCAGCAGGTCTTTGTCGCGAATTATTACCGTCAGGACTTTGTCTATCCCGGCTATACGGCTAACACCAGTATTCACGTCAACAATGACGGGCCGAGCACGCAATTCGATGACAATGGCTTTCTCGTCCGGCCCGATCCGACCGGTATCTTTAAAGAACACCGGGTGACGACGGCCTACCTCGGCTTCACCGGCGACGGCCACATGGGTAAGTACAACGTCTCGAACGCGTTCTACTACGTGTTCGGTGAGGATTCCTGCAATCCTATCGCGGGTACCGAGCAGGAGATTCGCGCCTATATGATGGCATTGGAACTGTCTTACGACCGCGATTGGGTCCGGTTCCGCGGGTCGTTCTTCCACTCTTCCGGTGACGGCAATGCGGATAACTCCACCGCGACCGGCTTCGATTCGATCCTCGATCAACCGCAGTTTGCCGGGGGCGAGTTCAGCTATTGGCAGCGGCAGGAGATTCGCCTTTTCGGAGCCGCGTTGAGCCAGCGGGAGAGTCTTTCCCCGACGCTTCGCTCCAGCAAGATTCAGGGGCAGGCGAATCACGTGAACCCCGGTATCTTCATCTTCAACGCCGGCATGGACTTCGAAATTACGCCGAAGCTCCGGATGATCACAAACGCCAGCTACTTGATGTTCGACAAGACGGACGTGCTCGAAACCTACACGTTCCAAGACGATATCGCCCGCGAGATCGGTGTTGACCTGAGCATTGGTATCGAATATCGACCGCTCCTGAGTGACAACATTATCATCGAAGCGGGCTGGGCGTCTCTCGTTCCCGGGAACGGAATGAAAGACCTGTTCGGAAAGTATGATCCATTCACACTTGAGAACAGTTCCGATCCGGAACTCGATCTGCTTTCGATGGCCTTCGTGACAGGCATTTTCGTCTACTGATCCGTCGGGTCGGGTTATCTGATCCTGTGGCGGCCTCATCAGGCGGCGTCTGCTGCGCACTGGATTTCGACGACCGCTCTCCCAGCAAGTAATGACTTTCGCACGGATGCCTGGGTATGAAGAGATCAAACCGGCGTGTTCACTTTAAGTTGGCGCTGCTCGGTTTGTGTGCCTGGGCGGCCGTCGTTTGGATCGATCTGCAGTTCCGCAGCCCTGATCTTTCTGCCGCCGAAGAACCGGGGCGAGTCACCGTCGGCGACGGGGGACCTCCTGCGCCGCCCCGTCTGCGAGTCGCTCCTGCGATTCAGCCTCCGGCCCCCGGCCCCGCGAACGGGGAACCAGACACCGGCAGTGAAATTCTTCTCCCGGAAGTCGTCAACGACGACGCCCCGTTCGATGGCAGCTACGACCCCTATCCGATGCCGCCTGAATACGTTGGCATCGAATTAATGAAGCAAACGGCCCAGCAGGCCCACGCAAAGAGCCACGGCTGTATCGTCTGTCACAAGAATGCCCACGATCCGCACAAGCAACCTCATAAACCGCTCAGCTTCCACCTGGGTTGCTGCGATTGTCACGGGGGCGATCCGAACGCACATACGATCGCCGCGGCCCACGTTCGGGCGCGACTTCCGCAGGCCTGGGCCGGCTCGGCGAATCCGGTCCGCTCTTATACGCTACTCAATCACGAGCGGCCCGAGTTCGTCCGCTTCGTGAATCCGGGCGACCTTCGCGTCGCCCATATCAGTTGCGGAACGTCGGGCTGTCACGAGCGCTCGGTACTCGAAGTCCGCAAAAGCATGATGACCCACGGCTGTATGCTGTGGGGGGCAGCCCTCTACAACAACGGCGCTTCACCGTCGAAATGGTCATTGTATGGTGAGAGCTACAGCATGAACGGAGCCCCGCAGCGGCTCCAGACGATCCCTCCGCCGACACCCGAAGAAACCGCATACAAGGGCATCCTGCCGACACTTGATCCACTGCCTCGCTATCAGATCACGCAACCCGGCAACGTGCTGCGAATTTTTGAACGCGGCGGGCGGTTTAAACCCGAGGTCGGCATTCCGGAACGCCTTGAAGAACCGGGACGGCCGCGGCAACGCGTCAGCAATCGTGGTTTGGGAACCCTCAACCGGACTGATCCGGTCTTCATCGGTCTTGCGAAGACGCGACTGCTCGACCCGACGCTTAACTTTTTGGGCACCAACGATCATCCGGGCGATTACCGCTCCAGCGGATGCACTTCGTGCCATATCATCTATGCCAATGACCGCTCGGTCGTGAATTCGGGACCGTACGCTCGGTACGGAAACGACGGCACTCGGGCCGATGCGCCCGATGACATCGTGCAGGTCGTCGATCCGACGATTCCTCCACATGAATCGGGACACCCGATCGAACACCGCTTCACAAGCGGAATCCCCTCCAGCCAGTGCATGGTCTGCCACATTCACCCCGGCACGACCGTCATGAACAGCTATCTGGGCTTCATGTGGTGGGACCTGGAGACCGAAGGCGAGATGATGTATCCGCACGAGCAACCCCATCTCAGTGCGGAAGAAGTCGTCAACGGACAGATGTCCGACCCCAATGAAGCGACGCTGCGAGGCAAATGGCGCAACCCCGAATTCCTTAAGAATCTTACCGACCTGAACCCCTATCTCGACAAGACACAATTCGGTGACTTCCACGGTCATGGCTGGGTCTTTCGCGCCGTCTATAAAAAAGACCGGCACGGTCGGATGATCGACTACAAGAACGACGCAGTCAGCAATATCTCAGCCGAGAAATTGGGGCTCGCCGTCGAGAAGCCGCTTGAAGTGCGTCAGCTTTATAAAGATGTCCCAGACTTGAATCTCGTCAAGCAAGCCGAGGAGGAATTTAAGAGCGCTTGGCATGATGTCCCGGTCCACCTGCTCGACGTCCACCTTGAAAAAGGCCTCCACTGCGTCGATTGCCACTTCGTTCAGGATATGCACGGCAATACGAAACTCTACGGCGAAGTACGGGCTGCCATTGAAATTGAGTGCCGCAACTGCCACGGCACTTCACAGGGCCGGGCATATGAACTCGTCGATGGGAAGCCGGCCCGTTGGCCCGAAGGCCAGCGTCCGAAGATATTCACGTCCGGCCCCGCTGCGAAAGAACGCCCCGGCATGGTGCCCGATGGCCGGGAGTTGACCGCAATGCGAACTCCCTTCGGGAAGCCTAGATTCGAGGTTCGCGGCGACGGCAAAGTCGTTCAGAATTCAATGGTTGAACCGGGTTTGAGTTGGGAGATCAGCCAGGTCGTCGACACGCTTGATCCCGCCCATGAAGATTACAACGCTCGTTCGGCACTGGCGAAAACCGTGCGATTTGATGAAGGAGGCCGCTTCGCCTGGGGCGACATGCCGAACGATCCCGAGAAGTGTGCGCACAGCACCACGCGGATGAGCTGCATCGCGTGCCACTCTTCCTGGAATCCGAGTTGTTACGGCTGCCATCTCCCGCAGCGGGCCAATATTAAGACCCCCGAATTGCACAACGAAGGCGACGTCACACGCAACTACGTGTCTTACAACTTCCAGACGCTCCGCGATGATGTCTATATGCTGGCAAAAGACGGGAACGTCACCGGTAATCGGATTAATCCGTCGCGGTCTTCCTGTGCCATTCATGTGACTTCTTACAACGACAAACGTGAGGCGATTTACACGCAGCAGCAGACGATCTCATCTGAAGGCTATAGCGGTATCGCGTTCAGCACGAACGTGCCACACACTGTCCGCGGTAAGGAAGAGACGAAAACCTGCACCGACTGCCATGTTTCGGCAGCCAATGACAACAATGCCTTAATGGCTCAGTTGACGATGCAGGGGACGAATTACCTGAATTTCATGGGCCGGTACTGCTGGGTCGCCGCGAAAGATCACGGACTGTTCGCGGTCATCGCGACCGAGCGTGATGAGCCGCAGGCCGTCTTCGGTAGCAGCCTCCACAAGCTCGCCTTCCCGGAACATTATAAAAAGCACGTCGAGCACGGCCGCGTGCTTGAAGAAGCCCACGAGCACCCCGGCGTTGACGTGAAGGATGAGTACCTGCGACCGTGGTACGAACCGGAAATTCTCGATGTGCAGCCGCGAGGGGAATATTGTTACGCCGCGTGCGGCGAAGACGGTGTCCGCTTCTTCGACGTCGCCTTCATTGATAACAAAGGATTTAGCGAGCGGATCACGACCGCTCCGTTCTCGCCTCTGGGCCAGCGATTCCACGTCGATACAAAATATGCCACCAGCATCGCCGTGCCGACGACTCTGGCTCCTGATCCGACCCGGAACCACTTCCCGAAGAATTTTGAAGATCCAATCCCGTTGTACTACGGTTTCGTCTACGCGACCGACAAGTACGAAGGGTTAGTCATCATCGGGATCGCAACGTTGATCGACGGTGATCCGCTAAACAACTTCGTGAAGAAGGATGCCGTCTTTAATCCGGGCGGACTGCTGTGCGGGGCGAAGTCGGCGACCGTCGTCGGGCACTACATTTATGTGTGCTGCGATGCCGGGATTGTCGTCGTCGATATAGAAGACCCGTTGCACCCGAAGGTCAAGAAGGTGCTCGGCCACGATGTCGTCGAACATCCGAAGAGCTTTGAGGTCCAGTTCCGCTACGGTTTCGCCGTCGACCACGAAGGATTGAAGGTCTTTGACACGACCTTTATTGATGATCCGAAGCCGGTCGCGTCGTTGGCACTTCCCCACGCTCATTCCGTCTACGTCGCCCGCAACTACGCTTATGCCGCCTGCGGCAAGCATGGTCTCTATATCATCGATGTGACCAATCCAGAGCGACCGTTTGTCGATCAGGTTTATACGGCCGGCGGGTCCATCAACGACCTGCACGACGTGAAGCTCGGCATCACCTATTCGAGTGAATTCGCCTATCTCGCCGACGGCAAGAACGGGATGCGAATCGTGCAACTGACGTCGCCGAACACGCCGGGCAATGGCGGGTTTTACGTCCGGCCGACCCCGCAGCTCGTTGCCACCTATCCGATTCCCGAAGGCGGGCACGCCTACGCGATCGGTGAGGCGCTCGATCGAGACCGGGCTGTCGACGAATCGGGCAACCAGATTGCCGTGTTCGGCCGGGTCGGTGCCCGGCCTTTGAACC
Organism: Stratiformator vulcanicus; assembly: GCF_007744515.1. NCBI lineage: Bacteria > Pseudomonadati > Planctomycetota > Planctomycetia > Planctomycetales > Planctomycetaceae > Stratiformator > Stratiformator vulcanicus. Next base: position 1,005,660 of record NZ_CP036268.1, read on the forward strand.
TGGCCGAGCAACGCAAGCTGTACCTCGGCCCCGACGGTTGGAATGTGTATCGCGTAATCGACGGCGAACGTGACTACTCGATCGAAGATTCGCGAAAGCGGGAACTCGACCTGCACTTGCAGCTTGAGGACCACTTCGGCCGCACGCGTCACCCTCGGAGAAAATAATCGCTCGACGGCCGCCCTTCACTGCGACCCGCGATCTCCGGCCTTCATCAAATGACGGAAGTTCGAATTCGCCTTCACGTAGATCGCCGAAAGTGCGAAAAACCCGGCACGATGGACCGCTCTTTCCTACCGATCGCGCTGCTTTTGTGCCTATGGGGCTCAGGGTGCGCGCTGTTCGATAAAGAGACGGTCTCGAACCCGGTCTTCGTGCCCTGCGGAAACAGTGAGGTCGCTTGGGAGCGGACCGTCGATGCGATCCATGATTTTCGCTTTCCCGTCGCCCGCGAGAACAAACTCGACGGCGTGATCGAAACGGAGTATCGCATCGGCTCCGGGTTGCTTGAGCCTTGGAACAAAGACTCGGTCGGCTTCACCAATCGACTCGAAAGCACACTCCAATCGATCCGTCGCAAGGCAATTGTGACTGTAGCCCCCACGCAGGGAGGCTATCTGGTCGGGGTCGAATCGATCAAAGAGCTCGAAGACGTTCGTCCCGTCGGGCGATCGACGGTGGGTGGCGAAACCTTCCAGACTCGCCAGGAACTCCGTCGTGACCTTGATCTCGTCGACGACACGACGGTCCCCCGCGGCTGGATTTACCAGGGTCGCGACTTCGCGCTGGAGCAAGCCATGCTCCAACGGGTCCGCAAGCGGTTCGGTCGGTAAGCGGTTTCCGCGAACGCCGGTGACCGGACAGATCAAGCAGCGGCTTGCGACGAGCGTCGCCTCGTCTGCAGTTGGCCGCAGTCATTTTTGCTAGCCCGGCAGCGAGTACCAGCGGAAATCGTCAGAAACCTCGAGGTCCGAGACCAATGCCCCGCACCCGAACACAATCCCGGTCCCTAAAATGATTTAGAGCATTCGAGAATTGGTAAAGGTGTCCCTTGCTGGCGCTGCGGGCTTGTTTTCGATATGAGCGGCCACTACCCTACGATTCCTTGAGACTGAGTCTCAATCCTTGCCGAGTTCGCCAGCCTCCCGCCAGCCACACTACTCCGGCCGTTCCCATACTGACAGTCGATCGATCCGCTCTCCCGGTCGATCGAAGGCCTCCGGAGCCCTGCCATGAAACGTACTGCCTTCACGCTGATCGAATTGCTTGTGGTCATCGCGATCATTGCGGTGTTGATCGCATTGCTTCTGCCTGCCGTCCAGCAAGCCCGCGAAGCCGCACGGCGGAGCCAGTGCAAAAACAATTTGAAGCAGATCGGCCTCGCTCTTCACAATTACCTCGACGTCAACTCATACCTGCCGCCGTCGTTTTGCCTGCCGAACGGCACCTCGACAGGTAACGGCGGGCAATGGTCGGTCCACGCCCGAATCCTGCCCTTTGTCGAAGAGGCGAATCTCTATCGCTTGGCCGACTTGTCCCTTCCCTACGACGACGCCGCGAATGGAAATATCGCGAACACCAAAGTCGGCCTGTTCCAGTGCCCCAGTGATATCGGAGACCGGCCGAGGGGAACCGAGCATTACCCGACCAGCTACGGAGCCAACATGGGCACGTGGTTCGTATGGGACAACGACAGTTTTGCCAGAGGCAACGGAGCCTTCGCTCCCAACGCGAAGTGGTCGACCGCCGAGTTCACTGACGGGACGAGCAATACGCTTTGCTTTTCAGAAGTAAAAGCTTGGACCCCTTACCTACGAGACACCGACGCCTTGCCGGAGCCGACGACCCTCCCAGGTACAGGTCCGGCAACCTTGAGTCTCGTCTCGGGCCAAACGACCGGAGATGCCACCAAGGTCAAAGGCAGTGAAATCGGCAATGGAACGGGACATACCGAATGGGTTGACGGACGCGTCCACCAGACCGGCTTCACGGTCGCGCTGCCGCCGAATTCGTTCGTGCCGATTGAAGGGACCGGAAGTGCGGGCAGCCCTGCGATTCGCGACGGCGACTTCACGAACTGCCGCGAGGGGAAGTCGTGCGATGAGCCCACGTATGCCGCCGTCACGTCACGTAGTTATCACGTCGGCGGGGTGCAATCGCTGCTGATGGACGGCTCGGCCCATTTCATGAGCGAGAACATCGACCTCGGTCTGTGGCGGATCCTCGGTCAGCGAAACGACGGCGACGTCATCGGCGAGTTCTAAACTACGCAATCGTCAGTAAAGCACTGCCGTGTCAGAAAATACCGAAGAAGGCGGTCCGGTTTCGGCGGCGTGTTCTTGTCGCCTGCAACGGCGTTCGTCAAGATGATCGGAATTAACCGGCACTCTTCGACTTCACCCCCTCCGCCACGCGATGAAACTCGGTATCTACGGCGGCACTTTCGATCCGGTCCATTTCGGTCACCTGCTTCTGGCCGAGCAGTGCCGGGAGCAATTGGAATTGGACGAAGTACGATTTGTGCCGGCGGGCGACCCGCCGCATAAGGATCGGCTCGGGCTGTCGGACGGGAAGGCCCGGGCTGAAATGCTCGACTTTGCGACCGCGGGAAATCCCGACTTCGTGGTCGATCGCCGAGAACTGAAGCGGGTGGGGCCGAGTTATACGATCGAAACATTGCGCGAGATCAAGGCCGAGCAGCCAGATGCATCGCTTTATTTTCTGATGGGGGCCGACTCGCTGGCGTATCTGGCGGCGTGGCGAGAGCCGCAGGAAATATTGAAATTGGCGACGGTCGCCGCAGTTGGTCGGCCGGGCGGCATATCGCTCGATCGCGACAAGGTGAAGCAGGTTTGGGGCGATGATCTCGCCGACCGCATTCACATCATCAACATGCCGCAGATCGACCTGTCCGCGACGGACATACGCCGACGGGTACGCGACGGAAGGAGCATCCGGTATATGGTGCCAGCTTCCGTAGAGGCGTATATTGGGGACCGAGAATTGTTTGGCAACGGAGGAAATCCCTGATGACAGTCAGCGAAGAACTACGGCAATTTCACGAGTTTGCCTCGAACCGGCTATTGAACGATTCCGCCGAGCTTTCGTTGGAAGAGTTGCTGGACCAATGGCGCTTCGAGAACCCCAGTTCGATGTCTGTCGGCAAAGATGTTAGTGCGGTCAAAGAAGCGATCAAAGACTACAAAGAGGGCGATCGCGGGACAATAGCCGGTGAACACTCCGCGACGCTCCGAGCGGAACTGGGAATCGGTGAGTGATGGGCCGTCTTCCGGTTGTCGAATTGCGACGTGCGCGAAATGACAAAAGGCAGATTGCCTCATGGATTCATGCAAGGTCACGCCGGGGATCTGCAGCCTGGCTTCGGGCATATGACGAACTTCTCCGTCGCCTTGGCGACGAAGCGATGTCATTCCCAGTTGTCGATCATGCTGAATTCGAGTTTCAGATTCGGACGGCTCCGTTTAAGACCCGCCGCGGAAAAATTTACCAAGTTTTTTTCTTTGTCGACGCAGGGATCGTGCATGTCGCTCGGGTGCGGGGACCGGGGCAGGCACTGCTCGACCCAGACAAACTGAATTGATCGCAAATGTCGAACATTTGACTTTCTGAATTAAGAAATACGAGGAATTGAAATGAGTACAGAAACCACACAGCCTGAGCAGTTTACATTCCAAGCCGAAGTCAGCCGGTTGTTGCACCTGCTGAGCCATTCGCTTTACCAGAATAAAGAGGTCGCGGTTCGCGAACTGGTCTCGAATGCATCCGATGCACTCGACAAGTTTCGGCACGTTGCGCTCTCCGATGAAACAGTGCGGGACGAGGCCGAATTGGCCATTCATGTCGAACTCGATGAAGAAGCCAAAACGCTAACCATCCGCGACAACGGCATCGGGATGACGCGGGACGAATTGGTCGGCAATCTCGGCACGATCGCTCACAGTGGGTCGCTCGACTTTCTGTCGAAGCTCTCGGGTGATGAAGCGAAAGACGTATCGCTGATCGGGCAGTTCGGGGTCGGGTTTTATTCCGCCTTCATGCTGGCTGACCGTGTTGAAGTTCGGACGCGTAGTTTTCAGGAAGACTCCGCCGGCGGGCTGCTCTGGGAGAGCGACGGAACGGGCAATTTCACCATCGAGCCGCTCGAAGGCGAGACCCCGCGCGGCACCGCAATTACATTAAAACTCCGCGAAGACACCGCAGAGTTTCTTAAACCGGAGCACATTAAACACGTCCTCGGCAAGTACAGCACTTTCGTGCCCTATCCGATTTATGTCGCCGAAGAACGTGTGAATGAACAGCGACCGATCTGGGTCGAGCCGAAGTCGCAGGTCACCGATGAACAATACGAAAAGTTCTATCAATACCTGTCGCACCGCAGTGATGAAAAACCGCAGTGGCATTTGCATCTCGCGGCCGACTCGCCGTTTCAGTTTCACGCCGTACTTTATGCGCCGCAATCAAATTTTGAGAAACTTGGCTTCGGCAAGAGCGAGCACGGTTTAAGCCTCTGTGCCAAGCGGGTTCTTGTCGAAAGTGATTGTAAGGATTTATTGCCGGAGTACCTCAGATTTATCTACGGTCTGGTCGACTCGGCCGATTTGCCGCTTAACGTGAGTCGGCAGGCACTGCAGGACGACACCGTCTTCCGCAAAATACGCAAAGTGCTGGTCAAAAAGGTCTTGGACCACTTGGCCAAGATGGCGAAGTCGGAACCGGAACAGTACTTGGAGTTCTGGGGTGAATTCGGCTCGATCTTGCGGGAGGGCATCGCGGGTGATTTTGAGAATCGCGACAAACTCGCTTCACTGCTGCGATTCCGGTCCTCACACGATGTCGATGGGAAGCCGATCTCTCTCGACGATTACGTGAGCCGCGCCCCGGAAGACCAAGAGCAGATCTACTTCATCGGCGGGGCCGACATGGCGTCGATCCGTAATAGCCCGAGCCTTGAAATATTTAAGAAGCGAGGTCTGGAAGTTCTATATCTGACCGATCCGGTCGATGAGTTTGTGGCGGCTCATCTCGGTACGTTTCAGGAAAAACGACTCGTCAGCATTGATTCGGCTGACGTCAAACTACCCGCCGAAAGCGATCAGCAGAAAGCGGAGAGTGAGGAAGGCGACGACGAAGCGCAAAGCAGTGACGGCGACGAAAAGAAGCATCCGGCCGGGTTCGAGAAAGTCGTCGAACTCTTCCAAGCGGGGATCGAAAATGAAGTCGAAGATGTCCGGGCGACGGAACTTCTGGCCGACAGCCCCTGTCGGCTCGTTACGCCCGAAGGTGCGCTTTCGACGCAGATGCAGAAAATCCTGGCGATGTCGAACGCCGACGGAATGCCGCCGATGAAAAAGATATTGGAGTTAAATCCGAATCATCCGTTAATCGAGCGGCTCAGTGTGCTAGCAGGAAATGAACAGAACGCGGCGTTCGTGAAAGATTGCGGTCGACAACTCTATGACAACGCTCTGCTGTTATCGGGGCTTGCTCCGAATCCCGAAACGCTGACCCGACGTACTCAGCAGTTCATGGAAGATCTCGCTGAAAAGCGGTCGTCCCTCGTGCTATAGAGATTAATGCCTAAAAAGCATGGGACATCAGGCTGAATGTCGGCGATGAGGTTTGCGCGGGCAATTCTCCGCCGACATTAAACTTCGACTTCGACCGGTCGTGGCGTCGGGGCCTGCCGTTGCGGAACGTATTCGACGGCGTCGACCGCGCGAACTTTACCGTCTCCTTGCTCCTCCAGATCGAATTCAATAATTGAACGACGGTCGCGAAGCCCGGCAAATCGGGCGTTCGTGGTCGGTTCGCCGTCCTCGCTAAACTCATTGATGTGCAGGAAGACGTCGTCGCGAAAATCGGTCTTTCCGAAGCCGGTCAGGATCGTCAGAAAGCCGAAGCCTCGTTCTTCATCGACATGGTGCATAAACCCGCGATGGGTGCCCTCATCGTCCCGAGGCGGCAGCAAATTCGGGATCAGCGGTCCGGAGTAGAAGTTGTCGGCCTCATCACGCAGTTCGTCACTGCAATTCGAGAATGCCATCACGTCAACCCGTTTGCCGCGATCCTGCAGGGCGCGCACGAGCCGCAGAAAGTCTCCGTCGCCGCTGCCTAATAAGACATAGTCGAGGTTGTCCGACTGCATCAGCGCCTCGACGGCCAGTTCGAGGTCAGCGCTCCCCGCGTATCGCTGGTTGCCTTCCGCGTCAAAATATTTCTTGACCGGCTTCAGGACGAGCCGAAACCCCGTGCGGCGGATGACCTGGTGATACGATACTATTTTTGCCCGGTAACGTTCGTCCTCCTCCATCCGCTGGCGGTCGACCGTCATATAAGCGTTGGCCCGCAAAATTGAAGTTCCTTGTGCCGCAACCAGATCCATGGCCGCCTCGTAACGCATGCCCCAACCGCCGTTGCGAGTCAGGTTTTCAATATCAAGAAAAATACCGGCTTTTAACATCGTGCTTGAAACTCCAAAATACTAATAAGTTCAATTGAAAATTGGTGATCGTTCCGCCTTACTTCGCGGCGAACTCGTCCGGTTTCATCTTTAAGACATGACTAGGTGTCGAAGGCAAACGGGCCGGCCAGAACGAAGTCGCCGATCGGGTTTCGTCCGGAAGGTTCTTCTCGTTCCTGCAACTCGGTCGGTAAATCGTCCGGGTCACCCGGTCGACCGATCGCGATCATTGCTTCAACCTCGTAGTCGTCGGGAATACTGAGTTGGGCTCGGGCTTTCCCTCGATCGAATCCGGCCATCGCATGTGCGACGAGATTCATCGAGGCGGCCTGCAGCAGAAGATTCTGCATCGCTGCTCCCGCATCGAGCGTATGGACCGGATTGGGTTTCCCGTTCTTGGCGAAGGTCTTCTTTGATAAGAGCACAATTAAGTCCGACGCGTTGTCGCACCAAGCCTGGTTGGCTTCCATCAACAAGCCGAAGAAGGTCTTCCAGTGCTCGGAGTCACGTCTGGCGTAAAGGAATCGCCACTCCTGCTCGTTATAGGTCGAGGGCGCCCAACGGGCTGCCTCGAACAGCGACGCGAGGTGCTCGTCCGTGACGACGCCGCCGTCCATGGCTCGCGGAGACCAACGCTTGAGCAGCAGTGCTTCGATGGGGTGATCCGCGGTTCTCAACTCGAGCGGATCGGGCAATTCAGCCATGAATCAAACTCCTTATCCAATAATTGATGATCGACCATTTTGCGCCGCGATCTGCCGGTGGGGAAGCGACCCGAAAAAATCGGGAAAGTAACCAGCATCGCCAGAGCGCTTTGTGTTCAGTTAAGAAATCCGCGGTCCCGAAGTTCGCTGAGATTGCCGGGCGCGCTCTCGATCGCCTTTTCGACCGCGTATTTCAGCAGCGCAACGCCACCGAGCCCCATCGGAGCGGTGAGAATTGCGACACGATCTTCGTCCTCATCGTCGAGCCGTTGTTTCAGGCGGGCAACGATCTCGTCGACGCCATCGCCGGAAAGGTCGACGTTGCGAGACTGATTCGAAAATTTGGCATTCGGGAAACTGATCCCGCGTGCCATGAGGAATTCGATCATCGAATCGCCCTCCCCTTCCTCGAAGAAGCCTTCGAACTCGGGATCGGCGTTCTCGGGGGTGATGATCGACGGTCGCGTGATCCGGATTTCTCCCCTTGTCGCGGCGATTGAACCGTCATCGGAGTCGGGGCCGACGATCAGAAAATAAGGCAGATCGGTCGCGCCGAAGGTAAACAGGGTATAGGGCATCGACCGTTCGACCCGCACGGCGTTCCATAACGCGCCGAGCGGCCCGGGAGGGCGAAAATCAGAAAACGACATGGCAAATTGACTGCGTGAAAATTCAAAGTGAGACCGGAACCGCTCGGCTGTGCTGGGAAGCGCGGTGCTACAAAATAAACTTGGTCAGGTCTTCATCCTCCAACACCGGGGCGAGTCGCTGACGCACATAATCGACATCGACCTTTGTTGCTCCAGCTTCCTCCGGTGCGTCGAAACTGACTTGCTCAAGCAACCGCTCCATTACGGTGTGAAGCCGTCGCGCTCCGATGTTCTGCGTCGACTGGTTCACGCGATGCGCGATCGACGCCAATTCTTCCAGCCCGTCGTCGGTGAACTCAAGCTCCACGCCATCGATCTCCAACAACGCCGCGTATTGCCGCGTGAGAGAGTTGCGGGGAACGGTGAGGATACGCAGAAAGTCGTCCCGTGTCAGGTCTGCGAGTTCGACACGAATCGGAAATCGCCCCTGCAATTCCGGCATCAGATCGGCCGGTTTCGATTGATGAAACGCTCCCGCGGCGATGAAGAGAATGTCATCCGTTTTCAGCGAGCCGTAGCGGGTCTGCACGGTGGTCCCTTCGACGATCGGCAGCAAATCTCGCTGCACGCCCTGCCGGGAGACGTCTGATCCACTGCGTCCGCCGTCACTGCCGGTGGCGACCTTATCGATCTCGTCCACAAATACGATTCCACTCGACTCGGCGAGCTTCACCGCCTCTTCGTGAACTGCGTCGGTATCGGTCAGCGCGTCCAGTTCTTCTTCGAAAAGAATCTCCTTGGCGTTTTTGACTTCGACTTCCCGGCGCTTCGATTTCTTCGGCATCAGTTGCTCGAACAGATTCTGCAACTCCATCTGATCCATGCCGGCGTTCGAGAGTACCTGCACGGGCGAGCCTTTTTGCCGGATCGAGATCTCGACCTTGCGTTGATCCAATTCGCCGTTGCGAAGCATCTCCCGAAACTTTTCTCGGGTCCTGTGCTTCGGAGGTACATCATCGGACGATGTCGGCTCCTGCTCGACGTCGTCGTCCGATGCCGAAAGTGGGCGTGGCTCCATCCCGGGCAGGAGGAGATCGAGCAGGCGATCTTCGGCTCTCAAGCGGGCCTCGTCTTCAACTTCAACTCGTTTACTGCGGACCACTAGGTTGACGGCCGCGTCCACGAGATCGCGAATCATGCTTTCGACGTCGCGTCCGTAGTAACCGACTTCCGTGTATTTGGTCGCTTCGACCTTCACGAACGGCGCACCGATAATCCGCGCCAGCCGACGGGTGATTTCGGTCTTGCCGACACCCGTCGGGCCGATCATCAGAATGTTCTTCGGGCCGATTTCCCGCCGCATTTCCGCCGGGAGCTTCGCCCAGCGCCGGCGATTGCGCAGCGCGATCGCGACACTCCGCTTTGCATCTTGCTGACCGACGATGTGGCGATCCAACTCGGCGACAATTTGGCGGGGAGTCAGGTCGGATTCAGAAATTAAATCTTGCGGCATAATTGGTCAGTTAAAGTCAGTTTCTTCGATGTCGTCTTGGGCGACGTGTCAGATTGAACGAATCAGAACCTCGTCGTCACGGACGACAAACAGGATCCGGTGCGTCATCCGTTTCCGGTAACCAAAGTGAAGTTCCCGCAGTTCCATTTGCAGGTGATGATCTTCACGCGCATGTGGAAGGCGGTGCGGGTCGGTCTCCAACGTCGCAATCGATTGCAGTATCGAACGGTACCAGGACTCTGAGAACTGCGGAGCATTGACTTCGTACCATTCGACGGCCTCAAGCAATTGACGTTCGGCCCGCTGAGAAAGCTTGACCCGATACCTCATGAAGCCGACCAACCTCGCTGAGACTCGATATCCGCGGTTACTTCATCGAGTGATCTAGTTCGGCCAGCTGCCTCGTCGGCGAGGCTCGCCTCGACATCTTCCATAACCGCACGAGTTTCGTCGTCAATATCCATACTTCGAAGAGCAGTTCGGATGACTTGGATCGGGTCGGTGAATGCACCGCTCGCAATCGCTCGATTGATCTGTTCTTCGACATCCGACGGTAATTCGATGGTCATGTATCTATCCATAAAGCTTCAGGACCGAAAACAGCGACAGTCGACGGTACTCGAGACTACACAGCCGCATCAGCGGAAGCGCCCAATTCCTCGACCAGAATGTTCTCATTAGTATACACGTCGATCTCCGCGGCAATCCCCAGCGACTGCCGGACGACCTCGGCCGGCGATAATTCGGTGTTTCGCATCAGAGCCCGTGCGGCTGCCGTCGCGTAAGAGCCGCCCGAGCCGATGCCAATGATTCCGTCAGTCGGCTGAACGACATCGCCGGTTCCCGAAAGGAGCAGCGTGACCTCCGGGTTGACGACGACCATCATCGCTTCGAGCTTCCGTAGCGCTCGGTCGGTTCGCCAGTCGCGGGCCAGCTCCGTCGCGGCCCGCACAATGTTGCCGGGAAAGTCTTTCGCCTTCGATTCGAATCGTTCGAGAAGTGCGAACGCGTCCGCCGTCGATCCCGCAAACCCGACGAGGACCTTCCCGTCGAGCATCGGGCGAATCTTTCGCGTGTCCGACTTCAGGACCGTGTTGTTGAATGTCACCTGGCCGTCTCCCCCGAGAGCCACGTGATCACCGCGACGCACCGTCAGAATGGTCGTCGAGTGCCAACCCGCACGTTCGCGTCGGGAGCAATCAGAGCTTTTCATCAGATCAGGCTTTCCGTCCGACCACGACGACAGCGCAGCGAGCGTTGAGCGTGGCAAAGCGGGTGAAGTTTTCCGGTCATCTGGCCGATCCACCATCTTAGAGGCCGATGTCGCTTCGAACGAGGCCGCACGCCTCGAATTTAATCCTTAGCATGCCAACGAATGTCCGATTCGCCCGAAGCCCCCGACCGAGACGCCGACGCCATCGTTGCGGCGTGCCGGGCGAACATCACTGTCATTGCCGAATCGCTCAACCAGTGCTTTGACGAGGAATGGGCTCTCGAAGTATCCGAGACAGCGAGTTTTACGGAAGGCGCGGAAGCGAACATCCCGGCGGAGGCCGGGTTAGTGGTCACGATCGATCTGTCGGACGAGACCGTCGTCGCTTTGGTGCCCGCTTCGCTGCCGCTGCCAGACTGGCTGAGCGATCCGGATGAGAGCCAGTCGGCTCGTCTCCAGACGCTGGCGATGGAGTGGTCGCTCAACCTGCTTCCGAAGGACGCCGAAGCTGAGGCGTCTCAGGCTGAGTCTGTTGAAGACTTGAGGGCCGCGGTCAATGAACGGGCGGGCGAGGCCACGATTATTCCGCTGAACATCGAGGGGAATGAGTCGTCGATCGCCATTCTCTACCCGTGCTCGAAGAGCAGCACGCCGTCGTCAGACGGGGACGACGAGACGACGGAAGACTCGGAAACCGCCCCGGTGGAAAACCATGACCAATCGGCCGAGGTGGAGGCATCGAGCAGCGATGATCCGGACCCCGACGATCAAGCGGCATCTGATCCCGACGAACAGCAATCGGAACCTCCGAAGACACCGGAGCAACTGGCTGGCGAACTGCGCGCAAAACGGCTGCGGAAGCTACCGGTGCAAGTCATCGTCCGCCTTGCCGAAAAAAAGATCGATTTGAGGCAACTGCTCGCCCTATCGCCCGGCTCACTGATCATGTTCAACAAGAGCTGCGAAGACCTGCTCGACTTGTACGTTAACAACCAGCGCTACTGCCGGGGCGAGGCGGTCAAAATCGGCGAAAAGTTCGGCCTGAAGGTCGACGAAGTCGGAATCGTCGAAAAACGTCAGCAGAAAGTGCTGTAGCGCGTTGAGTGTTGAGTCGCCAAAGGTGAGAGTATTCCCAATCTGGACTCTCAACTTTCGACGCCGCAATGCTCTATATCCTCGATAATTACGATTCGTTCACGTACAACCTCGTGCAGCGGTTCGGCGAGATCGACCCGGCCATTGAGCTGACCGTCGAGCGAAACGATCAAACGTCGATCGAGGCGATCGAACGCCTGGATCCCGATCGGATCGTCATATCGCCCGGCCCCTGCACGCCGGCGGAGGCAGGTCTCTCCAAAGAGATCGTGTCACACTTCGGTCCGACGATTCCGATCCTGGGCGTCTGTCTGGGGCACCAGTGCATCTCGGAAGCCTTCGGCGGCAAAGTCGTGCGGGCCAATCGTCTGATGCACGGGAAAACGTCGCAGATTCATCACGACGGGACGGGCGTATTCGCCGGGCTGCCCAATCCCTTCGAAGCAACTCGCTATCACAGCCTGATCGTGCCGCCCGATGCGTTGCCCGACGAATTCGAAGTCAACGCCTGGACCAGAGATGACGAATTCGAACGCGAAGTCATGGGCTTTCGACATCGAGCACACCCGGTCCACGGCGTGCAATTCCATCCGGAAAGTTTCCTGACGCTCTCGGGATACGACTTGCTGAGAAACTTTCTCAAATTCGGAACGACTGAGCCGGTTGCGACGTAGGAATTCTCGCCCGCGCTGAGAACTCGCTATCCGACGCATGGGAGATTTCTCCGCAACGGTACGGTTAGAGCAACGATTGGTTCAGGATGTCGCTGATTCACTCAGAAGGTCGCGATGGCGGCGAAATCCGGCCGCGATGCTACACTTGAGCCATGAGAGGATTGCCCCTAATTCCCGCCATGTTCTCGTTCGCCAATGCAATTTGCGGCGGGGTTGGCGTTTATCTGCTCTGCGGGCCGGTCTCGGTTCACTACGGCCTGTCGATGGCCGTGCTGCTAGGTTCAGTCTGTGCGATTCTCGCTTCGGTCTTCGACGGGCTCGACGGTGCGGTTGCCCGCTGGCTCGATCAGGAGTCGGAAGTCGGGCGCCGTCTCGATGCCGGTTGCGATATCGTGTCGTTCGTCGTCCTGCCGATTGTCGCTTCAGTTTGCGTCTTCATGGTCGCCGCACGCCTGTGGCGTGGCTGGGTCGATCCCTTCAATTGGCTGTTTATTTCGGCCCTTGTCCTTTATTTGATGAGCGGCGTCGCCCGCTTGATTCGAGCGTCCGTCGGACGACCGCAAGCTGATCAGCGATATTTTATCGGGCTGCCGGTACCTGCAGCCGCTAACCTTGTCATGGTGGCGGCTCTGTTCATCGCACTGCGATGCGACCCGGTCTATGTCGCGTCGGTCTCGGTCGCTCACGCGCTGCCGATGGTGACGGATCGAGGGTTGATCCTCCTGCTCGATGCGACACTGTTGCTCACATCGGCGTTCATGGCATTGCCCATTCGCATCCCGCACCCGGTTCGCTGGCTTCAGGACACGCAACACGCGGCGCAGCGTTAGTTGTCGGTCGCCCACTCGCGTTCCAATCCGTGAGCGGTCACAATCACACGTGAAGCAAGCCCGCAGCAAGACGGCACGTAGAATTTCATCCAAACTCTGTTGCAACTTCCAATAGTTGTCGGTTCCGATTTGTCCGACCGGCCGCCTGCCGAATTCAAACCTTAATTGCAAGCATCTATGTTCACAGGTTTAGTGGAAGGCCTGGGCGTCGTTCGCCGACTCGAACGGGGCGGGGAAGACCTTCGCCTCGTCGTCGAATCTCCCGTTTCGATGGGGAACGACTTTTCGATCGGGGACAGCGTCGCATTCAACGGCTGCTGCCTCACGCTTGTTGAACATCACGCAATGGACTCCGGCGGCATGTCGATCGTCGTCGAAGCGGGAGCGGAAACGCTCCAGAAGACGAACCTCGGCGATCTCGAAGTGGGGCATGCCGTTAATTTGGAGCGAGCCCTCAAAGCCGATGCCCGGCTCGGGGGGCATTTCGTCCAAGGACACATCGACGGCGTCGGCACGATTCAAAAGATTGAGCGTCACGGCGAGTGGATCGATATGACGTTCAAAGCAGCGGAATCTTTAACGCAACTTATGGTGGAGAAAGGCTCCATCGCCGTCGACGGAGTCAGCCTCACCGTCGTTAACGTCGACGCCGATTCCTTCAGCGTTGCTCTCATCCCTCACACTCTTGAAGAAACCACCCTCGGTGATCGCAAGGTCGGCGACGCGGTCAATCTGGAGACCGACGTGCTGGGTAAATACGTGCAGAAGCTGCTGGCGCAGCGAGTTTAAAGTTGAGAGACGAGAGGTGAGAGATGCTTAATTTCGAAAAACTGAAGGCTTGGCAGGACGCGATTCGATTCAGTCGGTCGATTTATTCCGTGACACGGACAATCCCCGACGATGAGAAGTACGGGTTGACCAGCCAACTTCGGCGTGCTTCCGTCTCCATTTCGGCGAACATTGCGGAAGGTAACGGTCGTCGTTCGAAAGCCGACTACCTTCGCTTTGTGGAGATTGCCTACGGCTCGTTGATGGAAACCGTCTCCCATTTGGCAATCGCCGTCGGCGAAAACTATTTGGCGGAACACGACCATGCTCGACTTTATCGTCAGGCGGAAGAGCTTGCCCGCATGCTAAGCGGCCTGAGATCCAGTCTCAAAGGGTAGTCCTATCCTAACCTCTCATCTCTAAACCCTAAACTGTCACGAAGTGTCCGACCCAATTCGCCAAACTCGTACTCACCTGATGGCGCTGCTAAAGCAGCACGGGCTGAATCCGCGCTCGGACCTCGGGCAGAATTTTTTAACCGATGTGAACATCATCGATTTCGTGGTGGCGGAAGCTCATCTCGGCCCGAAGGACGTTGTCCTTGAAGTGGGCGCGGGGACCGGCGGAATGACGGCGTTTATGGCTCAGCAGGCGGGCGCGGTGGTGTCGGTCGAACTCGATCGTCACCTGCACGCGATCGCCACCGGTGTGATTGAGCCGTACGACAACGTGACGCTGCTGCAATGCGACGCATTAAAGAACAAGAACAATTTTCAACCGATTGTTCTGGAAACCCTTCGCAATCAATTGGATGCCATCGAAGGCTCGCAATTAAAACTGGTAGCGAATCTACCCTATGCAATCGCGACGCCGGTGATCAGTAACCTAACTTTGACCGGCCTGCCGTGGACGCGGATGGTCTGCACAATTCAATTGGAGTTGGCGCAGCGGATGACCGCGAGTCCACAAACGGGTAATTACGGTTCGCTCGCCGTCTGGCTGCAGGCGCAGTCGTTCCCGTCGATCTTAAAAAAGCTTGGCCCGCAGGTCTTCTGGCCCCGCCCGAAGGTTCACAGCGCAGTCATATGTCTTACGCCCGCCCCCGAGCGGTTTGGCAAAATTGAAGACCTGCTGTTCTTTCAAGACTTCCTGCGCCGGCTGTTTCATCACCGCCGCAAATTAATGCGCGGCGTTTTGAAAGGCATGTATCGCAAGCAGATGCCGAAAGAACGGGTCGACGACCTCTTCGAAGAATTCGGCTTTGGTGTGAATCAACGCGCTGAGGAGTTAGAGCCGGAAGTGCTGGTTCGAGTCTCTAACCGATTGTTTGGGATGATGAATGAGGGGACTGATTAATTGAGTGTGGCCGAACGAATTGCCGCCGATGGCTACTTCACTTTGGCCGGACCGATGAGTTCGAATGACGTCTCTCATTGGAATGACGTCATCGATGCGGTGATGGAAGAAGCGGTAGCAGGTCACCATCAAACAGTCCGCACACAGGCAAACACTCCCTACGCGGTGCGGGATGTGTTCTCCTTAATCCCTCAGTTAACGGAATTGGCGGCGATACCGGCACTGTTCGACCTCGCCGCCGAAGTTCTCGGTCCCGAAACACGTTGTGTGCGGGCGACGATCTTTGAGAAGCCGATTGACCTACCGTGGGGGCTGCCATGGCATCGCGACATGACGATCGGCGTGCGGCAAAGAGCCGACGTGCCCGGATTTACGGCGTGGTCGGTGAAGTCAGGCATCCCGCATGTCCGTCCGCCACGTGAGGTTCTCGACGGCATGCTCGCGCTGCGGCTGTCTCTCGATGCGAACGATGACGACAACGGGGCGTTGCGAGTGATCCGCGGATCGCACCGGGACTTCGACGTGTCGGCAGACGCCCCGCCGGAATCGGCGATCGTTACCTGTGCGACGGAGGCGGGCGGGGTCGTCGCGATGCGGCCGACGATCATGCATGGTTCGCTGGAGCCGCGCGAGCCGCGACGCAGGCGGATCGTGCACTTCGAATACGCCGATCGCGATTTACCGCAGCCGCTTGAGTGGCGGCATGACATCCGTCCAAGCAACTCATACGATACTGATACACCGGACCCTTTTCCTGTAACGGAGCCGTCTGATGGCTGAGCAAATCGCCGAGCAAGCCGCAACTGCCGAAGCGAACACCTCGCTCACGCAGCAATCGCTCGATTCGTTTCACAAGTACGCATCTCGCCTTCTTGCTGAGGCAGGCGACCCGTTGCATGAGAGCGATTTACCGAAGATCGCCCGAGTGTGGCTTGAGGATTTGGAGGCAGTTCGCGAAGGGATTTCGAATCGGGTTGCGGGTCGCGGGATTCCGCTGACCGACTTTGACCAGAGGTTCCGCGAGGAGCACGGCCTTTCGCGCAACTCAAAGAGTTAAGATCAAAATCGATGGATGCTTCCATTCCTGTCGCAATTGATCCTGTAGTGTACGACGAAATCAGCAAGATGTTCTGGTGGTGGTCCGAGCATCGATCGGCGGAAGCGGCAGCCCAGTGGTACGAGCGGATCATCGCAGAAATCGAGTCGATAGGTTTCGCCCCAGAGTCGTACGCGATCGCGTCCGAGATCGATTCTGCGAATGAAGGCATCCGGCAGAAGCTATTCGGTCTAGGGTCGCGACCGACTCATCGCGTGCTGTTTACCGCGACTGCGGAACAGGTCTACGTTTTCTCCGTCCGGCATGTGGCACAAGATCGGTTGAAGGAACTCTGAGAGGTCGGCGAGCGGCGGGTTTGAAGAACTTCCGGCGACGTTGACTTCCACTTTTCAGCGAGTCGTTATACTGGACGCGAACGGAGTCCTCGCCCCGCTCAAGGTTTATTCACCGTCATGCAAAGTCGCATCGCCTACCAAGGAATTACTTTCGACGACGTCCTGCTGGAGCCCGCCTACAGCGAAATCATGCCTTCGGAGGTCTCGGTCGCCTCCCGGCTGAGTCGGCACGTACCGCTCAATACGCCGATCGTCTCCAGCCCGATGGACACCGTCACCGAGGCGGAGATGGCGATCGCGATGGCTCAGGAGGGCGGCATCGGCATGATTCACAAGAACATGCCGGTCGAGGAGCAGGCGGGGCTGGTCGAACGGGTCAAGCGAAGCGAAAACGGCGTGATCGTCGATCCCGTCACGCTGCCGCCGTCGGCCACGGTCGCCGAGGCTCGAAAATTAATGAAAGATCGCAATATCGGCGGGGTGCCGATCACCGAAGGCCGCAAACTCCGCGGAATCCTCACAAGCCGTGATCTGAGGTTCCTCGAACGGCAGGATATTCCGGTTGAGCAGGTTATGACGAAGGAGAATCTCGTCACAGCTCCGGAGAATACGACGCTTGAAACGGCTCAACGCATTCTACTGGAAAATAAGGTCGAGAAGCTCCTGCTGGTTGACGATCGGTATGAACTGAAGGGCTTGATTACGATCAAGGACATCGACAAGAACCTTCAGTTTCCTTCGGCCAGCAAGGATGCGCGAGGGAGGCTGCGGGTCGGTGCGGCGATCGGTGTTGGCGACTTCGAGCGCGCCGAAGCACTGATTTCCGCCGGGGTCGACGTCCTGACCGTCGATAGCGCTCACGGACATTCACGAAACGTCGTCGAGACCGTTCGCGGCATCAAGCAGCGATTCGACATCGACGTGATCGCCGGCAACGTCGCCACCACCGACGGAGCGGCCGATCTCGTGAAAGCCGGGGCCGACGCGGTCAAGGTCGGTATCGGGCCCGGATCGATCTGCACCACTCGGATCATCTCCGGCGTCGGCGTTCCGCAACTTTCTGCGATCGCCGCGGCGGCCCGAGCGGTTCAGGACACGGACGTCCCCATAATTGCCGACGGAGGTATCAGATACAGCGGCGACATCGTCAAGGCCCTCGCCGCCGGGGCTCACATCGTTATGCTCGGCGGACTGCTCGCCGGACTCGATGAATCCCCCGGCGAAATGATTCTGTACCAGGGACGCTCCTTCAAGCGGTACCGCGGGATGGGATCGATCGGGGCCATGTCGAAAGGTAGTAGCGAACGCTATCGCCAATCGGCACTCGATGACGAAGGTCGTGCCGACGCACGCAAGCTCGTCCCGGAAGGGGTCGAGGGTCGCGTCCCCTACAAGGGCCACCTCAACGCGCTGCTTTATCAGCTCGTCGGGGGGCTTCGCAGCGGGATGGGTTACCTCGGCGTCAAATCGATCGACGAACTGCGAACGGAGGCTCGCTTTATCCAGATCTCCGCGGCTTCGGTTCGGGAGAACCATCCGCATGATATCGCGATCACTCAAGAAGCTCCAAATTACTCCGTCGAGCACTCGGGGATGGACTCTCCGTAGTCGTCTGCTCTCGGCAATGACGATCGCGCTGACCTTCGCGCCGGCCGGAGCGTTTGCCCAGCAGTCTTGGACTCAGCCGCGGACCCTGTCGGACGGCCAGTGGCGTCGGGCCACGCAGGACGAGCCCGCCGTTGGCCGTGTTGCCCTCGCGGAAGTCTCCGACGCTCAAGTCGCTGACCACGGGGCCGAGAAATTCCAACGGCCGAAGGTCAACCTGTCGGTGGCTAATAAATTTGCTCGCGTTGGAAGCTCGGTCACGCCTCTGAAGACCGCCTTCCAAAACGACGAGTTCGGACAAGATGCTCCGTACGGATTTGATAGCGAAATCGAAGATGCCGCCCGTGACCCGCGTCAGCTCAAGGGAATCGCCGACATCAAACCCTACTGGGACTACGATGCGACGATCCTCGGAGACGACCCGTGCCTGTATCTTTGCCCGCGACCGGAAGGCATCGCCTGCAAAGAGGGCGAAGAGTTCACCCCGGCCTGCCCGGACGAAGTTGCGATCGGGCAGGACTACTATGGTGAGCGCCTCATGCCCGGTCTCACGTTTCAGTGGCGGGCATCAAATCTGCATCACAATCCGGCATACTTTAATGACGTCACGCTCGAACGATACGGTCACACCTACGGCGACATTGCCCAGCCGATCGTTTCGCTCGGACTGTTCAGCACCCAGTTGATCGGGTTGCCCTATCAGATGGGTCTCGATCCGGTCTACAAGAAGATGTACACGCTCGGCTATCACCAGCCGGGTGATCCTGTGCCTCACAAGACCTATCAGATTCCGCTGAACGCTCGGGCCGCGGCGACGCAGGCAGCGACGGTTTCAGCGATTGGCGTCATCCTACCGTAGCGCGACTCACGACGTGGCGGGGGTGTTGATCGAGTCGAGATGCTGCCGCAGTACGGGTCGGAACCGGTCCAACTCCCGTCGGACGGCGTCTCGTAGTGCCGGCAGTTCATCGACGGCTTCATCACCTGCTTTGCGTTCCAATTCGAACGCCGTTTCGTAAGTCGCTTGGCCGCCGACGTTGTCAGCGCTGTTCTTTAAGGTGTGCGCAGCCCGCTTGAGCGTCGCGAGATCGCCAGACGCAAGGGAGGAATCAATTTCGTCCATCCATTCGGTGCTGTACTCAAGAAAGACTTCACCAATATCGACCAGCAAATCGGCTTCCCCCGCCACCCGCTCGAGGGCGGTTTTTTCGTTGAATACAGGATGCGAACCGCTGCCTGACGCCGTTTCGTCCGCTCTTTCGTCCGAGGATGTCGACGGTTGGTCGGCCATTGCATCTTCCTCCGAGGATGTCGTCAGGTCGCCGTCGCGTTTCGGCAATTGGGCCTGAATTTGTCCGATCAGTTCGTCCCGCCGAATCGGCTTGGTCGCGTAGTCGTTGCAGCCGACTTCGAGGCAGCGTTCGCGGTCACTGCCCATTGCGTTGGCGGTCAGTGCGATGATGGCCCGCTGGTAGCTGTATTCTCGTAATTTCTTCGTGGCGTCGTAGCCGTCCAGGATGGGCATCTGCATGTCCATCAGGATCAGATCGAACGGTCGTCCGTCCTGTTCGTGCATCAGGGCGAGGTCGACGGCTTGCTCGCCATTTTCGCAGACGACGACTTCGGCACCACACTTTCGCAGGAATCCGGCGATGAGAATCTGATTGTCGGGGCTGTCTTCGGCGAGCAGCAGACTGCAGTTGAGAATTCCGCTCCCGGAATTGATCGAAGGTGTCTCATCGGCCTCGCCGAGTGCTTCGAGCGGGTCACTGAGCATCGTGGCACTGGGGACCAGTTCCGTTTTGACGCGCACGGTAAATGTGCTGCCCGATCCGTAGTTGCTTTCGACGCCTACGTCACCGCCGAGCATCCGAGCAAGACGCCGCGAGATCGTCAGCCCGAGGCCGGTCCCGCCGTATTGTCGCGTCGTCGAGGCATCGCCCTGCGCGAACGCATTGAAGAGCTTGCCCAATTGCTCCGGCGTAAGACCGATGCCGGTATCGACGATGTCGAATCGCAATTCGGGACCGCCGCGAGCGCGCGGGTCGAACGACGAATGCAGCGTCACGCTGCCTTCCCCCGTAAATTTGACGGCATTACCCACGAGGTTGAGGAGAATTTGCCGTAATCGGGTCGGATCGCTCCGGATCATCGACGGCATGGCTGAGCCGAAGGTCAATTTCAGCGGAAGGTGCTTGGCATCCGCCCGCACCCGCATGATCGAGACGACATCGGCGGCGACCTGCACCGGGCTGCATTCGATCTGCTCAACCTCCAGCCGGCCCGCTTCAATCTTCGACAGGTCCAGGACGTCGTTGATGATTTCGAGCAAATGCTCGCCGTTGCGAAGGACCGTCTTGACGGCCATCCGGCGGTCCTCGTCGCCCAGTGCCGGGTCGAGGAGATTCTCCGCGAACCCGATGATTGCGGTCAGCGGCGTGCGGATTTCGTGACTCATGTTGGCCAGAAACTGACTCTTCGCGACGTTGGCCGCTTCGGCAGACTGCTTCTGTTTTTGAATCGTTTCATTGGCGAGCGCGAGCAGACCCGACTGTGCGATCAGCAACGTGTGGATGTCGAGCAGCCGAAGGATCGAGGGGTCATCCGGATCGGCAATGACGATCGGCTCGTAGAACGTATCAGCGGCGCGAGAAAGGGCGGCCGCG
Organism: Stratiformator vulcanicus; assembly: GCF_007744515.1. Lineage (NCBI taxonomy): Bacteria > Pseudomonadati > Planctomycetota > Planctomycetia > Planctomycetales > Planctomycetaceae > Stratiformator > Stratiformator vulcanicus. The sequence goes on from NZ_CP036268.1 coordinate 1,026,547, forward strand.
GCCGCCTCCGGAATGCTGCATTCGCGGGACAGAACCATCGGCTGAATGCCGATGTGCTCGAGCATCACGCGGATCGGTCGACGCAGAAAAACCTCGACGCCGAAGGGGCGGCCTAGTTGTTCCAGGAACTTCCCACGCGACACGACCCCGACAAGTTTATCTTGCGATGTCACGATCGCGCCCGGCAAGTCCTGCTGCGCGTCGAACTCATCGGCGACGACTTGAGCCGGCGTCTCCAGCGACACGACGACATCGTGAAGCGACAACCCCGACAGTGTCATGTCGTGCGTCAGCTTCGACGGAAGAGAGCGAACGTTTATCGACATGGGTTCGAATCACAGAAACGGACGTTTCGCCGGACGCGAGAAGACTCAGAGAATCCAGGACGCGCGGCGAGCAAAATGCGAACGAAAGCCGAAACCGGGGCAAGCTCTTCGATTGTGAGACTGTCAGTCTCTCGACTCAAATTAAGAATTGATGAAGAACCCGATTCTTCGAACGGCGGGCCGGAAAAACGCCCGTGAGATCGACAGCGCAAACCCGGTCGGTCGTGCCGGATTGGCAACGTCACGACGACCCGCTAACTTGGCATTGTGTTGAGCGTCGGCCGATGAGGACCTCGTACAGAACTGGCTCGGCGATGCGGTCGTTAGCCGGATCGATCGGCAGCCGGATTGTTCGACAGCTCAGCGGGTTCGCAGTTCCCTCAATGATCGACATCCTGGATGAGAATCGTACTGGCCGCTTCCGAGGCGGTGCCCTTTGCCAAGACCGGTGGATTGGCTGATGTGACGACGGCGCTCGCCAAGGCGCTGACGGATGCGGGGCACCAGGTTTGGATCATTCTCCCCAATTATGAGCGGATCATCCGACGCAGTGTGGCCGGGCCGTTCGAGTCGACGGGAATTCGCCTGGAGATACCGGTCGGCCAGAATCTGGTCGAAGGCAGCGTCGTTTGGTCGACCGTGCCGGATACCGACATCCCGGTCCTCCTGATCGATCAGCCCGAATATTTCGACCGCGACGGACTCTACGGCGACAAAACCGGCGAATTCACCGACAACAGTGCCCGCTTCATTTTCTTCAGCCGCGCTGTACTCGAAACCTGTCGAATGATGGCTCTGCGTCCCGACATCGTCCACGCCAACGACTGGCAGACGGGGCTGGTACCGGCGCTACTGGCGACGGAATTCGGGGACCGTCCCGGCTTCGACAAGACCGGCAGCGTCTTCACGATTCACAATCTGGCGTATCAGGGGAACTTCGCCCACTGGGATATGCAGATGACCGGCCTGAGTTGGGAGTACTTCAACTGGCGGCAGATGGAACACTTCGGCGGTCTGAATCTCCTGAAGACGGGGATCGTGTTTGGCGATGTCGTCACGACCGTCAGCCCGACCTACGCGTGGGAGATCACGACGCCCGAAGGTGGGTGCGGCCTGGACGGCGTTCTGGACGAACGAGGTGACGACCTCGTCGGCATTCTCAACGGCATTGACGAGACGATCTGGAACCCGGAAACCGATCCCCACCTGCCGGCAAACTTCGACGCAAAGACGTGGCACGTCGGCAAAGGCACCTGCAAGACGGCATTGCAGCGGGAATTTGGCCTGCCCGAACGATCCGATGTGCCGCTGTTCGGGATGATTTCGCGAATGGCAGACCAAAAAGGGTTCGATTTAATCGCCGGAGCGGCCGAGGAGTTGGTCGAACTCGATTTGCAAATGTGCTTCTTGGGTACGGGTGACCCGCGCTACGAAACGCTCGTGCGACATCTGTCGAACTCTTATCCGGACAAAGTCGCCGCGACTGTCGGCTTCAATGAGGCCCTCGCGCACCGGATCGAAGCCGGATGTGACGCCTATTTGATGCCCAGCCGGTACGAACCCTGCGGCCTCAACCAGATTTACAGCCTCGCTTACGGAACGATCCCGATCGTGCGGGCGGTCGGGGGGCTCAAAGACACCGTGGTCGATGCAACTCCGGAGGCGCTGCGGAACGGCACGGCGACAGGTTTCCGCTTCAATGATTACACCAGTGCGGGACTTCTTGACGCGGTGACTCGGGCGGTTGCCGCCTTCAGCAAGCCCGAGGCCTGGCGACAACTCGTGCAGAACGCGATGGGACGCGACTTCACTTGGAGCCGCAGTGCGCAGGAGTATGTCGGCGTTTACCAACGGGCCCTCGCCGCGGCGACCGGGCAGGAAGCGGCTGCACCGTTCACACCGTCGGCGGGCACCACGTCGACCCGACCGGCATCGGCCAATTAAACACTCTTTTTACAGGTCGGCCGTCGCTCGCTGCCGATGATCAGGTACCGGCGGCGGAGTGTCAGATATGCCGGAATTTCGAAAGGATCCGCTGCTCGATCGCTGGGTCATTATTGCCCCGGAGCGATCGCAGCGCCCGATCGAATTTGAGCACGAGACGTATCGTCCCGATGGTTTTGATCCGTTTGCCGAAGGCAATGAAAGTTCGACACCGTCGGAATTACTTGCCGTGAGGTCGCACGACTCTTCGCCTGACGGTCCCGGCTGGCGAGTCCGTGTCGTCCCCAATAAGTTCGGTGCACTCGATCCGGCAGGCGACCCCGTCATTCGCAATGACGGCCTCTATTCGGCAGTGGATGCGGTCGGCTCGCACGAGGTCGTCATCGAGTGCCCCCACTTCGAAGTGAATCTGTCGCGGCTGAGTGCAAAAAATGTCGAAGAAGTGCTGGGCGTGTACCGAGACCGACTGCTGACGCACGAACGTGACCCCCGGCTCAAGTACACCGTCATATTCAAGAATAAGGGACCGGCCGCCGGGGCGAGTCTTGCGCACGCTCATTCGCAAATTATGGCGATCGGCTTCGTCCCCAAGGACCTCAGCGACGAACTCGCCTCCGCTCGGCATCACTTCGAAACGACCGGGCAGTGTCCCTACGCCGAAGTATTGGCGCAAGAACTCACAACCGCATCGCGGATCGTGTTCGAGACACCGCACTTCGTCGTCTATTGCCCGTACGCGAGTCGATTCGCCTACGAGATGAAGATCGTCCCGCGGAGACCGGGCAGCCACTTCGGGCAAATTCAGCCGGAGCAGATTCAGGATCTGGCCGAAGTGCTCAAAAAGGCGCTGCAGAAGATTGAGTCGGCACTGAGCGATCCTCCCTACAACTTCGTTCTGCGGACGGCCCCGTTCCGAACCGGTTCGTTGCCTTACTTCCGATGGCACATCGAAATTTACCCTCGCATCGCCCGGGCCGCCGGTTTTGAATGGGGCACGGGATGCTTCATCAATATCGCCGCTCCGGAAGACGCGGCGGAAACGCTCCGCTCACAGGCCGTCGACTGAGCGAAGACGGTTCAGTACTGCCGGTGATTTGAGCTTCGCGCCGGTCGACCTCATGATTGCAGGCGAAACAAATTCTCGCGGAGGTACTTAATGCGCGCTCACTTTCGACCTGCGGCCTTGATGGCGGCAATGACAATTTGCCTCGGAATGGTGGACGACTCAAACGCCCAAGAGACCACCGAAACGTCCGCGTCCAAAGAGATCGTCGTTCCGGAGATTGAATCGACGCCGTTTGACGACAGTCAGCAGAAGTCAAAGCTCTATCGCGAAGGATTCGCGACCGGCTATCACTGGGCATTCAGCAAAGGCCATCAAGGCTGTCCGACGCATCCCAGCTTGCGCAATCTCGCCTTTATTCGAGGCTGGGTCGAGGGTTGGCAGGCGGCGATCGCCGATGGCGGAACTCGGTCACTGCCGGGCTTGTACGCTAAGTACTTGAAATGGGACGACGAAGTCAGGCCGGAGGAAACTGGTTTCCGCTCGCTGTTCGACGGCACCTCGACCGACGGTTGGCTGGTCGCACCCAACAAGCCGTATGCGGGCCCGCTCGAAGAAGGTGCGATTCAGCCTCACAAGGCGGGCGGAAGATACGTTTATCACGACGATGTATTTGAGAACTTCGAACTGCGGCTCGAAGTCAAACAGTCGAGCGAGAAAACGAACTCGGGCATCTTCATCCGGCTCGTCGACCCCACAAAGCACTTTGGAAACCCGAAGAAAAACCCTCGCAGCGGTTTCGAAATTCAAGTCGGCCCCGGAGGAACGGGGAACCACGACTTCGGCGCGATTTATGATCTCGTGCCCGCGGCGGAGAACGTGCAGCGGCCCGTCGGCGAGTGGAACGAGGTTCAAGTTTACGCGAACGGTCCCCGCATTGTTGTGACCGTCAACGGCCTTCGCACGGCGACTCTGAATGCCGACGAATGGGCCGAGCCGGGCAAGCGACCGGATGGCACCAATCACAAATTTCTCGCCGCGATCGCCGAATTGCCGCGCCGCGGGCACATCGGCTTTCAGGATCATGGCAGCAAAGCCTGGTTTCGGAACGTGCGTATCCGTGAGTTGCCGAGTTCTGAGCGATCGGAACTGGGCGGTGAAAACTAGCACGGCCGCTGGGTGGCCGGGGACGACGCTTTCGCCGCCCCCGGAACGCGTATCTCGGACGGGCGACTGCTCGTCAAAGACGCTTCACCGCACCCATTCGAGTTTCCGAATCGTTCAGTCAGGTTTGCGACCCGCGTCTACGGCAGGTGGAAGTTAGACGAGGGGCGGTCTAACATTTCGCGAACCGCTTCCTCTCCACACCAAGTCGCAAATGCTCCTGTTCGCACTCCGTAATCTCTGGTCTCGTCCCGCGCGAACCATCTTGGCTCTGTTGGGACTGACGGTCGCCATTGCCGGGATGGTGGGCCTGTTCAGCGTGGCACACGGGCTCGACGCGACGGTCAAAGACACGTTCGCCCGCGTTCCGGGACTCGTGGCGATGCAGCCGGGGGCGCCGATCCCGCTGTTTTCGACCCTTCCCTCCGACTGGCAGCAGGAAATTGAGCAGGTCGACGGGGTTGGCGTCGTCAACACGGAAGTTTGGCAACGCGTGAACATGATCAACGGGAAGGCGATTATCTCGCCGCCGCGATTGTTCTGCGGGACCGACATCCCCTCGCGACTCCAACTCTCAACCGATCTGTTTGGCGACTCGATCATCGAAGGCCGGTACCTCACGCTCGAAGATCGAGGCACGACCAATTGCGTGGTCAGCAACTTCATCGCCGAAGAGTTCGGGGCGACGGTCGGCGACGTGCTGACACCGAACGGGGTCGAATGCAAAATCGTCGGCATCTATTCCGTCGGGTCGATTCTGGTCGATGTGGCTATTGTGCTCGATGTCGACATGGTCCGGCAGATTACCCGCTACGACCCGGAAACCGTTTCGGCCTTCTACATCGAAGCCGCACCCGGAGCGGAGCCAAAGGCCGTCGCCGAACGAATTTCCGATAACTTTGCCGATCGCGCCATCGAACCGTGGCGTCCGAGCGAGTTGTTACTGCTGTCCGATAAAAATCCGGTCGAATCGTTATTCGAGTCGATCGATCAGCTTCTCAGCGGCGAGTTAAAACCTGCTCCCGCGCCGCCTTCTCTGGGAGCAGGATCGCCGACCGGTTCGGGGGGAGAGCCGAAGTCCGGGGTTGATGTCCGCACCATGGATGATTGGTCGGCTCAATTCGATCAGCTCACGGGCGACCTTGATTTGTTTCTATCGATCTTGACGAGCATCGGCCTGACGATCGCGGTCTTAAGTGTGATTAATACGATGTTGATGAGTGTGAGCGAACGGATTATCGAATTCGGCATCCTCAAAGCCAACGGGTGGAGTCGCCTCGACGTTGTGAAACTCATTACGGCCGAAAGCGGACTGATCGGCCTCGGCGGTGGAGTATTGGGAACCTCCATCGGCTGGGCGGCGACGCTGATTCTTAACGCCTATTTCCCGGACCGACTGAATCTCTATGCCAGCCCTGAGCTCATCGGTTTCGCATTAATCTTCAGCTCTCTGCTCGGCGTTGTGGGAGGCCTCTATCCGGCATTGTGGGCGATGAGGATGGCTCCAATGGAAGCGATCCGCAGAGGCTAAGTAGAGGTGAGGGGTTAGAGGTTAGAGGTGAGAGGAAATTGAGTACTTTGTTGCCGAATTGGTTGAATTTGCGGGATTTTCAAACTTCTATTCTTAAAGAATAGAATCCACTCACCACTCACCACTCACCACTCACCACTCACCACTCACCACTCACCACTCACCACTCACCTTTTTCAATCATGATCGAACTGCAAGACGTTGCCAAAACGCATCACCGCGGGGAGACGGCCGTGCATGCGCTGCGGGGCGTGACGGCGACGATTCCGGAAGGTTCCTTCACCTTTATTCTGGGACCATCCGGCAGCGGTAAGAGCACGCTGCTCTATTTAATGGGTGCGCTCGATGCACCGACGGCCGGGGACATCGTCGTTGACGGGCACTCGATCAATGAAATGCCCGACTCTGCGAAGGACTCTTACCGTCGCGACGACGTCGGCTTTATATTTCAGAGCTTTAACCTGCTCAAGAATTTAAACGCCGTCGACAACGCGCTCGTGCCCTATCTGCCGCGGGGAGTGAACGGTGAGTTGAAATCGCGGGCGGTCGAATTGCTGAAACGAGTCGGACTGGAAAACCGGATCGATCACACACCCAATCAACTATCCGGGGGTGAACAGCAACGGGTGGCGATTGCTCGAGCGCTGCTCAAAGATCCGAAGTTGATCCTCGCCGATGAACCGACGGGCGAACTCGACAGCAAGACCGGGGCGGAGGTGTTCGGCTATTTGCGGGACCTCCACGCCGAACGCAAGTCGACTGTCGTCGTTGTGACGCACGATCAAAGTCATCTGACGTCGGGTGACACGGTCTTGCGGATGCGCGATGGGCGGATCGAGGAGTGATCCTTAACACGTTGCGTACGTGGTGCTTCGCTTTTATCCGCTTACTTCGTGCGCGGCTTGTTGACCTTGTGCGTGGCTTGTCGGGTTTTGAAAAGTTGACTCTGGGGGCGTCCCGGCAAATCATTGCGGATCGAAGGGAGAGTTATGCCGGGAATTATTCGGACCAGTCGTGATCGTTTTCGCGACTACTCGCAGAATCTGTTTCAGAGAAAATCGAAGGACGACAAGCCCGATGATCCACTCGCGTGGTATCGCGGACGACATCGCTCGTCATGGCAGTTGCTGCGCGAGTTTTTTGGGTTGATCGACGGTTACTGGCCCAGCGTCGCATTCGCCCTGGTGATGCTGACGTTGTCGACCGGTCTTGGGCTCATCCCGCCGGCGGCGACCAAACTGGTTGTTGACAACGTGCTGGGCGACCAGCCGATGCCGGAGTGGATCGCCGCTGCGATTCCGCTGCCCGAAGAACGCGGAGCGCTGCTCGCACTCATCATCGGTGTCGTAGTCGCGATCTCGTTTGTGAAGGTCGGGTTCGGGCTGTGGGGCCGTTGGCGGGCGACGCTGACGACCAAACGCGTGCAGATGAGCGTTCGCAAGCGGGTGTTCGCTCACGCCGTTCGGCTGCCAATGCACCGGGTTCACGATCTTAAGTCGGGGGGAATTGCGAGCATCCTGCGGAACGATTCCGGAAGTGTCGGAGATCTCGTCTTCGGCCTGATCTACAATCCGTGGCGGGCCGCGGTGCAGTTGATCGGGAGCCTCTTGATTCTTGCCTTCGTCGACTGGCGACTGCTCGTCGGGGCGATCGCGATGCTGCCGGTCGTGTACGTGACGCATCGGACTTGGATCAATCGCATTCGGCCCCAGTTCAAAGCGGTCCGGGCCACGCGGGAAGAGGTCGACGCTCAAGCGACGGAGTCATTCGGCGGGATGCGCGTCGTCAGGGCCTTCGCCCGGGAACGCAGCGAAGGAACACGCAACATGAAGTCTCAGCACTTCATGGGGCGACAGGAGCTCTACGCGTGGTGGTGGGTGCGAATCGTTGAATCGATTTGGGAAACGGTGATTCCACTCGCCAGCGCCGGTTTGCTGCTCTATGGCGGCTGGCAGGTACTCGAAGGAAGCCTCACGCTCGGCGATCTGATGATGTTCCTCGTTTACCTGCTCATGTTGTTGGAGCCGATCGCAGTGCTTGCGCAGAGTGCGGCTCAGTTCCAGAACAGCCTGTCCGGGCTGGATCGCATCCTTGATGTGCTGGCTGAGCCGACCGAGATGCCTCGGCCGGAAGACTGTCGGCCGCTTGATCGCAGTGCGGTCGCCGGGCGGGTCACCTTCGACAATGTCGACTTTCGATACGACACATCAGAGGACGACGCCGGCTTCTCGTTGCGGGAAGTCTCGTTCGAAGCCGAACCGGGCGAAGTCATCGCACTGGTCGGTCGCAGCGGCGCGGGTAAGACAACCCTCTGCAACTTGGTCGCGAGGTTTTACGACGCTACCGGTGGTCAGATTCTGCTTGATGACGTCGACGTTAGAGAATACGACGTCGAGCAATATCGCCGGCTGCTCGGCGTTGTTGAGCAGGATGTGTTTCTGTTCGACGGAACCGTCACCGAAAATATCGCCTACGCAAACCGCGCGGCTGATTTGACGGACATCATCCGGGCCGCCCGCGCGGCGAATGCCCACGAGTTCGTTGAGCGATTGCCGCAGGGATATGAGACGGTGATCGGTGAACGGGGCGTGAAGCTCTCCGGCGGGCAACGTCAGCGACTGGCCATCGCCCGGGCGGTGCTGGCCGAGCCGAAACTGCTCATTCTCGACGAGGCGACGAGCAATCTCGACACCGAGAGCGAGCGGCTCATTCAGGACGCTCTGCAGAACCTGATGGCTGATCGGACGAGTTTTGTGATTGCCCACCGGCTCAGCACGATCCGGCACGCCCATCTGATCCTGGTCATCGAAGACGGCCGGATCGTTGAACGTGGCACCCATGACGAGTTGGTGCGCACGGGAACGATCTATCCTGAAATGGTGGCGCTGCAAACCGGCCGGAACTTCGATGTCGAATCATCGGTATCCCAACCGATCGGCTGATGACTTCGAGTCAGTTCGGGTAATTGGCGCAGAGTGATCGGAGCACTGAGCGGTCCGGTTGGTCCAGCCGGACCGATTGTCCGGCCCCCATGCAGTTTCGGTGTAGAAATCGCCGACTTTCGAACTGGTGGATTTTCTCGGTGCAGGGAGGCACGGGGTTTGATGACTCGGTTCGGTAAAAAATTTGTTGTGTTGGCCTGCCTCTGTGCGGTGGGGCTGACCGCCTCGGCCGATGAGCCTTCTCCCTGGGTCTCTTACGAGTCGCAGATCGATCGATTCGCCGCGAGCTTTCCGACGACACCCGAGATCGAAGTCCTTTCAGAAACGGGCGAGCCGCGCCGGGCGACCTATCGTTCGGTCAGTTCGGACCGGCTGGCGCACTATCGACTGACGGTGCACGATCTGGTCGGTCCCGATACCGGCGCCGCTCAAGAAGGGTTGATCCTCGGAACGAGCGAGGCCATCCGCTCGGAATTGAGCGGGGCGATCCTTCGGAAAAAGATGATTCGAGGTCCGCTCGACGCGATCGATGAGAAATCTGGAACGGAGTTAACGTCATCTTGGAAGGAAGCGAATTCCGACAAGACGCTCTACAGTCTTTTTCGCTTCCTGCCGGTCGGCTCGCGATGCTACGAACTACAGGTGATCTTCGTCGGAGATTCGAGTTGGAGCGACGCGGACAAAGACCGGTTCTTCAAGTCATTTCGCCCGTCTGAACCGGAGGTCGCTGTTCGTGGATGGCGGACGGTCACGCCGTCGGGCGCGGGCTTCTCCGCGCAGTTCCCCGCACGACCAACCGTCGTCTCAAGCCGTGCCGGCAGTTCGCCATATAAGGCGTATACGACGACAGGTCCGCTCAACCGCGGCGAGTTCCGGATCAGTTACTTTGATTTAAAGCAGACACCGTCGACCGAACAGATTCCGCTCATTTTCGACAATGTTCGCAACACATACGCGAAGCGATTTGAAGCGACGGCTTCCAATGAAAAGTCGGTCGTGATCGACGGGTCGCCGTCGCGACAATTTGTGCTCAAGGGCACATTCGAAGACAAACCGATTACGGTCTCGGCCTGCCTCGTAACGACCGGCTCTCGATTCTTCGAGGTCAAAGTCGTCGACCGCGATCAGCAACGACCTGTCGATGCAGCCGACATCGATCGATTTTTGAAGAGCCTCAAAATCACCGGCGATCTGACGCCGATTGAAGCGGCCGGAGATGACGATGCGAACCTCCAGGTGACGGCCGCTCCGGCGCCGCTCGAAGACCGGCCCGCTCTTGACGATCTGAAGGCCGACGACTCGACATCGCTCGATGGAAAACCCGAACTCGACGTACCTCCCGACCAGTGGCGTTGGTTCCGATCGGAGCAGGGTCGGTTCCAGGTCATGCTTCCACAGGAACCCCGCTTGACGACCGGATCGGTTAACAACTGCGACCGCGTTTGCGCCCACGCACTCAGCGCGCAGGGAGCGATCAGTTTTGCGGTGTCGAGTGTCGATCACGACAGCCCGATCAGTCAAAAAGATGCCGTGAAAATTTTCAATTCGACCCGCGATCGTTCCATCAAGGAATTCGGGGCCGAGATCAAGCACGACCAGTTAATTCGCTACCGCAGCTATCTCGGGCGAGACCTGCTGCTCGAAGCGGACGTTGATGGTCGCGCCTACTTTTTTCGAGAGCGGAACGTTGTCGTCGGCGATCGAAGTTATATCTTGCAGATGGTGTGGACCGCGGACCAACCGGTGCATCCGCCCGCGGCGAATCAATTTTTAAACTCCTTAGTGCCAATGCAAGACGTTAAACGCACGGCTTCGGCTCAACGATAATTACGTCATGAAAGTTGCAGTTCTCAGCGACACTCACGGGCAGATCTCCAATACGACCGAGGCGATTCGACAGATCGAGCGGTATCAGCCAGATGCAGTGCTGCATTGCGGCGATATCGGTCGTCCCGACATCGTTCCACTATTTCGCGGTCGCCCGACGCACTTTGTCTTCGGAAACGTCGACCGGGACGAGGCCCTGTTCGCGCCCATGTTCGACGGAACCGAACTGATTGGTCACGGCCGCTTTGCCGATCTAACCCTCGGCACCGTTCGCATCGCGATGACCCACGGAGACGACCCGAAACTGCTTCGCAAAGCGATTCGATCCGGCGACTACGATCTCGTTTGCCACGGACACACGCACGTCCGGCGGCTTGAAACAATCAGTTCGACGCTCGTGCTCAATCCGGGAGCGATGCATCGGGCGGCTGAGTATTCGATCGCGATTGTCGAACTTCCGTCTCTTAACGTCGAATTTGTGACCGTCAATCACAATTAAGCGGGTCTTGCGATTGCGACGTTATTGAAAGATATATCCGTCCTCGCCGTGTTCGGTCAGGTCGAGTCCTCGTTGTTCGTTCTCGCGAGTGACGCGGAAGCCCATCACGAGGTCGATCCCCTTAAACAGGACTGCCGATGCGATCGCGGCATATCCCGCAGCGGCGAGTACGCCGATGAATTGGTTGAGGAGCTGATTCGCATTACCTTCAACGAGTCCGACGACTTCCGGGTCGCCGGTGATCGCCGCTGTCGCGAACACACCGGTGAGCAGCGCTCCGACGGCACCGCCAACGCCATGGACGCCGAAGGCGTCGAGCGAGTCGTCATAGCCGAGGGCGTTCTTCAATTTAATACATGCCAGATAGCAGGCGACGCCGCAGATTAAACCGATCGCGATTCCTCGGATCGGATCGACCGCCCCGGCGGCCGGGGTGATGCCGACGAGTCCGGCCACGCCGCCGGAGCAGGCTCCGAGAACGGTCGGCTTCTTAAACGCGATCCACTCTGCGACCGACCAGCCGATGACCCCGGCCGCTGCGGCAAGGTGGGTGGCGACGAATGCATTCACGGCCGTGGCATTCGCGGCGAGTGCGCTTCCGGCATTAAAGCCGAACCAGCCGACCCACAGCAGAGCCGTTCCGATCGCGGTGTAAGTCATATTGTGCGGCGGCATCGGCTCAACACGGTGCCCGTACCGCGGCCCGAGCAATAGACAGCAAATGAGGGCCGTCACACCGGAGCTGACATGCACGACGGTTCCGCCGGCGAAGTCGAGCGCGGCGAATCGACCTTCGAGCAGCCAGCCGCCGTCGCCCCAGACCCAGTGCGCGATCGGGCAATACACGAGCGTGCCCCACAGTACGAGGAACAGGCACAGCGGCGCAAACCGGACCCGTTCGGCAATCGCCCCGCAGATCAGTGCGGGCGTAATGATGAAGAACATTCCTTGAAAGGCCATAAAAAGCGACGCCGGAATCGTTCCGCTCATCGGAACGACCGCCTCACCCGCTTCGGCATTCCAAGTCGGGATGACGCCCCGGAGCAGCACGTGATCGAGGTTTCCGATGAAGCCGCCGCTGCCGCCGAAGGCGAGGCTGTAGCCCCATAGCGCCCACACGATGCTCATCAGCCCCATCATCGTGATGCACTGCATGACGACCGAGAGCACGTTCTTGCGTCGGACGAGGCCGCCGTAAAATAGGGCCAGCCCCGGCGCGGTCATCATCAAGACCAGTGCGGTCGACACGAGCATCCAGGCGGTGTCGCCGGTGTCGAGTTCCGGGACGACCTCGGCCGTATCCTCCGCCGCACCCCCCTCGGTGGGAGCAGCCTCAGACGTTACCGAGTCGTCTTGGGCGAAGCAGTGGACCGGCGCGGACAGCGAAAGCAACAGGACCGCCAAGACGGCGACCCCTCGAATCATGATGTGCATTGGAAAGCCCCGGAGCGCAGGGGAAAGTCAAAACGCTGCTGAGAATAGCGAGTCTGCTATGTCCCGCAAGTCGATTAGGGGTCAGTCTTCGGCCTGCCGATTCGGATCGAAACCCGAAAGACATATACAATGCGATCTTCCTCGAATACGCGGAAGTTAATTGAGGCAACCGCGCCACTGCTTCGGAATTCGAATCGAAAGACGCTGTCATCGTCTTCGAAGGCCAAAGCAGAGGAGAACTCACCCGCACCGAGCTTCAATTCAATCGCATGAGACAATTCAGTTAAGGTTTGCCGGACGGTCGCATTTCCGTCGACCCAGCGTTCCGTCATGTGCTCGACCAGTACATCATCCCAAATGACTTGGTAACGGCGGGCCGGGATCATTGGGACGACGCTTTCGACTCAAGGTGGGCCAGCATATCTGCTGTCGTCATTCCGGTTCGCCAATCCTTGTGCGATCGCTCGCGAACTGCCTGCAGTTCTTCGGCCGACGGTGGCTCCGAAGGTATCCCCACCATAAATGTTGGTCGCCGAATTGTTGCGATAGATAGACCGTCAGAGTCTTGAATGACGAGGACGTCGTCCTCCAACCCGGCCAGCACTTCCCCGATCGGCGTCTTGGCCGACTCTTCATTGAGAATGAACTCCGCCATCCGACCCTCCTTTCGATGAGCTATCGATTCGTATCAACCATTCTCGCACTGCTTCGCATCTGCGTCCACACGTCACCTGAGAAGAGGTCAACCATCGTCGCCAGGCCGGCTGCAACCACTTCCTCGCCGGTGACAAAACGTCCGGGGCGGGTCCAGTCTTGAAGCAGCTTGTCGTCCATCGGCAGCATTCGGCTGAGCAGGCGGTCCATGTCCCCTTCCATGACCTGAAAATGGCGGGCCCATTCGGCGGCTTCTTCCATCCGCACGTCCTCGTCGCTTTGCCAGCGGACGGGATGGAACAGCATTGTCGAATGGCGGGTGACGTACCGCTCTTTGCAGGCGGCAAAGGGCATGATCGCGGCGCTGCTGCACTCACCGGTCACGACGGCGACGGCGTTCAATCCTCGCAGGCGAATCAATGACGCCATGGCCAGCCCGACGTAAGCGCTGCCGCCGCAGGAATCGAACCAGATCGTGCCTTTCGAGTTCCGCGGCACCTCGACGAGTTGTTGCTCGATTTCGAGCTGCTTGTCGGTTAGCTCCCCGCAGATGATCAGTTCCCAGTCATTTTCAGCCATCCGAGCAGGCGGGGGCGGCGGTGACACGCTGGGATAGGGATGAAGTCGTTTCTTGACAGCGTTCATGAATCAGTCCACTGTGGCTTAGAGATATACCGCGAAGTCGGTCACGTTGACTGATGTCTTGATCGCGGGCAACGGTCAGTCGAAAGAGGCGGCCTCACGGGGCGTCACGTCAATCTTAATATTTGAACGGTCAATCGAATGCTTGCGCGTGTTTCGCCTACCTATTGGCAACTGCTTTACATTGTGCCGACCCTCTTTTTTGCTTTGCCTTTCGCTCCGGCGGGTGCAGGCGACGCACCTCACTCGCGCGACGTGATCGTAGGTGCGGTTCGCTGGCTTCCTTACGAGGAAATTCATGTCTTGATCGACTCCGACCCGTTTACCAAATTTCATTACGGAGAAGACTTCGAAAAGCCGTTCTTCCATCCGATCAAAGGGCCGTTCGGGCAGCCGCTGACCCGCGGACTCGACAAACAAGATGTCTCCGACCATCCGCACCACAAAGGTCTTTGGGTCGCCCTTGAGAAAGTCAATGGCGGTGATCATTGGCTCGAAAAAGATCCGATCAAACATATCAGTGCGAAAATCGATCGGAGCGAAACGGCCAAGAATGGATCGCTTCGACTTCGCACAGTGAATCACTGGCTCGGCAGCGAAGGCAAACCGGTGCTGGTCGAGAAAACGGACATCAGGCTGACCCCGGACCGACTCATCGGCTACGACATCACCCTCGAACCCGCCGGCACCGAACCGGTCTCCTTCGCCGACACCAAGGAAGGCTTCTTCGCCTTCCGCGTCGCCAACGAACTGCGAGCCAAAGGCGGCACCGGCAAAATCAGCGACTCTGAAGGGCGCTCCGGTGAGTCGGACGTTTGGGGGCAGACCGCGAAATGGGTCGACTACTCCGGCACCGTCGGCGGCAACGATGTCGGCGTTGCGATCTTCGATCACCCTGAGAACTTCCGCCCGGCCCGTTACCACGTACGCGGCTACGGACTGTTCGCCGCCAGCCCCTTCGGCGAGAAGGCTTATACCAAAGGGAAAAGCGAAGCTCAGCCCGTCATACTCCAGCCCGGCGAATCGCTCCGCCTTCGTTATGCCCTCTACGTCCACCCCGGCAACGCGAAAACAGGAAACGTCAACGAACGCTACCGCCAATACGTCCGCGCAACGTCAGAGTGAGGAGTTCGTTTAGCCGCGACCGATAGGGAGCGCTCCGCCGCCGCCGCGTTGCCGATCTCAGCCAACGTGATCATACTGGAGCGTTCCAAAAACACGCTCCGCAAATTGCTCGAATGGACTCGCCATGCCGGATCCTGAAGTCCGGACACACACCTACGACAACGGCCTCACGCTGCTCGTCGAGCCGATGGCTGACGTCAAGTCGGCGTCGTTTTCGATCATGGTTCCGGCAGGCAGCGTGTACGACCCGCCCGGCGAGAGCGGCTCCGCAGCCGTTCTCACGGAATTGATCACACGCGGTGCGGGCCCTCGAAACTCACGCGAACTCTCTTCAGACCTGGATGACCTCGGCACGCGCCGCTCCGAGTCGACCGGCACATCCCATTTGACGTTCGGCGTCGCCACGCTGGCCGAGAACATCCCGGCCACGCTCCGAATTTATCGCGACATCTTGCTCAGCCCACGTTTGCCGGAGGCCGAATTCGACGCGTCGCGAGCGGGGGTGGTCCAATCGGTTCTCGCCAACGAAGACGAGCCTCGCAGTAGGACCATGAGCGAACTGCGTCGCCGCTGCTATGACGTCCCGTGGGGACTGCCGACCGACGGGACGCTCGCGGGTCTCGAAGCGCTGTCGCATCAGACCGTCGCAGACCACTACCGCACCTGCTTCCGTCCCAACGGCGCGATCGTTGGTGTTGCTGGGCACGTCGACTTTGAGGGACTCAAAGACCTCGTCGACGAACTGCTGGGCGACTGGCCGCAGCAGCCCGAGCCTTCGATCGAGACAGGCCCCCGAGGATCGAAGCACGATCACATCACGCAGGATTTGACGCAAACGCATATCGGCATCTCGTTCGATTCGATCCCATATTCCCATCCGCAATACTTCGCCGCGTGGGCTGCGGCGAGTGTTTTATCCGGGGGAATGAGCTCGCGTCTGTTCACGGAAGTCCGCGAGCGTCGCGGCCTTTGCTATGCGATCAGCGCATCTCTGCGGGGAACTAAAGCCGAAGGCCGGCTAATGTGTTACGCAGGCACGACGAACGAGCGGGCGCAGGAGACGCTTGACGTGACGCTCGGCGAGTTCGGTCGACTGGCCGAGGGCATCGAGCAGAATGAACTCGATCGCTGCCGCAGCCGGGCGAAGAGCGGCCTCGTCATGCAGCAGGAGTCGACGATCTCCCGCGCCGGCTCAATCGCCAAAGACTGGTACCACCTCGGCCGCGTGCGGACGCTCGACGAAGTGCAAAGCGCGATCGATGCCCTCACCGTCGATGACGTACTCAACTTCGTTCGCAATCACCCCCCTGAAGACCCAACGATCCTGACGTTGGGACCGGATGCGTTGGAATTGAATAAAGAAAGTTAAGTTTGGGAAGTGTTAGAGGCCGCGCAATTGACGATGGTAACGGCCGAGCCATCGAAGTCTGTCCCAATGCAATTCGGTTGATCGTAGCAACCGCACGCATATGCCCAACTGAGGGTGGCATGTCACCCGCCGAGCCCATGGAGCGGGATTAGAACGGTTCCAAAGTCGGCT
This sequence comes from Stratiformator vulcanicus, assembly GCF_007744515.1. Taxonomy (NCBI): domain Bacteria; kingdom Pseudomonadati; phylum Planctomycetota; class Planctomycetia; order Planctomycetales; family Planctomycetaceae; genus Stratiformator; species Stratiformator vulcanicus. The sequence continues at coordinate 1,043,178 of NZ_CP036268.1, forward strand.
TACGACCCCAACGTATCCGAAATTGCGGGTGCAAGCGGTCGGCTTCGTAAAACCACACATCAGCAGTCGACGAAATCTCCGGCTTACAAACCACCACTTTTCCGGAGGAGCCTGCAAAGAGTTGCGAATAAATACGGCCACGATCTTCAGTCGAGTTTTCTTGCGGAAAAACCGGTTGCCTATGTAATACCGCGCCGGTATCCGAATCGATCAAGACAAATTCAGAACCGTCGATGGCAACCAATCGAGATTCTGATAAAAAACTGAATCCCCGCAAATGCGCGCTCTTCGCAGAATAGTCGAAACTAGCTTTAAAGTTATTTGCAAATTTAAATACACGTATTGCGTGTCTTCCATCTTCTTGCTGCAGGTGCAGCGCTAAAAGTTTGTTGGCGAAGTCGCAAGCAATGACGTTGGTTCGAACGTCATGCCGAAATCGAAATGGAATATCGCGACTTGAAACGGGAACTGTATTACGAAGTAGCCGCGTACGAAGATCTAACAGTATGATCTCGTTCGGCTTGTAGATAACGAGACCGTTATCGCCCCAAATTTCGCAATCCAGCAGCGGCGAATTTCGAATTTCCTCTTGCCAAAGAAGCTCCTGCTCGCTCACGTCAAATACGCCGTATTCGCCCCGTGTCGCGAAGGCAAGCATTTTGCCGGTCCGGGTGGCCTCTAAATCGGTCGGCGCTTCGGCGACCGCAGAAGCAAATTCCCACGGCCCCTTACCTGGACGCCAACCCTCTCGATTCTTCTTCAGCTGATTGACCGCGGAAAAAACCATTGAATCGGCACAGGCAAGCGCTACCTCAAAGTCGTCAACTCCCACATCCAGAGCAACCGTGGTTGAGCTTCTTTCGAAAACTTCAATCACTGTAAGGTTCGACGAACCACGGCCAAAACGAATAGTTCGATCGAAGCCAGCGATCGCTACAGTATCACCGCGCTCCGAAATCGTAACGCCTCGGATCAAAGGCGGCGAAGATGGAAATAGCATTTCGAGGGCAATCACGATGACCGCGACGCCAATCGCAACAGCTATGCAGTAGTTCGCCACCCGTCGAGCATAAAATAGTTTGAGTTTCATCATCTATCTTTAGGGCGACTCTAGAGTCATTTCGGTCGATACGCGATCTAAAAGTGATAAATGTCGTAGGCGTAATAACCCGGTGGAAGAGGATCTCCCGGATAGCTGAGTCTGATAGGCCAATCACCATCGTACGTGGTGTGCCAGAGAGGGTTTAGGCCGGACCCGACGTGGAAGATGACCGTCGGGGTATCAGGCTTTCTTGATTCATCATAGATCGTGGCGTCCGCTATGTATACGCCCCAGTGTGAGAACCCGACGCTACGATTACGCAAAATATAGCGATCACTATTCAAGAGAAATGGCGACGCTGCGTCATACATCGTTGCTGAGTAAGAGTGGCAAAGGCTATCCCCCGACGTCGACTGCCATAAGCCGTACGCTGCTCCTGTCATTGCGAGCCAAGCTCGCATGAGTTCTGGGCGTATTTCAAGCTCCTTGGAAACAAACTCTACGTCCGTCGTAGACATTTGCCAGGTAACGGCTGCAAAACGCCGGACGGCCGCACGAAGCGAACCAGCCTGCTCGTCAATCGGCTTGTCCGACGTAAAGAAGGTGCCAGTGCCAATATCAACCGTTATGGTTTTTCCAAGTACATCAAGCCCGTAAGCCTCCCAAAATTTTGCTTCGGGGTCATCAGGGTCGCCCATGTCTGGCAAATCTTGCATTGCGAGCGTGTAGCCCGCCCCGACCATGTAATCAAACATCGGTGCATAATGGGGATGCAATTCCCGAAATCGTTGGACGAGAACATGATTCGAATATGCAACAACATTAATATACACGTTGGCAACGTCGGACAATTCACCGTCAGAAATTTCGTAAGTGAATCTATCTTCGCCGGCGAAGTCCGGATTCGGCGTATATGTAAATTCTCCGGTCACGCTATCAAACGATAAAATCCCGTTTGATGGGCCGCTTACAATTGTCGCAGCGAACATCCCCGGAGGTGAACTAAAATCAAAGTCGTTTTCTGTCGGTAGCAAAAGCAATGAACTGCGATCGACTTCAAGTGTTTCGTTCATTTCGATGGTGTAGAAGTCGGTGTTTGCATACGGTTTTAAATTCTTAATTGTTACCACAACCCGCCCGCTCGCTACCGCAAAGCCAGTCGCGGCACCTTGTGTTGCAGTCACTTCAAACGCTTCGGTGAAGCCGACGCCTTTCCAGGATTTGCCGTCGATGTAGCCGGTCGATTCATAGTCGAGCTGCTTAATTAATTTCAGCTTGTGCTCGCCGTCGATCTCTTCGATTTCGAAATATTCGCTATTGCTGAGCGAGACCGAGAACGGATCGGACGCCCATTCGGCGGGGAGGGTAGCGACATAGGTGCCGACGGCCGTGTCTTCGCTCAACGTAATATTAATGTCGCCGACGACCGCGATCTTAACGTCCGCGGAGTCGCTCGAAACGCCATCGGTGACGGTGTAAGACAATTCGTCGACGCCGAGATAGTCGGCGTCGGGTTTATAGAACAGGCCGCCGCGTTTGCTTAGCCATTTCGCGACACCGCCGTCGGTCGAGACGTCGCGCTGCGTCGTCGTGGTGAGGTCATCGCCGTCCGAGTCGTTATCGTTATCGAATAACGGCCCGCGCCAGCCGGTGTAAATGTCGTCTTCATTGTTAATGACGAATGCGTCGTCGGCCGCTGTAACGGCGCTATTGTTAAGTTTAATATTGACCGTCGCGTCGTAGGTGTCGGTGCCGTTGTCGACGGTGATATCAAAGGACGCGACGAGCTCATCGTCCGCGTTGGTGCTGAAATTCGTGGGCGCGATCCAGTCAATGCCGCCCCACTTGCTGACCCATTCTAATTGTCCACCGTCGACACCGTTGGCGGGCGTGAAATTACTGTGACCGGTAATTTGGGCCGACGGGTCGTTTAATTCATCGAGCAGTAACGAGTCGCGCCAGCCGGTCGAGATCCGCTTTTGGGTTTGGTGCCAGTCAATGTCGATCGTCTGCGGGTCGGTCGCGGTGCCCGAGAGCATCACCCGCTGCTCCAGCGGTTCGATTGCCGTGAACCCGCGTCGTCGGCGTCGCGGGCGAAAGGAGTCGGCGTAAAGGGAGCGCAGCCATTTCGTGACGACCATCGGGGGAATTCCTTCGGCAGGGAGGGCAGATGCGCCACAGCCGCGGCTGGGATTAAAAGCGCGTTCAGTAGTCCCGTAGTGGACTGTAGATCGCTGGGATTTTATCGACAGCTTTCGGGAACGCGATCTCAGTTGCGAAAAATTTTCACATGCAGGCCGCCGTGGTCGAACTGCTGGTGTCGAAGTGACGTGTTGACACCGGATTGTGATTGATAGTCCGGCTTGCTTGCCTCAAGTCGAGGCTTTGGTTCTCTGCTAATTATCGCTTGGCGCGAACATTTTGCTCGATGGCTTGTCGGAACGGTACACGGACTTACCGTCCCGTCAGTTCTTCGCCGACCAGGTTCCCCGCCGATGCTCATCGACAGCCTCCATTCGACAGAATTCAATCCGCACGCCGCAAGCGAACAGATTGACCAGAGTGTCCGCAACGTGCCGGAGCGGCCCCCCGTCATCACGCCGTGTCGGGGCGAGACGTCAGCCTACGGGGCGGGGTTCCCGTCGTGGTTCAGCGGGCTTGTGGCGAGGCTGCTGTTGGAAGAGTCACCGCAGCCGTTGGACGTTCAGCCGCAGCTTCGTTGCGGCGAGGGCTTGCCAGAAGGCGGCCGCCCGCGATAAAACCTGCATGGTCTCGCGTATTCGGACCTGTAGCTCAGTTGGTTAGAGCGCCATCTTCACACGGTGGAAGTCCCCAGTTCGAGTCTGGGCAGGTCCATTTTCTTTGATCGCCAAGCAAGGGGGATCGCTCGGTTGCGTCCCTTGCTCGCGCTGCGGGCTTGTCTTCGGTCGCGGCGTTACTCGGCTTGCTTTCGATAGACGACGCCGGTGTCGATCTTTTCGAAGCCGCTGTACTCGAAGACCTTCAGCGCCGCCGTATTCGACTCGCTGACGTGGGCTTCGACGAGCGTGACCATTTCGTCGCGGAGCCGTTTGCAGAGCTCCGTCAGAAGGGTCTGGGCGTAGCCTTTGCGTCGACTGTCCTCGTTCACATTGAGATCGATCAGTCCGACGACGCGCTGGTGCCACTTCTGCAGATACAAATCGAGGCCGATCACCGTAACGGACGCTACGGACTCTCCGCCCGACTTCGGTTCGAGCAGGAATCGCAGCGTTTCGAGTCGGCCGTAGCGGGTCATCCACCACCAGTCGCTGCGTGGAGAGCCGGCGGCGATGCTCAGCTTCATCTTTCGGCGGACGTTGACGAGCCGAAAATTCAGCGGATCGCGCGTGTTGACGATGTCGCGCTGCAGCACAAAGTAGCGCTCGGCCGGTTCGTAACCGAGTTTTGTCAGAAACGGCTCCGCATCGGGATCGCTTTCGAGGAATCCCGTCGGGCGGCTGCCGCCGTAGAGCCCGATGTAGAATGGATCAAACGGAGGAGCCGGCCCCGCGATCAGTTCGGTTGCCCCGTTGTCGCGGAGGTAGGCCTCAGCGCGCGACAGCAATTCGCGACCGACGCCGAGTCCGCGGAACTGCGGGCGGACCATGATTGCGCAAATTGCTCCCCGCTCTTTGGTAAGGGCCGAGAAATCTTCGTTGGGGCCGAAGCCCGCGTGGACAAAACCCACGATGTCGTCGCTGCCCTCTTCAACCGCAACGATAAACCCGTTCGGGTCAAAGTACCGCTGCGAAAAGTTGAGGAACTCCAGCGCGTCATAGGAGAATCCCGAGGCCGCACCTCGACCGAGTTCGCAGTCGTGCCACAACGCGACGAGAGCGGGTGGGTCGCTGTTGCGAAACGACCGATAGGTGATTGCGGAAGTTTCTGCCACGTGCTGCACGGGAGGGTATCGAGCCGGGGGAGTCGGCGACCGGCGGCGCAAGCGGTCGATCCGAATTGGCTGGCGGTCGGCCCAAACCGCCAGCAAGTCCATCGTGGCGATCAACCCGAGAAATTGCCACAGTAGTTCGCTCTGGTTCCCAACGAGAATTCCAAAATTGTGTGAATGACGAACCAATTATTCCGATCTGTCGCCGATGGCTGAATTCCGGGCCATGATCGGATCACTTTCTCTATGATAAAGATCGAAGCGGCTCCGCTGTGAGCTGCGAACCGACCATGGCTCTGTAAATCTGGCTCCGATGCCCTCCGCCGACTTGATTGCCGATTCGACTCTCGAAGCGTACCTGTCTGAGCAACTTCCGTCGGCGAATGCGGCGGAGATCGAGAGTCAGTTACGCAACTCCGAATCGCTGCGCGAGCGATTGGCTGTGATCATTGCGCGGCGAGATGTCGGGCAACACGGCGTGGGGGATATCTGGCGGACCGCTCGATTGAGTTGCCCCACCCGCGTCGACGTCGGTCGGTTCCTTGAGGGAAGCGGCGAAGTCGAAGAACGCGACTACATCCGTTTTCACTTGGAGCGGGTGGGCTGCCGCTACTGTCAGGCAAATGTCGATGATCTTCGCAATAGCGATCGATCGGAAACCGATACGAGCAAGCGACGCAAACGCTATTTCGAAACCTCGGTCGGCCGCCTCGGGCATCGCCCTGAGTGATTCCCCTCCCGGCCATCGGAAGTCGCTTCTCGATGGGTTAAACGGAGCCGCCGCGTTGAGGGTGCAATCGGCTTTCCGATTGATGGAGAGTCTATTCTCAAATGCCGGGTAACAATTCTTGTCGTGACTCCGAAGTTGCTTGCGTTTCGACCATAAAGGTGACATTGTGTCCACATCCGATTCGGTCCGTTGAACTTCATGGGGAGGGAACAGCAAATGGGGCTTCGAACACAATTTGATGCAGGAATCTTCTGCTGGATCGACCTCATGGCTCATGAGATCGAAGGAGCCAAACGGTTTTATTCGGAGGTCTTCGGGTGGTCGGCCGAAGACCAGGACACACAGGGCGGACCGCCCTACGTGATGTTCCGGCATGGCGAGCACAGCGTAGCCGGGCTCGGTGAAATGCCTGAAGAAATGAAGTCGGGAGGAATGCCGCCGGTTTGGAACAGCTATATCAGCGTTGGCGATGCCGAAGCGGTCGCAGCCAAAGCAACGGAATTGGGCGGTACCGTCACAATGCCATTGATGCAGGTTATGACGGCCGGACGCATGGCGGGCATTCAGGATCCTACGGGCGCCTATTTCTTTATCTGGGAACCTCAGGAACACTTCGGTGCCGAGCTGGTCAACCAAACCGGGGCATGGGGCTGGAACGAACTGGCAACCCGCGACATCGAAACCGCGTTGAAGTTTTACGGCGAACTGTTCGGTTGGACGTACGAATCAAGTTCTGGAGCGATGTCACGATATGAAATCATTCATCACGCCGGTCGAATGAACGGCGGCATCATGGCAATGACTGAAGCGTGGGGCGACGCCCCTCCGAACTGGAGCGTGTACGTGACGGTCGATGATGTGCCGTCCGTCGTGGCGAAAGTGCGGGAGGCCGGCGGCGGAGTAATCGCGGAACCGTTCGATATGGATGTCGGAACGATTGCCGTCGTTACGGACCCCCAAGGAGCTGCCTTCAACGTGATCCGCACCAATGAGGAACCGGACGAGTAGAGGGTCGACTTGCGGCCCTGACATCCCAATACGTACCCCTCGATAGCGAGTTAGATTGAAAGAAACAGTCATTCAAATGGGTGGCTGTGGACGGCATCTTTACGACGCCCACAGTGATCGTGTCTTTGGTGGCACCATTTTCGAACAGTTCTGATTTTGAGAGTTCGCGTTCCGGGGGCGGCGAAAGCGCCGTATCCGGCCACCCGACGTTATTGTGTTAATATTGAAGAAGAGCGAATCCAGGTGACGGCGCGGGGCGAAGCGAATGAGCGATCGGACATACGGAATTGTCGGAACCGGAGCGCTGGGAGGCTATTACGGTGGTCTGCTGGCCCGGTCGGGGTGCGAAGTTCACTTTCTGGCTCACAGTGACGTCGACCACATTCGCGACAACGGGCTGAAGGTCGAATCAAAGGCGGGTGACTTTCATTTAAGCGATGTCTCCGTCTTCGGCACGCCCGAAGAAATGCCGGCTTGCGACGTCGTCATCGTCGCACTGAAGACAACTCAAAACCACTTGCTTGCCGAGTTGCTGCCGCCGATCGTGAAAGCGGACGGGTGCGTTCTGGTTCTGCAGAACGGGCTCGACATCGAACAGGAAGCCACCGCCGTCGTCGGTGCGGATCGGACACTCAGCGGGTGTTGTTTCCTGTGCAGCAACAAAGTCGGACCCGGACACATCCGACATCTCGACTACGGGCGAATCGAGTTCGGCGAGTTCTTAGGCAATGGGGTATCGGAGCGCGTGGGGGACATCGGGCAGGATTTTGCTTCCGCCACAATATCGGTCACGCCCAGCCCAGACATCCGGCTCACCCGCTGGAGAAAGCTCGTCTGGAATATTCCGTTTAACGGCCTGTCCGTGGCGCTCGACGCATCGACGGCGGACATCATGGAGTGCTTCGACGGGACCGAGATGGCGAAAACGCTGATGGAAGAAGTCGTCGCATCGGCTGCCGCCGAAGGGTACTCGATCGATGAGTCCTTCGTTGAAAAGATGCTGGAGGACACCCGTAAGATGGTGCCTTACGACAGCAGCATGAGGGTCGACCACAAACTCGGGCGGCCGATGGAAGTCGAGGCGATCTTCGGCAATCCCGTGCGGGCGGCAGCGGCGGCAGGACACGATGCCCGTCGGATGGAGATGCTTTACCGACACCTGAAGTTCGTCGATGCCCGCAATGTCCGCAATCTCAAATGACGCGGATCGATGGCTTTGTGTCCGCGTGGGTCCGGGCACTACGATAGCGACGGCGTTGAGTGAAATATGACTGCGGCGCCGACACCTCGCATCGGGCCACGATCGTTTGAAAGTGGACGGCAGTGTTCGGTAAGACGCTTTGAGTCGCAGATGGCGAACGGAATCGTTGGGTTAAGTCGGGCATGAATATTGTCATTCTGGGTGGCGGCACGGTCGGAACGTCGATCGCGCGAACGCTCTGCAATAACGGACACGATGTCTGTCTGGTCGACAGCTCGCGCGACGTACTCGACCGGCTCGAGGAAAGCCTCGATATTCAAACGGTCCGCGGGAACGGCTGCGATGCCGTCACTTTGTTTCAAGCGGGCGTACAGAGTGCCGACCTTTATCTCGGCGTGACCAACCTCGATGAGGTCAACCTGATCGGGTCGAGTCTCGCGAAGCAGATGGGAGCCGCTCGCAGCGTCGCCCGTATCTACAACGAGGCCTACCGCGACGCGAGCACGTTCGACTATCGCCGTCACTTCGGTGTCGATCGGCTGCTCAGCCTTGAGTTTCTGACCGCGCTCGAACTGGCGAAGAGCATTCGCGCTCGGGGATTATTCACGATCGAGAACTTTCTGCGCGGTGGCGTCGAGGTCCAGGAAGTCGCGGTGGAACCGCACAGCCGGGCGGCCGGCAAGAAACTCTTCGAGCTGAAGATGCGCAAGGGCGTGCGGATCGGCTTTATCACGCGGGACCGACAAACCCGCATCGCGACGGCCGAAGACTTACTTGAGCCGGGAATCTTCGTCACTTTAATGGGAACGAGTGATTCGATTGCGAAAGTAAAATCACTGTTCGAAAGCGGGACTCCCGAAAGGATGCGGGTGGTCATCGGGGGAGGCGGGGAGATCGGCTACAACCTGGCCCGCGTACTCGAACGCGGACGGTTCGAAACGGTCATCCTCGAATCGGACGCGCAACGATGTGAAGAACTCGCGTCGAAACTTGATCACGCCACAGTTCTCAATGCCGACGTCACGCGACGGGCCGAGATGGAAGACGCCCGCGTCGGAAAGTGCGATGCGTTCGTCGCGGCGACCGGTCGCGATGAAGACAACATCATTTGCGGCGTCGAAGCGCGGGAGTTGGGCGCCAAAAAAATTATGAGCGTCGTCCGCCGACCCGATTACGCGAACGTACTCGGTAAGTTGGGCATCGACGCGGCGGTCAGCCCAAGGCAGGTGATGGCGCGGCAGGTCCTCGGCATGGTGCAGTCGGGCGTGGTGATGAGCCGCTACGACGTGGCCGGCGGTGAGGCCGAGGTCTACGAGGTCGAAGTCGTCGCCGGCAGCCCGATCACGGAATCACCGCTGAAGGAACAGGACCTCTCTCACGGCATTATCGCGGCGATTGAACGCGAAAACTTCGTCAAAGTGCCCGGTGCGGATGACACGCTGAAGGCGGGAGATATCGCGTTGGTGCTGGCGCAGAGTGCGACGGCAGAAGACACGCTGAAACCGTTTCAACCGGTCCGCTGACCATTCCGGCTGTCCTCCGAACGACCGATGAGCGCGATCATGACGGTCGCGTTGATCGCACGGCCGTAAATTGTCCCGATGAGCCAATCACGCCGTGTCGGGTGTCCGTGTGCGGGCTAAGTATCGATAGGCGGCGACTCGCGCTTGCGCGAAAACGTTGCTCTCGCCAAGTCGATCTCTGTTCGCGGATAGCCGATGATACTCAACTCTACTGATCGTCGTTCCAAAGACGATCGCCGGGCCGAACCCCGCCCGGCCCAAGACGTATCGATCCGATTTCTGGCCGGCGACGGAACGGCGGGCGCATTGTGCGATGCCCGTCTTGCGGACGCATCGACGTCGGGTGTCCGGATTGCGAGCGAACGCCCGGTCGAAAATGGAACGGCCTTGCTGATCGAGGCCCATCACGGCCCTCAGCGATTGAACCTCTCTGCCAAAGTGATGTGGTGCCGGGAAAAGGACGACTGGCACCTCATTGGCTGCCGACTGAATGCGCCGCTCACCCATCGCCAAGCCGGGCTTCTCCGCTCGATCGCGGAAGCAACCGCGCCCGACGCTTCGTAATGTAAGGGTGATTCACTCACTCATCCGGGCTTTTGAAGCCGTTACGGACGTGAGCCTTCAGGGTTCTGCCGATTCTAACTAAGTCGTTCGGTCGATCGTGCCGATGAATTAAGCAGGTCGTGCGGTTTATCAATTCGCGCGCGCATTCTGCCTGCCGCCCCGACGGACAAAGCCGACATGGATACTCCCGCCCCCCATCAGGCGACCGACGCCGACGCGATCTCATTGCTGATTACGCCGGACGGCGAAATCTACGGTGAAGATTCTTCGGCGAATCAGGAGATCGTCCGCCGCATTCAGGCGTGCGTGAATGCCTGCGACGGGATCACGACCGAAGAGCTCGAGAACGGCATCGTCGCCGATATGCGGAGCGTCATCGGTCAGGTGGCTCCTCTGCTGGAGCAAGCGACGGCGAACGGAAAAAAATCGGCCTGAGTCGATTTCGCTGGGGTGATGTTCGCTTGTAGGATTGCGCTTGTCGGAGACGGGGTGCTGCTGCGAAGCTGGGATGCCCTATTCCCAGCCGAACGAAGCAGTCATCAATGCAGCGTCGAGAATTCTTGAAGGCCGCCACCGCCACAACCGCCGCCGGTGCGCTGGCCTCGATTTCGAACTGGAGCTTTGCGGACCAAGGTCCGCGCGGGCCGGTGGTCGGCACGCAGCAGTACCCGTGGTCGACGTTTTTTCGTCGCCAGGGCCGCAAGTGGGGTGAGGACCTCGATCGCGATCTCGCCGATGTCGCTGCGTCGGGCATTGAACTCTTCGAGCCGGTATTCGAGTCCGCCGACGATGTCGCGCGTTACGAACCACTGCTGAAGAAGCACGGGCTCTCAGTAAAGTCCTTTTACGTCAACAGCGTGCTGCACGAACCGCGGGCGGCGGTTCGCAGTGTGGACGCCGTCGCGGAGATCGCTTCGGCTGCTGACACGCTCGGCGCTTCGATCGTCGTGACCAATCCGAGTCCGATCGACTGGAACGGCCCTCAACTCAAGTGCGATCGACAACTGACGGTGCAGCGCGATGCTCTCGACGACTTAGGAAAGGCATTGAGCAAATCAGAAATGACGCTCGCCTATCACAATCATGACAAAGAGTTGAAAGCGGGCGCCCGCGAGTTTCATCATATGCTCTCGGCAACGGATCCTGAATACGTCGCGTTCTGCCTCGATAGCCATTGGATTTACCGCGGCTGTGGCGATTCGCAGGTCGCCCTGTTCGACGCGGTCCGGCTCTACGGTCGCCGCATCGCCGAGCTGCATTTGCGCCAGTCAAAGCGAGGCATTTGGACCGAAGCGTTCTCAGTGGACGGCGACATCGATTATCGCCGATTGAAAACCAAACTCGACGACCTCAACATCGATCCGCTGGTGATCTTGGAACAGGCCGTCGAAAAGGGATCGCCCGAAACGATGGACGCCGTCAAAGCTCATCGCATGGGGGCCGAGCAATGCCGGTCGCTCTTTGCGGCGAAGTGAAGACGAACCTTCGCGATACGTTGATCAGCTCGAGAAGATCGACTCCGTCTCGGTCTCGGGTTTCGGCAACCGTTTGGGATGAAGCCCTTTGTTGGCCAGCGAGTAGGTTAGCGCGGCGTCGACGCCGTGCAGCGTGATGATCATGAATAGCGCCACCAAGGCTGCTCCGCCATCGGCTTCGTTAATCGCGACGGTGATGAGACCGACGGCGATGAACCACGTCATCGCCATGCCGATGAGTTCGAAAAAACCGAGCAGGTGGTGCCCCATCAGCCAGTCGCCCCATGAGGGGAACACGAGACTCCGCAGGGCTAACTGCTTCGGCGGCCAAAACGTCGCCCCGCAACGCTCGCAGTCATATTCCCCGAGCGGTACGACGGTGAAGCAGGCCGAGCACAGGTTTTCGCGCGACTGCGTTACTTCGGGATCGAAATTCCGTTCCCGATAGGTCTCCAGCAGTTCCTCGAAGATGCGCGGCATCTCCTGCCGGTCTTTTTTCGGAAAGCCGGTAAACTTCAGCTTTTTGCCGTCCTTCAGTTTCAGGACGACCACACCGTTCCAACTCGATTTGAGCTGTTCGATCTGGCTGTAATAGATCATCCAGAACGTCTTTTTCGGCTTACCCTTCGCATCGCACCGCATCAACAGCAGGCGGGCATTTGTGAGCACGAAGACGGTCTGATTCACGTGGGCCGCCCAAATGCCCATAAAATATTGCTCCAACAGGGAATACTGAGCCCCCTTCGCGACGTAACAAATTTCTTCGCCCTCGATGCGGGCGTCGAGCAGTGTCGGCTCAACTTTCTTCAGCAATTTATGCTTGGCTTTGAAGTTGCCCCTCCAGCCGAAGCCCTCCACTTTGGGGAAGATCGTCGATAGTCGGTAGTTGATTTCGGGACTGAGGGACAGTCGCAATTCGTTGAGCCGCTTCTCCGCGGTCACGGGCTCATCGCCGGGCGTAAATTGGTCAGCCTCGGCATGGGGAGCGACGTCTGACATCAGCGGCCCTTGTTTTCGGTCGAAAAATTTAGAAAGAGATGTGACGAACCAGCCCAGAATGGGTGAACGTGCGGAGTGTACAGTTTCGCCAATCGTTCCGGAATGCCCCGGATCGTCGAAATTCGTGGCGGAACAGGCGAATATCGCTTGGCATCGCGTCGCGCTCGCGGTGACATATCCTCGATAAGCCTTACAGCCGGTACGACCTGTGGCCGATATTCATCTAAGCCCGTCTCGTTTCCGGTCAGATTTGCTCAAGACGCACCGCGCAGCTTAGCGCTGCAGCCCTACGGAGTTACCGATGTCCTGCCGTATCCGACTCGTGCTGGCCCTGCACGATCACCAGCCGATCGGCAACTTCGACGGAGTGTTCGAGGAAGCCTTCGAAGACAGCTATCGGCCGATGATCGACACGCTTGCCGAATATCCCGATATCGCGATCGTACTGCATACGTCCGGCAGCCTGCTGGAGTGGCTCGTCGAGCGGAAACCTGAATACATCGACAAGGTCCGCGGGCTCGTCGAGCGCGGCCAGATCGAGATTCTCGGTGGACCGTTCTACGAACCGATCCTCGCCAACATCCCGTCGCGCGACCGGGTCGGTCAGATCCAGGCCTACTCGAAATATCTGGAGAACCTGTTCGGCCAGCCGATCCGGGGCATGTGGCTGCCGGAGCGAGTCTGGGAACAGGGCTTCACGCGGGACATCATCGCCGGCGGCATCGAGTACACGATCCTCGACGATTATCATTTCAAGAATGCCGGGCTGCGAAATGAGGAGCTGTTCGACTACTACCTCACCGAGGACGAAGGCAAGCTCCTCTCCTTGTTCCCCGGAGACGAGACCCTTCGCTACCTGATTCCGTTCCAGAAGCCGGAAAAGACGATCGACTACCTGCGGCAACTCGCCGACCGGCGGCCCGGCTGCGTCGTGACGTTCGGAGACGACGGCGAGAAGTTCGGCACGTGGCCCGGAACGAAGTCGCTCGTGTACGAGAGGGGTTGGCTTCGCCGATTCTTCGACGCGTTGCGGGCGAACAACGACTGGCTGAAGGTGACGACACTCGGCGAGGCGATTGAAAATGTCGCCCCGGTCGGGAAGTTCTACGTGTCCGACTGCAGCTATCGCGAGATGACCGAATGGGCCCTGCCGACACCGCGTCAGCAGGAGTTCCATGACCTGACTCACAATCTGGAACACATCGAAGAGTGGCCGTCGCTGAAGCAATTCCTCCGCGGCGGGTTCTGGCGGAACTTCCGCGTGAAATACCCGGAAGTCAATGAGATGTATTGCCGGATGCTGCAGGTCAGCGAGCGGTTGGAGAAGTTCACCAGCGGTGAGCACCTGACCGACCGCGCCGATCTTGTGCATCAGGCCCGAACCGATCTCTACAAGGCGCAGTGTAATTGCTCGTACTGGCACGGGGCGTTCGGAGGGCTGTACCTGCCGCACCTGCGGAACGCGGTGTTTCAACATCTGATCTCCGCCGACACCGCTCTCGACGTCGCCGACGGTCGCCAAGCCGAGTCACTCACAGCCGATGTCGCCGACTTCGATTTGGACGCTCGCAAGGAAGTACGGGTGACCGGTGAGTCATTCGTCGCGCTGCTCAAGCCGAGTCGCGGCGGGCATTTGTACGAGTACGACATTCGAGCGATTAATCACAACTTGCTCGCCACGCTCGACCGCCGTCCGGAGCGCTATCACGAGACGATTCGCCAGCACGCCGCCAGGCTGAAACACGAAGCTGAGCACGGTTCCGCCGAACAGCATCACCACGGGGGTCATGATGAGGACGAGGGGGTCAGCATTCACGACCTCGTCCACTTCAAGCAGCCCGACCTTGATCAAAAACTGATTTATGATCGCTGGCCGCGCAAGAGCCTTGTCGACCACTTCCTCCAGCCGGGGTTGTCGCTCGAGGACTTCCGCCGCGGCGAAGGAGTGATCGGCGACTTCGAGACCGGCGTGTACGAGACGGCGCTCCGCGAACGTCCCGACCGCGTCGAAGTGGCGATGGCTCGGCAAGGACACGTCAATCGTTACTCGGTTGAAGCCGAGAAGACGGTCGCGTTCGATCAGGCCGCGCCCGATACGATGAGTGTCACCTATCGATTCAGCGAACTCCCCGCCGGGCTGCCGATCCACTTCGGGGTCGAGTTCAATTTTGCCGGGATGCCCGCCGGAGCCGACGATCGCTTCTTCTCGCTGTCCGGCGGCGAGCGGATCGGCCAGTTGGGCACCGTTCAAGGCATCGAAGAGACTGGTGAGATCACACTGACCGATGAATGGCTCGGCATCTCTGCGGGACTTGAAGTCTCCGAGCCGGCGTCTGTGTGGGCCTTCCCGATCGAGACGATCAGCCAGTCGGAAGCCGGGTTCGAAGCGGTGCATCAGTCGGTGATGGTCATGCCGCGCTGGGAATTCCTCGTTCCCGACGACGGCACGTGGGAAGTCACGATTACCATGCGGGTCGATACCTCGATGGCCGAAGCACGCAAGGACGAAGCCGAAGTCGTTGCGGTGTGAATTTGCAAAAAGCCCACGAGTCGCCACTCGTGGGCTTTAAAGCATTGCTAATCTCGATTCATTTCAAGACCCGGCAATCTCGCCGACGGCTTCGAAGGTGATCGGTTCGTCGCGACCCGGGATCGTAACCGTGAATTTTTCGACGTACTCGCCGGGGACGTTCGGTGCGGTCACCGCCAGCGGCAGCACGTGAACCGAGCGGGTCGTCTTAGGAAGCCGAACCTTGAAGGCTTCGGTCTCCGACTCACATTCGATCTTCTCGATTTCGAACGGCTTCTTGCCACGCAAGACGACGTTGACCATCCGAGTTTGACCGGGCGTCAGTTTGCCCAACGGCACCGTCGACGGCGTGACCGTGATATCGGCTTCGACACGTCCCTCGATCAGCACGGGCACGTTCGGGTTGGCCGAGTCATTGGTAATCAACGTCATTCGCTCGCGAATCGGACCGACGGGGGCATCCGAACTGAGCGTCACTCGCAGGTCGTAAGTCGCCTTGCCGGTTCCGCGATTCCGCTCGACGACTTCGGCATCAAGAATGTCGGAGTCTTCTTCGACCCGCTCGATCTTCCAGTCGTTGCGACCGGCATAGGCAACTTCCACGCCGCGCTCCGCCCCAGAACCGACGTCGACGGCGCCGAAATTGACCGACCCCGGCGAGAGGACGACGTCGGTCCGCACATACATCTTCACGGGGATCGTGACCTTGGCGTATTGCGGTCGGTCGAACGTGACGATGACGCTCGAATCTTTGTGGCGGGTGAACTTGCGGGTGTCCATTTCGATTGTCACATAGGCCGTCTCGTAAGTTTTGAGAAACGTACGATCGGGCTTAGCGGCCGTGCAGCCACACGAAGTGTCGACGTTCA
This sequence comes from Stratiformator vulcanicus, assembly GCF_007744515.1. Lineage (NCBI taxonomy): Bacteria > Pseudomonadati > Planctomycetota > Planctomycetia > Planctomycetales > Planctomycetaceae > Stratiformator > Stratiformator vulcanicus. Next base: position 1,059,029 of record NZ_CP036268.1, read on the forward strand.
AAATGTGAACGTCTTCCTCGTAAATGTTCTTGATCGCGATTCGAGTCTTCGTCTCCGCACCACGTGCGACGACGCCGAAGTCGTGCTTCAGTTCGCTGAACATCTCTTCTGCCCACCCGGCGCCCGATACCTGGGCCGAGGCTGAAGCCGGTAAGCACAGACCGGCGGAGAGTCCGGCAAATAGACAGAAATAGAAACGCGCTCGAATGATCATCGCTGGACCTCGGCACTCGGTAGGTGAGATCGTGGTGGGCGGAAGGCACATGACGGTCCAGACGATATTCGTCAGACCCGCTGCCTCCCTGATCGGCAATCCGTCGCGCCCGAAGTGAATGAACAACGGCGAACCTTGTTATCTTTGCGCGCGAGGGACCGCAGGGTCAACCTGACCCTACCGAGCCGGTGCCGCATTCCGGTAATAATTCGGGTGAGAAAAGCCTGACGGGTTACGCCGGTTGCCAATTTTGCGGCCTTGCGGCGACTCGTCGCGAAACCGAGCCGCTCCCGCGCCAACTCGTCCGCAGACGCCAAATCGCGCAACCGACTTCGGTAGGTTGATGGGGTAGTGCCTATGATTTGTGTCCCGGTTGATCGGTTTAGGAACTGGACTACGATGACGGGGCAGGGAAGGTCGGTCCCCCGATCGTCCCCAGCGATGCGTTCTGGATTCAGGCTGGCTCTCGGAGATCGACGCCGTGAAACGACAAATCAGCAGCATGACCGGCGGCTTTCGCAATCATGTCGTCCCGATCGCCCTTGCAGCGGCCCTCGCCGTCGCCGGGCTGCTGGCATTCGGCTATCTCCGATCGAATGTCGGTTTCGCCCAGCAGGCGACGGACGACTCATCAGTCGAAAATGCGGCGGGAGAGACACTCCAAAACCCGTTCCCGAATGCCGAACCGGCCCCAAGCCTCGAAGGCGGCAAAGCCTGGCTCAACACCAACGAGCCGCTCTCGCTGGAGAAGTTGAAGGGGAAGGTTGTTTTGCTCGATTTCTGGACGTATTGCTGCATAAATTGCATTCATGTACTGCCCGACCTGGAATACCTTGAGAAAAAATACGCCCAGGAATTGGTCGTCGTCGGCGTTCACTCCGCCAAGTTCGAGAACGAAAAAGAAACCGACGCCATTCGCGATGCCATCCTCCGCTATGAAATCGAACACCCCGTCATTAACGACGCCGACATGAAAGTCTGGCGCAAGTTCGGTGCTCGGTCGTGGCCCACACTCGTGCTGCTCGACCCCGAAGGCAACTACTGCGGCTACCTCTCCGGCGAAGGCAACCGAAAACTACTCGATAACATCATCGGCAAACTGGTCGCCTACCACGACGCCAACGGCACCCTCAAACGCAGCAAGCCCGACTTCGGACTCGAACGCGAAGACGTCGAACCCACCCCGCTTCGCTTCCCCGGCAAAGTCCTCGCCGACCAATCGACCGACCGACTCTTCATCGCCGACAGCAACCACAATCGCATCGTCGTCACGACGCTGGCCGGCAAACTGCTCCACGTCATCGGCACGGGCGAACGCGGGGCGGACGACGGTTCGTATGAAAAGTCGTCCTTCTTCCGCCCGCAGGGCATGGCCCTCGTCGGCGAGACGCTCTATGTCGCCGACACCGAAAACCACCTGATCCGCAGCATCAATCTGGAAGACCAAACCGTCGCAACGCTCGCCGGCACCGGCAAACAGGCCGCCTTCCGCGCCAAGGGTGGTCCGCTCAAATACACGGCCCTCAACAGCCCTTGGGACCTCCTCCAGCACGACGGAACCCTCCACATCGCCATGGCGGGGCCGCATCAAATGTGGTCCCACGAACTCGGGACCGACTACATCGGCGTCTTCGCCGGATCGGGTCGAGAGGACGTGATCGACGGCACCCATCCTGATTCCGCGCTCGCCCAACCCTCCGGCATCGCCTCCGATGGCGAGGCGATGTACGTCTGCGATAGCGAGGGATCCGCGATCCGCCGCGTCCCGTTCGACACGTCGAAGAAAGTCACGACACCCGCCGGCCCCCACGACCTGCCCCGCGGGGCAACGCTGTTTGAATTCGGCGATCGAGACGGCCTCGGCAGCGATGCCCGGTTTCAGCACCCCCTCGGCATCGCCTATAAAGACGGCTTCCTCTACGTCGCCGACAGCTACAACCATAAGCTGCGAAAAGTCGAACTGCTGAAAACCGGCAAGGGTGACACCACCTCGTGGCTCGGCACCGGCGATCAGGGGGACGACCTCGATCCGCCGCAATTCGACGAACCCGCCGGACTCTCCATCGCCGGCGAGACCCTCTTCGTCGCCGATACCAACAACCACCGCATCCTCGCGATCGACCTGGCCACTCGTCGTCCACGCCTCGTCTCGATCGAAGGCCTGGAGCCGCCCGCCTCTTCCAAGGAGTAAGCGGTCAACGCCCGCCTTGCTTCGAGTTTGATCTCGAAAAAACGGGGCATCAGATATTGACGTTCCCCGATGCGAGCGGTATCAAAGAACTCGATTCCCGTCGGCTTTCTCATTCTTCATCGGTCGACGGTCGTCGCTGAATTCGACGCGGGCCTTTCATTTCAGTCAATTCACTGACTCTTATTTCGCCCCAGTGCGAAGCCTGCCCGGTCGACGACGGCGTTATTGTAGTCGCCCCGTTCATTTCACTGTCATTTCGACTCTCTTAACCTCTGACGATCGCCTCGCGCCCTCCTAAGTCGCGTGTGCGCTTCCGTCGCGCCTCCACCAGCATTTCGCCGTCACCTCAGCGGTGACGATTTCCGTGGTCGGCCGTATCTCACGCGGCTCGGCTCACTGTCTGGCGCTGTGACTTCACATGCGATGGCCATCGCTGCCGCATTTGAGGTCGCCGCGCCCCAAATTGTTGGAGGTTCCCATGGTCGGACGCGTTCTTTCAGCCGGCGAGAAGATGGCCGAGTTCTGGGCAATGAAGGGCTACAACAAGCGGATGAAAGCCGAAGCCGGGTTCCACCGCACCGGCGACGGCACCCGCCTGATCATCTTCAGTTCCGACCCCGCCGCCGACCGCGTCCGGAAATACACCTGGTTCCGCGCCTGGCTTGAAGAAAATCGCTTTAAGGAAATCGCCCTCGCCGCCCACCCGACCGAAGGCCACGAATCAGGCCGCACCTTCGCCGTCGTCATCGACTGCCCCACCCGAGAACACCTCACGCAAGCCGTCAGTAAATTCGAGACAACCTTCGACCTAAAACTGGCGACCTATTAATTGACGACACGCGTTGCGATCCGGGGGATCGGAAGACAATACGATCCCCCATCCCCAGCTTCACCCGCCTCGATCATGGCGAAAGCGTGGCGAAAGCGTGGCGAAAGCGTGGCATGCCCACGGCACGTGGGCATGAGTGCCAAGCGTCCAAGTTCTCACGGCTCCGAACGACCTGAAGGCGCCACGCCATGCCCACGGGGTGGCCCGGACGCTACACGTCCGGGTCGCGAAGCGACAAGAGGTCTCAGAGGGAACCCGGCCTTACATCCCCAGCCCCAACCTCGTACCCACCGCCGCCCGATTCGATAGAAACTGAGCCACCCCATGAGTCGATAATTGGGCCAATGCGGAATATAAAAACATTCGATATCAAACAGTCGACGTTCATAGCCAAATCTGCTCTCAGGCTTTCGAAATTGAAGAAGAGAGCACCCGCGGCAGCACTCCTAAACCGCCTCCCACCTCTCTCGCCTCCCCCCGATACCGCGCCTCCCCCACTTTCCGAAGGCGTTTCACCACCGCGAGCGCAACTTTGAAACAGAGAAATCGTTTGCGTGCGAAATTGTCGGCGAAGTCTCAAGCCCAACGCATGCCGTAAGCAGCGCGACTCTACTGAAAGGAAATTTCGAAGTGTGCGACTCGCATGGTCGAGCGGTCGTTTCTCGGGTGCCGTCCGTCACTATCGAGAGTTCATTCGAAATCTTGCCCTAGGGCACTACTCCATCTTCTAAGAGGTTCGGAATACTTCTCTTCCTGCAGTTCGCCAAACATTTTTACCCTGTCAGCTGCATCCAACAGCGATGCCGATATGTCGGATCGATGATGAGTACTAACGAAAGCAATCTCGCGTTCCCGACACTCTACAAAGTGGTCTAAAGCCACTTGCGGATCAATTTCGTCGAGAGGCCGGCCGGACGAAAGTTCATGTCGCATTATCTCAGTATCAGAGCCGAAGTTCGCAGGGTCCGTGGTGGCGAACAACTGATACTCGGACGCCTCCAAGAACCGATGAAGTTTCAATGAGTATAGCCTTACGGCGGCACTACCTCCCCGATGGTATCCGCTGTCACGCCACTCTCCGTATCCTGCTCCATTGGCGAATCCGGACAGACCATCCCGATACAAAGCAACTGCAAAAAAACCACCATGCCACGCAAAGGGAAGAATCCCCTCCGACGACAAGCACGAAACGGACGTTCTGTAATCAAGTAGTTCTTCCGTCGACGCTTCGAGTTCTTTGAAATTGTTCGGATAAATCGAAACGGACGTGATACCCGACTCAACATATGACCGAGCGACTTTCACCCAATCTCGCGACGCCTCGTGCGGAAGTCGTTTCAAATGCAAAACGGGTCTAACTGCGGAGGGTGGATGGCTCGCCAACGTAAAATCTATTGCGCTGCTGTTTAACTCCCACCATTCGTCACCAAAGACCTCGCATTCAAAGTAGGGCGGTACTACCACTTGAGGCTGTCGCATTTCATCTAATTCAGACACGCCCAGCAACTTTTTGTACTTCTGAAGCTTTCGCACATCTTCATCTCGCGCGCGAAAGTTCTGCTGGAACGACAAGCAATTCTGGACGACTGAACCTAACAAATCCGTGGTAAAATCACGCGGACTTAATGCGCGAGAAAGACCTACTGTGCTGAACGGCGGCCCGAATATCTCCGCAACTTTTATGTGTGGTGGGCGAACATTGCTTCGATCCCACGCCTTCTGAAAGAGTGGAGTTCGTGGGTCGAATAGATATGTCTTATCCTGCGAGTGGCTAAGGAGCGCTCGAATAAATCCATACGTTCCTGTCGGGAACGCTGACGCAATCGAGAAGGGGATAACAATGCCCGAATATTTCTCGGTATGCTCACGGAAGACTCTCTGCACGTTGTGCTGGTAAATGAGCAAGTGTTCAAAATGTTGAGCCATTAGATTGCCGACAGACTTGAAAGTCGTTCGTACCAAGCGTGCTTAAGAGAAGATGGAATTTTTGCGAGCGAAATAGCCTCGAATTCGATTACAGCGTGTGTCTCAAAAACCACAATCAGCCCCACCCCGTAACTGCTGAATAGTTCGCGTTGGTTGATGCAGGGACGTGAGTAGTCATGCCAAATTGCAACGTAGGACAGTCCTCCGATCGTCCGATTCTGTTGAGCTTGCCATAATGCCCGACGCCAATCGCGAAGTTTCATCTCGACCGTTATTGTATCCAGGTCAGGAGATTCAGGGACGAATGCGAGGTCTATAGACTTTCGTCCGAAACGAACTTGCTCGATAGTTCGAAAATCGTTCGCGAACAATTCCTTCACTGCTGGCGCCATCTCGTTTTCGGTCATCAGGGGGCTACCTCGTGTGATCGGTCTCGAGCAGGGCGGTCAGAGTCCCAATTAACTGCCGGTACCTGATGAGCCAACCGACAGTCAAGATCAATGTGCCGAGCCAGAGAAGCGAGAAGATAACAATGGCGAGCACTGAGAGACTCCACTTAAGACGGTCCATTGCCGAAATCATCGCAAAGAACGGCAGCATCAAAAGAAGCGATGCGAGAACGTGACTGGCCGCGCTGTACCATAAAACCGAACATGCTAACCGCAACTTGATTCGAAAACGTTCCAAATTATTGATGGACGACATTGCCGCTTGCGCCTGCTCGAAATCTTCTAAGAAATCAACGTCTTGGAGTAGCTGGAGCGCCGTATCGAAGTCTATTTTTGATCGGCCCCGGTGTGCTTGATAAGCTTGCGCGAGGATTCGTGCCAGCGGGGGTATTAGCCTGTTACTCTCTATAGCAGCCACGGCATTCGGAAATTCTGACGAGAAGAATTGGTTGTGCAGTTCTTCTCTACGACTGAAAAAAGGCAATAGCACGAGTTGCATCCATGCGGTGGCCCAAATTCCGATTGCAGTGAACCCACCGAAAAAGATGCGCCAGTCGAATTCGGCAGCAACAATCGATGCTTCTGCAAAATACCACAAAGTACGGCCCCGTCAGTCTAAGTCTGAAGACGACGATGAAACGCGTTTTGCTTCAGGATGAATGCTGTTTGTCGTCATAAGCGGATACCGGTGATAGACGTAACGAATGATTTGGCCGAGCGGTTTCGCACCAAACCGACTGACGACTGAGTCGATTGCTTCGCAATCGGCAGGTTTTTTTTGAAACAGCAACTCTCGCAACTTCGATGCAACCACCTTGCCGTCATCAGTCAACGTGAATACTTTCTCCCGGACTGGAATCGCTTGGTTCTCATTGGTGTCTCGGTCTGAGTCGGTGGCAATGTCTTCAAGAAGAAGAGCCTCTTCCCGTGTCGCGTAGACAGACTCGACTTCCCGCTCCTCAATTTCAACCAGCCCACATCCGTCAAGAAAGTCAACGGCTTCGTGAACTCCCTTCGAGAATGGGCCGAAGTTCCAAGGGACGAAGTCGAACATTCTCCCAATGCCCTCAAAGGGCGTTTCTTCTTCAAGAATGAAAACAAGCTTCTGTAGTCGTGTGACGCCAGCGAGACTCCTCCGCCGAAGTAGCCTTTCATTTGCCTCGAGTATCAGCAACACGACATCCTCTGGGTCGAATTGGATATCTATTACTTTATGTGTCGCGTCCATATCGGCCGAACCCTTCGTAGGGCACCTTGTGTTCAGATATCGTATCAGTGTTGACCCAAGTATCGCAACACTGGCGGCTACCGCCGGGTGCCCCTGCGGGCTAGTCCCGCAGTGCGGCTGACTCGGACGGATGGAATTCCCGTTGCACGGCTTTCGTCCCGCCCAGAGGTTGAATCGATGCAACGTGGTGGCAGCCGATGGTCTCGATCCGAGCTGCCGGACAAGCCGGGCAGTGGCACCCTGTCGTCAACCTCCCGCGGCCTGACGTCTTCTTAACAACTCCTTTCGAATCGCCTCATCACTGATGTGGGCGTATTTTTCTTCGAGGGTTTGCGGTGGCGACGGTGTGGGTATTGGTGGCGGTGGGTTGGTCGGGTCCATCAGGCGTTCGGGGACGGGGTCGGCGAGCCAGGGGAGGGGTTCCTGGGGGAGCAGTGGTGGCAGCGGGGGGAAGTCGTAGAGGTTGTGGTTCGGTTTGATCTTTTCGGGGGGCGGTTCGAGCAGCGGGTCGGGGACTTTGCCGGTGCGGTCGTAGGCTTCCCAGTTGATGTGCAGCTTCTCGATTGAGCCGAAGTGCTTGTAGATCGTGGCGAGCGAGAACCCGGCGTGGCGGTCGAGTTGCGTCGTCGTCACACGCACGTTGCCGAGATAGCGACGGACGTCGCCGTAGCCGTCGAGAATTTGCCGAAGGGTGTAGCGGCTGCGACCCTCCGTTTGCCAGCCGGGGTCCTCGCCCGCTTCACGCTTCAGGTCGGACCAGCCTTTCTCCGGGAAGTGCCGTCGGATCGTGGCTCGGGCGATGCCGGCGTGACTGCAGAACCGCTCCTGCGTGAGGAGCGTATCGGGATGGGTCTTCACGAACTCGCGCAGCCGCTTCACCAGACGCTTGCGGTCCCACGAGGGCGCGGCGGTGCCGCTTTTGCGTCGGCGATTACTGACCCCGGCGGCGTCGAGCAGTTCGCTCCAGCCGCCGGACGGGAAGTGGCGGTAAAGCGTGTTGGGGCTGACCTTCATTCGCCGCAGAAAGTCGCGGGAGGTGATCCGCACATCGGGCAGTTCGACGTACTCTTTCGCCTGAGCAATCAGGCGGTCGCGGGTGGCGGACATTGTCGGAGGGTAGATTTTAGCGTGATCGTGAACAGTGAGACCGGTGTCAATATTGTGAGCCTGCGGGCGTCGCTTGGGAGGGGCACATCTGGTCCGACAAAGATGTTTTTAAAAATGAATGAGAATGATCGGCGGGTGCCGGGCGAGTGCCGTCCAGGCTGCCCTGTAGGAAATCAATTAAGGGTCGTTGCTATTGGCGTCAGAAGATTTCTGTTTTGCCCGTTCTTCGATCTCGGCGTTGTATTTTTCGTGCGCGGCTCGTTCTTCAGCAGTAGCTTGCTTGGGGATGCCGTCGCTCCATTTCAGAAGCTTTCCGGCGCCGCGAAGCTGCTCCAGCAGGTCCGCGATTTCGCGATGGCAGGCTTCGGTCTGAGAGATGATCAGCAAGCCGTCGAAGTGCTTAATGGTGCCGCCCACCCCGTCGATCTCGATCCATGGATGACCGCTCGCTGCATAAATAACTCGGATGAGGTCTTCCGTTGGAGGGAATTCCACGCACTGGGGTTCTTCGCTCTTTGAAATTCCACCATACGGTGAGGGCGAATTGTCGAGCCCGCGGCGCATCACAGCGTCTTCGATTAAGTCGCGGACGTTATAGACGCGGTTCTCCAGGATATCATCGGCCTCGGTTTGCGTTGTGATCACGCCGACTCCGCTGTCGTTTAACAATGCCAGGTCCATGGGTCGGATCATAATCCTGACGACATCACGCACGGAGACGGGTGACTTCTTAATCGACAGGGAAATCTCTTGGCCCGAGTCGATGCCGTGATCAATTAACGCCCGCTCGTCAAACCGAAATGTGATCCCGGTTCGATGCCCGAGTTCATCAATGACCTCGCTCAGAGGTGTTTCCTTGAATGAGAGTCCCGTGATCGATTTCTCAAGTTTAGCCTCCAGTTCTCGCTTCCGTTCGACTGTGCGGCTGCGGCCCTCGGGCGTGCCGGCGGTCGCCGCACTGATGGGCTTAAATTCTAACGCGGACTTCGCGGGGCCATCGCCCGAGGCCGAAGCCATCGAAGCGGCGAAGATCAGCATTGCCGTGATCGTTGTGCAATAATTCATGAAACTCTCTCAGTGAGTATATCTTGGCCAGGGCAATCGAGATGAGGCGAGCGATTAATCGCTATCTTTGGCAGCGCTCTCCTGCGATTTATAATTTTCCTCGATCCGTCGGCGAAGCTGCTCGTTATAAGCGGCCTGTTCGGCCTTGTCTTCGGCGGTTGGGTTCTTCGGAAATCCTTCGCTCCAATCTCGGGACTCATCGGCGGCACGCAGTTGACGGAAGAGGTCGGCGATCTCGCGATGAACGCGCTGCGACTGATACACGACGAGCAGTCCTTGACGTTGATCGAGTGTCCCGCCGATTCCGTCGACGGCCAACCAGGGGCCGGTCGTCGTGGTGATTACGGCATTCATCAGTTCCGACATCGGATCGGCGTCCAAGCAAGGTCGCGGACCGGAACCGGGGAAGCAACCCATCGCGCCTGCAGAATTAAAGCCCCAAGGGCGACCTGCCCACTGCGTACCGCGGCTGACCGCTGCACCTTTCAAGAAGTTGCGAACATTGTAAACACGAACTTCAAGCGTTTTCTCTTCCACGTATCCGGTCGTGAGGCGAACAACTCCACTGTCATTAATCGCCACTAAATTAAGTGGCGTTAAGATTGCTCTCAAAGCGTCCCGCACCGTAATTTTAGCCTGCGCGGTGCTGAACTTAATTTCCGTTTCGAGGCTGATGCCCTCGTCGATTAGGGCCTCCTCCTCAATGAGAAACTCAATACCGGTTTGTTTGCTGAACTCGACAAGCACCGCGGAGAGTGGAATAAAATTGAACTCCACTCCCGGCATCGCTTCATCGAGCCTTCGTTCGAGTTTAAGCTTCCTTTCGATGGCCCGTCGCCGCCCTTCAGAAGTACCAGCGGTCGAGGCTCCAATGGGATCAATCGCAACGGGCTCTATCTCATCCTGACCCAGAACGAAGGTGCCTTTCCCCAAGAGGAACACTCCACACAGCACCGCCATCAAAGTGAATCGAACCACCTTTGGTCTCCTTCAAGCCTAGAGTCGCTACAACGTTCACCCTCGCAGGTGGTGTGCAAGTTTTCAATTGAAGACTTGCGATAGCATGTGCCTCCGGCGTATGACGCAGGATGGCCCGGAGGTCATCATCTCCGGGCGGCGCAGCCGCAAGAGGTTTGGTGTGCGGTTCCGTTGACCGAGGGGCATATCGAATCACCGCCAGCACCGGCTCGATTTTGGTCTCGAACCGGCGTCGTGCATTGAGAGTTCCACCCCACAACCACTTGTCGCTTCGCGACCCGGACTTGTGACGTCCGGGCTACCCGCACGGGTGGGTCGGATGTTTCACGTTTGGCTGATGGAAATCAATTTGCCTGTTGCTGTAAGATGGGCCTCGAGGTTCAGTTGGAGGATCATCTCAACTTCTGTCGGGCCGAACCCTAAATTTGCGGGAAAGTGCAGACATGACGGGCGGTGAAGCAGATCGAACGCCCCCCGAGGTTGCCGGTGATTTCGAGGAGCCGGAGATGTCGGTCAACTCGGACAATCTTGAGACCCTGCTGCAGAGCGCATCGCGTCCGCGGGCGGTCTCGGATCGTCTGGGCGAGGGGATCGGCCAGATCGGCGAGTACGTCCTGCTGGAGAAGATCGGCCAGGGCGGCATGGGGATGGTCTTCAAGGCCTGGCAGCCGAGCCTCTCGCGGACCGTCGCCTTGAAGACGCTGCTCGTCGGCGAGCACGCGCAGTTGACCGAACTGCAGCGGTTCCGGTCCGAAGCCGAGGCGATGGCAGGTCTGGAACACCCGGGCATCGTGCCGGTCTACGAGGTGGGGGAGGCGGACCGACTCGCGTTCTTCAGCATGACGTTCGTCGAAGGACCGACGTTGAAGGACCGGCTCGACGAGGGGCCTCTTCCGGCAAACGAGGCCGCGGCGATGCTGGCTGATATTGCCGATGCCATAGGTTACGCCCACGGCAACGGGGTGATCCACCGCGACCTCAAACCGGGCAACATCTTAATCAATACCGAAGGCAAACCGCTCGTCGCCGACTTCGGCCTCTCGAAACGAATTAAAGGCGAAAGCGAGCAACTGACCGCGACCGGTAACGTGCTGGGGACCCCCAGTTACATGGCCCCCGAACAGGCCGGAGCCAAACAGGAACTGACTCCCGCGGCAGACATCTACGCCCTCGGTGCGCTGCTTTATGACATGCTGACGGGTCGCCCGCCGTTCCAGGCGGCCAGCGTGATGGACACCTTAATGCAGGTCATGCAGGACGACCCGGTCGCGCCGCGATCGCTCAATCCGAAGGTGAATCGCGACCTGGAAACGATCTGCCTGAAGTGCCTGCAGAAGGAGCCATCGCAGCGGTACGCGACGGCAGGGGACCTCGCGACCGATCTCCGCAAGTGGCTCGCGGACGAACCGATCGCGGCCCGCCGGGCGACGGCGAGCGAGCGGGCTTTTAAATGGGTCCGCCGTCACCCGGCATTAACGACGGCAATCGCGCTAACGTTCCTGGCGATGTTCGGCCTGGGGGCGGCGATGGTCGCCGTGCAGGACAATACACGGCTGCAGGACTCGCTCGCCGAAACCGAGGCGGCCCGCAACGAGGAACGCACCGCCCGGCGGGAAGCGGAAGACGCGCGGAGCGAAGAAGCCTTGGCCCGCGCGACGGCAGAGCAGGCCGTGCTCGAAGCGAAACAAGCCGATTACCTCCGAAAGATCGCGCTCGCGAGTGCGCACTGGGAGTTACGCGAAGCCTATGAGATTCCGGCGATACTTGAATCCATTCCGGAGGAATCGCGGGGCTGGGAATGGCGTTACTTCAACCGACTCGTGAACCAGCACGAGAAGGAGTTCCAGTGGCAGGCCGATAACCTCGTTATGGAGGCCGACTTCCTGTCAGACGGAAGGCGACTGGTCTGTGGGGCAGTGGAAGTTGCCGTCGGCGACCCCTGGCTGCAGTGCATTGACGCTGAGACGGGCGCCGTCCACTGGCGACGAGACGCGACTCTCGAAAACCAGAATAGTGGATTTCCGTGGTGCCTCGATACGCGAGATCGCCTCACGATTCGACTCGCCTCACACGGGATGTGCCGCAGTATTCTGATCATCGACGCTCGAACGGGCGAGACCATTCGCGAAATCGCTATGCCTGATGACCGCAATTTGCGGCAGACTCGGGCAATCACCGTCAATCCGGACGGTTCGCTGCTCGCCGCGAACTTCGTCGTCGTCGTCGGAAAACGAATCTGGCGTATCAAAGTTTGGAATACGGAAACCGGCGAGCAAGTGGCAGAGAAAGAATTGGACTACGGCCCGTCAATAACTTTTCTGGATGATCACCGCCTCCTGATTTCGCCATTTACTGCAGAACAAAAATCGATCGAAGTCTGGGATATTCTCGCGGACACGATCGGGCCGTGTGAGTTTAATTTCCCTCGCTGGACGAACTCGTTCGCTAGAGCGAATGATGTTGCCCTAATCGGGTTCGCAGGTTCGATCGTCGAGGCGCCGGCGCGAACATGCCTCGGGTTCGAGGTGCGACGAGGTGCCGATTTGGAACTCGTCACCCGCGTCGACCAAGCATGCCGCAAAATCGCGTTGCGCTCTGACGGGGCAAAAGTTGCGGCCCCTTCGATAGCCGAGCGGTCGGCGGTTATCTATAGCACCGGGACTGGCGAGCGCGAGGACGCTTTCCCGGGCCATCGTGCCCCGGTGAAGTCGGCTAAGTTCTCACCGGACGGACGCCATCTCGTCACGGCAGCGGACCGGTCTATTCGCGTCTGGGATTGTGATCCTGAAAATCGAATCCGGTCGGTCACGATCCTTCCGAGCATCCCCGTTTGCGTCGACTTTGCCCCCGACGGCAAAACAGTCGCGGTAGGCGGGAACGCCATGCTCGCGGTCGCGTCCGCCGAGACTGGTCGCGTTCTGCAGTCATGGTCGTCCACGAAGAACCGAATGAATTCCGTCTATTTCGTCGAAGATGGTGAGCGGCTCATTTCCGGGGGTTGGGACGGGCGGCTCGAGAAGTGGAATTGGAAGGACACGACCCCTTCGGCCGAACTGATTTATCGTACGGCCGCAGCGTTCCATTACATCGCAAAGCCTGTCGACGGATCGGTGATCATTTCGGCAACCCATAACGGCGGACATAGAGGCCATTTTCTCGTGAGGGTTAACGCCACGACCGGCGCGGTACTTGATACGTGTGTAGTTAGAGGAGGATGCCGAGGCCTCGCAATGAGTCCGGACGGGATGCGTCTCGCCGCCGGCTTCCTCGGCGGCGGCGTCTCTCTCCATACTTCGACAGGTCTGGATTTGCAGATGGAGAACAGGGCGGTCGACAGCTCGCTAGAGATCATCTTCGGAAGTGATTCCGAGTCAGTCCTTTTCGGCGGTTTTGGCGGAACGTTGACCGCGTTAAGCGTTCGCAACGGGAAATCGTCCACACGGGAGTTAGCCGACGGCGGCACGATCGGCGGTCTTGCCCTCAGCCCGGACGGAACGCGATTGGCCGTCGGTGTTGGCAATACGGTCCGCCTGCTCGATCCGTCGACCTTGCAGACGATCGTAACCCTCCGCGGGCATATGCTCGACGTGGAGGCCCTCGCCTTCAGTCCCGACGGGAATCGGCTCGCTTCGGTTGCCAAAGACAAGACCCTCCGCATCTGGAACGCCACGCCGGTCGAGGATAAGACCATCGTGATCGGCGGGGATTGAGTCTCGCCATCGCCAGAGCCCGGCCGGCCCGACGGGTGCGTGTCGCCCCCGCAGTGCGTGGTTGGCTCGCTTACTGCACAATGTCCACACGTGTTGCGTCGCGAACAACATCTTGTGCCTGTCGGCACCCGGCCGAGGATCGGCCGGGCTACCCGCTTAATGTGTTTGGCGGCTCCTCCCCCATGGCCACGCGTCATGTGGCACTCACCCCTCACCTCTAAACGCTCACCCGTCGCGCAGCGACCTACGCGATTACGTCGTGAATCACGCGGCCGGCGACGTCGGTGAGGCGGAAGTCGCGGCCTTGGAAGCGGTAGGTCAGGTCTTCGTGGTCGAGGCCGAGCAGGTGCAGGATTGTGGCGTGCAGGTCATTAATATGCACCGGGTTTTCGGCGATCGAGTAGCCGAGATCGTCGGTCCTTCCATACGAGACGCCCCCCTTCACGCCGCCGCCGGCCATCCAGACGGTATAGGCATCTTTATGATGGTCGCGTCCGGCTCCTTTTAATTTGTCGCCCTGCAGCATCGGCGTGCGGCCGAACTCGGCCCCCCACACGATGAGGGTGTCTTCGAGCAAGCCCCGCTGCCGGAGGTCTTTAATTAAGGCGGCAATCGGCTGATCGGTTTGCCGACACTTCTTTCGCAGGTTATTCGCGACAGCCTGATGGTGATCCCAACTGCCAGCGTTGTCGCAAAGCTGAATAAATCGCACGCCCCGTTCCACAAGTCGTCGGGCTAAGAGGCAACTATTCGCAAATGACCCGGCGCCGGGCTTCGCGCCATATAGGTCGAGCGTCTCACGCGACTCGTCAGCGATATCCATCAGATCGGGGACGCTCGTTTGCATTCGAAACGCGAGTTCGTAGGAGTCAATCCGCGTTAAGATTTCGGGATCGCCGAGCGAATCATATTGCAGACGATTCAGCGCCGAGATGTCGCCGATCATGTCGGAGCGGGTTTGGCGACTTAGTCCCTGAGGGTCACTCACGAATAGAATCGGCTCGCCCCGGGTTCGGAACTCGACCCCCTGATATCGGCTCGGTAGAAAGCCCTGCCCCCACAGCGAACTACCGCCACCAGGGGCTTTGCCATTCTTCAAGACGACGAATGCGGGCAAGTCGTCGTTTTCGCTGCCGAGGCCGTACGTGACCCATGACCCGAGCGAAGGTCGTCCCTGCCGGCCGAAGCCCGACATTAAGAACACCTGGGCGGGGCCGTGATTAAATTCCTCGGTGTGGACCGAACGAATCACCGCCAATTCATCCGCCACCTCCGCGAGATGCGGCTGAATCTCCGACATCATTTGCCCGCTCTCGCCGCGGGGGGCGAATTCGAACTCACTGCCGAGCAGTTTGGGATGTCCTTTAATAAATGCGAATCGTTTGCCCTCGATAAATTCCTTCGGGCAGAGTTTGCCGTGATGCTCATTCAGGGCTGGCTTGTGATCGAACAGGTCTAGCTGCGATGGGGCCCCCACCATGTGCAGATAGATGATGTTCTTCGCTCGCGGCGCAAAATGCGGCCGGGGCGATGTGCCTGCTTGCGCGGCGCGGCCGAGCAGCGATGCCAATGCCATCGATCCGACGCCGAGGCCCCCGCCGCGAAGGAATTCCCGACGACCAAGCTGCGATGGAAGAAGCTGCGGGATATTCATGGCGATTACTTCATCATTAAACGTTAAACAAGCCGCGCACGAAGTAAGCGGGTATCGATGGGACTCACGCCTGAATGATCCGCTTACTTCGTGCGCGGCTTGTATTACACTCTATCTTGAGATTGATTCGTCGAGGTTGAGCAGGATGCTCGCAACGGTGGTCCATGCGGCGAATGTGTCGACCGAGACGTTCTCGGGTCGCTCATGTTTTTTGGCAAGCTGTCTTGCCGCAGCGGGGTCTTTAGAGAATTGCTCGACCGCACTGTCCAATCGCCGCGTCAGGATTCTTAACTCCGGCTCGGATGGACGGCGTGACGTCGCAAGGCGGAAGCCGCGAATGATGCGATCACTATTATTGCCATCGACTTCCGTAAGTATTCGCCGGGCCAGGCCCGCGGCCGCTTCGATATAGACGGGGTCATTCATTAACGTGAGTGCCTGAAGCGGAGTGTTCGAGTTCGACCGCTCCAGCGAACAGACCTCCCGGCTGGGGGCGTCAAAATTAACGAAGCTCGGATAGGGCACCGTCCGCCGCCAGTAAACATAGACGCCCCGGCGGTACTGGTCTTCGCCGGTGCTCGTTTGCCATTCGTTGCTGGCAACACCGGTGTGATTCCAGACCCCCTTGGGCTGGTACGGGAAAACCGGCGGACCGTGCATTTTATCGCTGAGTAACCCCGCGACGGCGAGCGCGTTGTCCCGCACAAATTCCGCCGGCAGCCTTGAGCGCGGGCCGTGAGAATAAATCTCGTTGTAAGGGTCAATCTCCAATAGCTCGGGCGTTACGCGAGCCGACTGCCGATAGGTTGCCGACGTGACCATTAATTTGTGCAGCCGCTTTAGGCTCCAGCCTTCCTGCATAAACTCGATGGCGAGCCAGTCGAGTAATTCGGGGTGCGTTGGCGATTCCGCCTGCACACCGAAGTCGACCAGCGTCGGTACGATCCCGCGACCGAAGAGTTCGGCCCATTGGCGATTGACCGTGACCCGCGCGAGCAGCGGGTTCTCCGGGTCGGTCATCCATTTGGCGAGGCCGAGCCGGTTCCTCGGCTCGCCCTCCGGCCAATCGTGCATCACGCGTGGGACATGAGGTTCGACGAGGCGACCGGGGTTCGTGAAGTCTCCGCGTTTAAACATTCGGGTCGGCCGGTCTTCGGGGAGTTCTTTCATCACGAGGACGGTGTGCGGCTCGATTTCGTCGAGTTTTTTGGCCGCGCGGTCACGCTTGGCCTTCATCTCAAAGAACTCCGGCCGCTGAGCGACCGCGGGCACGAACTCGCGTTGCTTCATTTCTTCCGGCAGATCAATCAGGCACTGCCGCATCGCCGCATCGGCTTCGTCGAGTAGCTTCGACCAGCGTGTTTTTGCTGCCCGCTGTTTGTCCGTCAGGGGCAAGTTCATTTTCGGACCGGTAAATTCGCGGCGTGACTGCTCATGCCGTTTAATCTCGGGGGCGGTGTTGTCGAATATCGCGTACAGCCCGTAGTAGTCTTCCTGGCTGATCGGGTCGTACTTATGGTTATGGCATTGGGCGCACTCGAGCGTTGTTCCCAAGAAGACGGTGCCGGTTGTATTCACGCGGTCGACGGTCGCGTTGAAGTATTCCTCGTCCGGATCGGTACCCGCCTCCACGTTCGCCATCGTGTTGCGATGAAAGCCGGTCGCGATGATTTGATCACGCGTCGCATCGGGCAGGAGATCTCCCGCCAGTTGCTCGGTGACGAATTGGTCGTAAGGCATGTCGGCATTGAAGGCCCGAATGACCCAGTCGCGGTAGGCCCATGCTTCCCGCCGACCGTCGCGCTGATAGCCGTTGCTATCGGCGAAGCGGGCGGCATCGAGCCACGGCACCGCCCAACGCTCGCCGTACTTGGGTGAAGCGAGCAAGCGCTCGACGACCTGCTCGTAAGCGTTCGGTGAGTCATCCGACAAAAACGCGTCGATCTCGTCGATCGTGGGCGGAACGCCGGTCAGATCGAGCGTCACCCGTCGCAGCAGTCGTTCTTTCTCGGCTTCGGGCGAAGGCGACAGGCCTTTCGCTTCAAGTCGAGCCAGAACGAAGTTGTCGATCGCATTTCGCGGCCAGGCTTTTTGCTCGACCTCCGGCACGTCCGGCCGCTCCGGCTTCACGTAGGCCCAGTGCTTCTCGACGGTCGTGGCATCTGAACCGAAGCCCCCGGGCCATTTCGCTCCGTCGTCGATCCACTTGCGGATGATGCCGATCTGTTCGTTGCTGAGCCGCTCGTCTTCAAACGGCATCGCTTCCTGATCGTCGAGCCCGGCGATGCGGCGCACGATCAGGCTGTGCTTGCTGTCGCCCGATTTCAGCGACGGCCCGCTCATCCCGCCGCTGAACACGATCGCCTTGGCGTCCAATCGCAGTTGTCCTTCTGCTGCGAATTCGCCGTGGCAGTGGTTGCACCGCTCCTCAAAAATCGGGGCCACATCTTTTACAAAATCGATGTCCCGCGTCGCCGGAGGTGGTAACGCGGCCGATTTTTCACTCTCCCCAGCCGCCGCGACTTGCAGCAATCCAAGACCAGCGGCGGCAAGAAAGGCGTAACGCGTTGTCAAATATCGCATTGCGATCGAATTGGCAGGAGGCAGGGCGGGCAACGCAGCAGTCAATGTTGATGCTTTAGCCTACCCGCAAATCGCTGCCGGGTCTACCAGATTTTGCCTGCTTCGAATCGACCGGCGGCGGATCGATGACCATTTCTTACCGATCGCAACGGCCACGACCCGACCGTTTGAAGCCGCAGGGTTTCGCTCGGCTTCCCGACCTGTCGGAAACGGACGAACGGACCGGACTGCCCGACCCGCCTTTTTGCTTCGGCCATCACGATGCGATCCGTCGTGAGTCGACACTCAACGTAGACGGATTCGCGAACCCTCAATGACCCCGAGGCAATCCCATGGCGGACGGAACTGCTCACGAAGCCCCAGCGTCGATTGAAAGCCTTCGCGCTGAGAATCAGCGGCTTCGAGACGAACTCGCTCGCGCTCAACGGCTTTCGACGGTCGGATCGATCGCGGCCTCGATCACGCACGAATTCAACAACATCCTCACCACGACGATCAACTACGCGAAGATGGGCTTGCGGAACGAAGACCCCGCGACTCGTGAGAAGGCGTTCACAAAGATTCTCTCGGCCGGGCAGCGGGCATCGAAGATCACCACCGGAATGCTCTCGTACGCCAGAGGGGGCCGAGATCAGAAAGAGCCGACCGACCTCGCCGAATTGCTCGGCGATGTGCTGGTGCTCGTGGAGAAAGACCTGAAATGTCACAGAATCTCCGTCGAGATTGATGCGGCCGAAAATGTGATCGCCGAGATCAGCGCTTCGCAGGTGCAGCAGGTGATCTTAAATATGGTCATTAATGCCCGACAGGCCATGACCGCCGGAGGCACGCTGCGACTGACCGTCCGACGCGACGTATCGACCGGCTTTGCGGAACTTGCCGTCGCCGACAGTGGGTCCGGCATCCCGGCCGACAAGCTGCCGCACATCTTCGACTCGTTTTATTCGACAAAAGAACGAGACGCGCAGGGACAGGGCGGGACCGGGCTCGGCCTCGCGTTCTGTAAGGAAGTCGTCCAAGCCCACGGCGGCCGCATCCGCGTCGAAAGCACCATCGACCGCGGCACGACCTTTACGCTGAAGTTTCCGCTGGCGGAGAAGGCATCGTTGGCTGCGGCGGGGTAGAGCGCCGCATCACACAAGCCCGCAGCGCAAGCAAGGAATTTCGCTCTCACGCGTTCGAACAGATTCTTGCCGACTGTGGCGGCTTTCGAACGCACGACGCCTGCAATTTCGTAAGAATCGCCAACGGCATCCGCTACACTTCGATTAGATTCGTACCGGCCGTGTGGGCGCGACTCAGTTCTGCGAAGATTGTCCAGAACAGCAGAATGATCGCGATATGCTCCAGCGTGGC
This sequence comes from Stratiformator vulcanicus, assembly GCF_007744515.1. Classification (NCBI taxonomy): domain Bacteria; kingdom Pseudomonadati; phylum Planctomycetota; class Planctomycetia; order Planctomycetales; family Planctomycetaceae; genus Stratiformator; species Stratiformator vulcanicus. The sequence continues at coordinate 1,078,319 of NZ_CP036268.1, forward strand.
CGGCACTGAGATGAAGATGGCTGGAATTGTATATTCCAAGTCCCACCACACCCATGCAACCTGTGCCGGATCATTAGGATCAATGAATATCTGCAAGAACGAGTCGATTGCCGACTCCAGTTTTTGTCCCTGATCGAGCCAATACAACGCGATCCAATTGCTCACGTTGAATGACAATAACGCAGTGGCAAAACCCAGCCGCCACCGACTGCTTCGGAGCAGACTTTTCCGGCACAAAAATGTCGACGTCCCGACCAGCAGAAGCCACGTCGCACACTGTTCGAAATAAAAATTAAAGAGATTCCAGAACACGAAATCCGCTGCCTCCGTGAATCATAAAACTGTTAAGTTATGTCGTGGAAGACATCCTCAAGTGCGAATTCAAATCCCGGCAATAGCGGGGTTTGATAGACTTCGTTCTCTTTCAACACCCGCTGTTTTCCGTCCGCAAAGATGACGGTCATCGTCTGCGCAAACCGTTCGATGATCCAGTATTCTTTCACACCTGCGGCGGGGTACTCTCGCGCTTTCTCAACGAAATCGCGTCGGCGGTGAGCGGAGCCTTTCGACACGATTTCGATCGCAATCGTGGGAATATCGTTGACGACATCGGGCTGCCGACCAAGCCCCGCCCAAATCGCCCGATCGCAGACCCGGCGGTCATCACCGACGATCACGTAATTTTCCGGAAGAGTGCGATCGAGTGCTGCCCCGTCCGGATGAACGTCCTGATAATTCCTTAGCAGTTGGCCAAGTCGGTCGATATGTTCGCGGTGCCATTCTCCGGGGGGCGGACTCACGACGAGGACTCCATGAATAAGTTCGTAGCGGTAATGCTCTTCGGCTGACTCAATTGCGTCGAATTCCGCAGGCGACATTAACGCGCCGTTGTCTTCCGGGCCGAGGTGCAATACCGGTTCGGTCGCTACCGTCACGCTCATTCGTCGGTCTCCCCTGCGTTTTTAAGGTCTGCAATCAACTTGCGGAATTCCTTAATAAGTACCGTATCGTTTCGGCCGATTCGCGTGCGACTGCGAATCAGCTCGGCCGCTTCTTGAGCCGGAAAGCCGGATAAAATCTGACTCAACTCCGAAGGCTCGTAATCCCCCGCTGTCGAGAGTCGCAGAATTTCCAGCGTCTCACGCTTCCAACGCCAAACCTCAGGAATCTTCAGTTTTGCATAGAGTTGAAGTCGGCTTTTCGAGGAGCTGGTCCAATCCGATTCTATCATCAGATCGGGAGGCGGGTCCTCAGCCGGGCGTTCTTCGTCCATCCCCAGTTCCACGGATTCTCCAATGTAGAAGCAGTCGTCTGGCTCTGCCCCCTTCTTCGTTTTTTCAAGTTGGAGCGTGAGGTCGGCGAAACTCACCTGCGGTATATCCCATTCTTCGCAATAAACGGCCACAAACATACTGAGAGTTTTCCACGGACGCCCGTGCGGCTTCTTCGGCGACATCAGTTCCAGCATCCCATCGTCGTAGGTCATGCGGACGTGAAAGTTCTCCGGCATTTCGCGTAGCGCAACGTACGTCTCCCACGGGATGCCGTAGAGAACGGTGGCGTTTACGTTCGTCGCGGACGCACGCGGCGTTTCGGGCACTCCGAACTCTTCGCGTTCAATCGCTTCGGCGGTGCTCATCGCACACCTCAAAAAAGAAAAGACCTCAAGCCTGCATGATAGCAGACCGGAGGTCTCGATGTACGTGCGATCGACGGAAACGATGCGGGCAATCAGCCCAGTACTTTCGCAATCGTCCCTTTGAGCACATTTGCCGAGTTGGTCAGCCCCATCATCTCCTTGGGCCACAGGTCGATTTGCAGCGTATCGACCACGCCGGCCCGGCCGACGATCGTCGGCACAGAGAGGCACACATCTCGCAGGCCGTAGGCGCCGGTCTGCAGTGACGACACCGGCAGCACCCGTCGGCGATCGAGCGCGATCGAGTGAATCACTTCGGCGATCGTCACCCCCACGGCGAAGCCTGCTCCGCCCTTTTTCTTAATCACTTCCGCTCCGCTGCCACGCGTTTTCTTCTCAACAGCGGCGAGCATCGACGGATTGACGCCCGGCCATTTTTCAAGTGGCAACCCGGCGACCTGTGCGGCGCTCCATATCGCAACCATGCTGTCGCCGTGCTCGCCCAGCATCATCGCCGAGACCTGTGTCGGCGGAACGTTTAATTCCCGGGCCAACATGCCTTGGAACCGCGATGTGTCGAGCATCGTCCCGAGACCGATCACGCGTTCTTTGGGTAACCCCAAGTCTTTGAGCATTAAGTACGTGAGAATGTCGACCGGATTGGAAACGACAAAGCCGATCGCGTCTTTCTTCAGCCCGTGTGATTTGACATCTTTTAAGATATTGCGAAACAGGGCGACGTTTCGATTAATGAGATCAAGACGAGACTCGTCCGGCTTGCGCCGCAATCCAGCCGTGATTACCACGACGTCGGCGTCCTTGCAGGTCGACGTATCGGCCGCGTAGATCGACTGATCCGAAAGGAACGACGAACCGTGCACAAGGTCGAGTGCCTGACCGTCGGCGACATCGGGATTCACGTCGACGAGTGCGATTTCACGGACGATTCCGCCCGTTTGCAGCGCGAAGGCCGCACACGAGCCGACCAGTCCGCCACCACCAATGATTGCAATTTTCATGAGAAATCGTGGGTTAAGAAGTGTGAACTGGAATTATTTGCCGAGCGAAGCCATCACCTGGTCCGTGATCGCCTGCACGAGTGCGTCTTGGTCGACGCTGCCCGCTGCGGCGAGTCCGTCCGGCGTTTGGCAGCCGTTCGGGGCACAACCGGGTTCGTTGGAATAACCGGGGTATTGCGGCGGGGCATTAAACGCCGAGGTCTGCGGCAGATTCTCTTTATAGCCTTCACGGAACGCGCTGTTGCCACACAGGTCGCAGTCTTCGGCGTGGAATCGAGGATCGTCGAAGCCGAGCTTCTTCTTGAGGTCGATCAATTCTCGTGATTTTTCCTCGTTGAGATATTCGATCGGCTTGCCGAGCTGTTTCGTCAGAATCAGCATGCGGCAATACGCGTCGAGAATCTCGGTCTTCCAATAGGCTTCTTCGACGTTCTTTCCGAAACTGACGGTTCCGTGGTTCTTAAGAATCACACAACTGGTGCCCTTTAAGAATGGGACAGGTGTGTTAGCGAAGTCTTGCCCGCCTGGCGTCTCGTATGGCGCAATCGGGACCTCGCCCATGAAGACTTCGATTTCCGGCAGAATACATTGCGGGATCGGTTCACCGGCGATGGCGAAGGCCGTCGCGTGCGGCGGGTGACAATGCACGACCGACTTCACGTCGGGCCGCTCCTTCATGATTGCCAGGTGCAGCAGGACCTCGCTCGTCCGCTTCCGCTTACCCGCGATCTGATTGCCTTCCATGTCGACGGCGCAGATGTCGTCCGGAGTCATGAACCCCTTACAGATCATCGTCGGCGAGCAAAGTACTTCGTTTTCGCCGACGCGAATCGTGATGTTCCCGTCATTGGCTGCCGCGAAACCTTTGTTGTAAACCCGGCGGCCGATTTCGCAGATGTCTTCTTTGAGCTTGCGGTCATTAATACCGCTGTTCCAACGATTGGTCGACATGGTCACTTATCCTTGAAAGAGGTCTTAATTACTAGGAGTCGATCTCGATCGCGTCGAGAATCGCAGCGTTGTAAGCATCGATCGGTTTGATTGCCGGCTGAAACGGAGCCGCCGCTTCGGGGCCCTCGGCGATCGCGACAAGCGATCCGAGATCCGCCCCAAGTTCGTCGTACAGGGCAAACGGTTCTCCGCGGCCTGCCGAATCACCGTTGAGGCCCCGTCGATCGAGCGGCGCCACCAACCGCCATCGTCCGGTCGATAAGTCCGGATGAGCCGTCGCGAGCGTCACGGTTCCGATGATCTCTCCGATTTTCATGACGTCTCCTTACGTCGCCCCGAAGCCGCACGCGATACAATCGCGTTCAAGATCTGTCCGAAGCGGAAGGCCTGAAGTTCCGTGACCGCCCAGTAATTCGGATTTAATTGACGCGTCACGCGGTCGACTTGATCTGGATCAGTCGCCACGCAACCGCGGATTCCGCGTGAACGATTGGCCCGACATGCCGCGACTTCTGGTTCGTTTGTGATGACGATCGCCCCATCGGCGGCGCCGCGGAGCAATTCAGCCGTCGCGTGATCGGTCGCTTCGGCGGGGCACCCGACAAGTTCGCGACGAAATGCCATTTTGCTGTTTTTAATCACGCGGTCGCTGACCGAGAGCCCCGATTTCGTGACCGAGACAGGATAGAACAACCAACGACCTGCCCCGCCCTCGGATTCAGCTGGCTGCACAGTAGTGGAAGCGCGAACCCAGTCGACGTGATTTCTCTTAAGGAAGTCTTTGGCCGAAGGTGTCAACAGACTCCTGTCGCCGATTTTGAGAACGTTTTTTCGCTCCCATTGCTTTTCAAGAACGCTTTCGGTGATGACGGCGGCGTCAATCGTGATCGCGGGCGCCTTTTCGGCGGATTGCGGCACCGGCGTAGCGTCACCCTTCGCACTCGCCTTTAATTGGCTGAGTACGGCGGCGACAATATCGTCGATGACTTTTGATTCGCTCACTGAAATCTGCGTCAAAACTGTCTTAGTCGTGAAAAATATTAATCGTCGAGAATACCGATCACCGCCCAGCGGACCGGCGTTGACTTGTCACCGATCATCTCGCGGACGCTCCCGCCGTCTGACGTTAAGATCACTTTGTCGCCACGTCCGGCGCCGAGTTGGTCGATCGCGATTAACGGCGGCCCATCATCGCCGCCATCTGCGAGCAGTGGCTGCGTGATGAGTAACTTCCAACCCTTTAAGGTCGGGTGTTTCGTGGTGGCTCTTGTCGAACCGAGTACCAGAGCGGCTTGCATATTGAACCTTTATAAGATCCTCAGTTCGTCGCTCATGCTCATCCGTCGCTGACGGGTGAACGTCATCGGGGTCGTCACTCCCTCTCCAGTGGGTGTCGCGATGCTGTAGCTGAGATAACCTTCCCCCCCGACTCCAAGGCCTGCCGTCGATGGTCCGTTTACACAGAACAGGGTCGTGTTCATCACCCGGCCCATCTCCGCGATCACATCGAGGTTCTTGCTGTGCACAATCGCCGTGTGCCGGAATCCGTGTTCGAATTGCTCGCACAGTTTGATGCCTTCGGCGGTATCACGGCAGCGGACGATCGGCACGAAGGGCATCATTTGCTCTTCGGGCACGAAAGGATTGTTGACATCGGTTTCGCCGACGAGCAGTTGTGTATTGGCCGGTACAGAGAGACCGATCGCCGCAGCAAGTACCGCCGGGTCTTTGCCGACGTATTGCTTCTTAACGTGGTAATGATCGCTCGCATCCTTCGGAGGATCGAAAGCGACCGCGGTTAATTTAGCGACCTGATCGGCGTTTAATCGGAATGCACCGTGTCGACCGAACGCTTCCATCAGTGAATTAAAGACGCCGTCAACGACGAAGACTTCTTTCTCACCGATACACAATAGATTGTTGTCGTAGGCCGCCCCGGCAATAATTGACTTTGCCGCTTTTTCGATATCGGCTGTGTCATCAACGAGCACGGGGGGATTTCCGGGACCGGCGACGATCGCCCGCTTGCGTGTCCCCAAAGCAGCTCTTGCGACGGCCGGACCGCCGGTGACGACCAGCAGCGGAATGTCGCGGTGCTCGAAAATGGCCTGAGCCGATTCGATCGTCGGATTGCCGATGATCGTAATCACATTGGTCAGGCCGGTTTCTTCGTAGATCGCTTTATTGAATCGGCGAACCCCCTCGCAGGCGATGTTCTTGCCCGACGGATGTGGGTTGAATACGACCGAATTACCCGCTGCCACCATGTTAATAACATTGCCCGCCAATGTTGGCAGCGAATGGGTCACGGGGGTAATTGCACCGATCACGCCAAACGGGGCGTATTCAATGATCGTTGTCCCGCCCGATCCGGTCAGGGCTTCCGGCTTCAAATAGGCAACGCCGAGAACATCTTGAACGATCTTCAGCTTCTCGATTTTGTGATCAAGGCGCCCGACCTGCGTCTCCTCAAGCTCTAGTCGACCCAGTTCTTCGGCCTGATCGTTGCAAATCTGCTTGATGATTCGCTCGACCGCTTTGCGAGCGTCGGTGCCGGCCTTCGTTAATTGATGAAAACCGTCGGTCGCGGCAACGACCGCATCGTCGACATTCTGAAAGACGCCCCAGTCACCATTATCGGCTGACCCGTTGACGTGACCGTTCGCGGGAATCTTGCCGAGCTTCGACAGGACTTCTTGAACGACGGTGCGGATGGCTTGTTCGTTGGCATTCATATAATTAGCGCGATATTAATTGAAGGAAGGAAATCCATCGTCGTTCGTCGCCTCGAGTTCGAGGCGTTGTCGGACCCAAGTAGCGACGGCAGCGCGAGACGGAAATGTGGCGGCCATCGTCATTAACAGCACTGCGACCACCACATAAGAGACCCACTGTCCCTCAACGATATAGGCGATAAGATTAAAGAAGGCTCCGCCTTCGAGCATCGCGAACCAGATAATCATCCTCGACTGGTATAGAAACAGTGCCTGCACGATGTTCTCAGGCACAGTCTGCGGTGGTGTCTGACTGCTTTCCGTCGTCACCGGTTTCTTAATTTGCGCGGTCACGACCGCAGCCGAAATGGCCAGCAGGATCGCGAAGCCTGCTCCGACAATCGTCAGCACCGGCACCCCGTCTTCCGCTGCCTGTGCATCGTCGTTGGCCTTTTCGCCGCCCGCGACGACGAAGGCGATGGCGGCGAAACTGATCACGCCGGCCATCAATCCGCCCGCAATGATCTGCATTGTCGCGACGACGCCGCCGAACCACTGCCTGCTTTCGTCATCACTCAGATGATCTTCAATCATCCCTCGCCCTCCTGGCCGTCGCTGTCAGGACCGTCCTTTGTAAAGACCGTTTTCCCATGCACGCTAACGCGATCGACAATGCCGACGACAGCCGCGTCAACAGGTAATGTCTTCGTTTCCGGCGTATAACGTGCGCTCGATCCTTGAACGAGAAACACAACCTCGCCTTCGCCCGCCCCGACCGTATCGACGGCCAGAAACGTCCGCCCCGTCGGCTGCAGGTCGCTCGCGTCGGTTTCATTCACGCGTAGCGGCTCCACGACCAGTAATTTCTGGCCTTTCATAACGTCGACTTTGTGAGTCGAAACGACGCTGCCGGTAACGCGTGCTAGAAACATGATTTAGTCTAGAGTCGAGAGTCGAGAGTCGAGTGCGGCGTCAGCCGTCACCTTTGGTAGTCAGGCTGCCCTTAAGTCCGCTCAGCATCTTTGCAAGCTCTTCGGCTTGCCGATAAAGAGAATCATATTTGTTCTGGCTGAGAAATTGTTGGCGAGACGCGATTGTCAAATGAGAAATCGATTCCATGAGTGAGCCATATGCAATTTGAACAAATCTTGAGAAGTCCTGGTCAGTTGTTCGTCCGCTGCCTTCAGCAATATTCGCCGAAACGGAAATCGCAGATCGACGAGTTTGACTTGTCAGGCCGAATCGCTCGTCAGGCGGAAAGGAACGCGTCGCCGCGTACACTTCGTCGGCGTAAGCAACTGCTTTCTGCCAAACTGACAATTTCTCGAATCGGAACACACTATTTCCCTACTGCCCTGGACTCTCGACACTCGACACTCGACTAACAGCATCAGCCGTCTGTCTCGCGACGATGATTTCTTCGTTAGTTGGGATCGTCCAGACTTGAACCGTGCTGTCGTCGCTTGAGATGACCGCTTCGCCTGTGGCGGTGCGGTTTTTCTGCTTGTCGATTTTTAAGCCGGCCCAATCCATCTGGTTGCAGACGCCGGCGCGAACGAGCTTGCTGTTCTCGCCAATGCCGCCTGTGAAGACGACGGCATCGCAGCCGCCCAGCAGAGCGAAGTAGCCGCCGAGGTAGCGTCGGATTTCCGCGACGTAGGTCTTAATCGCGAGGCCGGCTGATTCGTGTCCTTTAGCCGCTGCCTCTTCAAGGTCGCGTAGGTCAGTGCTTAAACCGTTGCTGAGTCCGTAAAGACCGCCTTTTGACGACAGGTCTTTGAGGATATCTTCAAGTGACTTGCCGGTGCGGCGGATCAAGTACGGCAGCGCGAAGGGATCGAAGTCGCCGACGCGGTTATTTTGCGGAAGCCCCGTTTGCGGCGTCATGCCCATTGAAGCCGCCTTCGATTGCCCTGCGTCGATGGCGCAGAGTGAACTGCTTCCGCCGAGGTGGCACGACACAACCTTCAGGTCGTCTCGCCCTGTCAGTTCGGCGACACGCCCTGCGATATAACGGTGACTCGCGCCGTGGAAACCCCACTTCTTAATTCCGTGTTCACGCTCCCAATTACGAGGGATCGCGTAGCTGCGATTCTCCGGCGGGATCGTTTCATGAAATGCTGTTTCCAAGGCCGCGACGAGCGGAATCTGCGGGAACGCTTCACGCAGTTGTCGCATCGCTTTCACGTAAGGCGGATTATGGGCCGGTGCGATGTCGAATAGTTCCTGCATTACGCTTAGCAGTTCGTCATCAACAATTCGCACGCCGCTTAAGTGCGCGGCGTGGACGGCTTTAAAACCGATTGCCGAGACTTCATCGACCGATTTCAGACACCCGTAATTGTCGTCAGTCAATTGATCCAGGCATAGCTGGACGGCAGCGGCATGATCGGCAATCGCCTGATCGACCTCATGTTCTTGATCGCCGATTTCGACGAAACAATGGCTCGACTCCTGACCGATCCGATCGATACCGCCGCGGGCGAGCTGACGCCCTTCCGGCAGATCGAACAGACGATACTTAAAGCTCGTCGATCCAAGATTTGCGACCAAAACCTTCATCAGGCCTCCGCCTGTTTGTGCCTGCGGCAGCGGGGGAGCGGCGCGCTGAGATGCTGGCTCAGATTGTGCCGGCCCACCGGGTGCTGCCGGTGGGCTTAGATGAAATTTGCCATCAGGCCGTCGGTCGGTCGCGGAATCAGATGCGCGCTGACGAGTTCGCCAACGGCACTGGCCCGCTCGGCTCCGGCGTCGACGGCTGCGCGGACGCTACCGACATCGCCTTGGACGACGGTCGTCACATAGGCGCCGCCGATTTGGACCTGCTTGACGAGCGTGACGTTGGCGGCCTTGAGCATGGCATCGGCCGCTTCGATTTGAGCGGTCAGGCCTTTGGTTTCGATCAATCCGATCGCTTCGTTCATTGGATTAAGTCTTTATAGAGATTGAATGAGTCAAATCAGACGACCGAGCCGACTAAGCCTGCCCGCCGGAGGACGCACGCTGCGGAAGGACGGAGGCGAGTTCTTCGTGCGGGCGAGGAATGACCTGCACGCTGACGACTTCGCCAATTTTGCTGGCGGCGGTCGCGCCGGCATCGACGGCTGCCTTTACAGCGGCGACGTCACCGACGACAAAAGCCGTGACCAGGCCGCTGCCGACCTTTTCCCAGCCCACCATTTCCACGTTCGCGGCTTTGAGCATTGCATCAGCCGCTTCGATCAGACAGACGAGACCTTTCGTCTCGACCATTCCCAGTGCTTCCATCGACTTTGCCATTTCAGTAGTTCCCCGAGGTTCGAGTTTTTTAAAGAGCTGCCCGTATTAAGTAGACAGCGATCAGCCAGAAATAGTGGTCTCTTGGTGCTGCCAGCAAATCGCTGACAGCCGGTCGCTTTAATGACTGCATTGGCACGGGGCCGGTTGAATCAATTCGACGCGCGTGGCGTTGACAAGATCAATCGCGTTGCCTTCGTCGGTATCAAGATGCACTTCCAGTTTAATTTTCTCGCCGGCGCGAACGACCATGTCTTCGAGGACGGTCGTGCAGCCAGGGGATTCGACACGCAGGTGCATCTTGTCGCCGTTTTGAACGCCGTAGTGTGCGAGGTCGGCGGGCCCCATGTGCACGTGACGCATGGCCCGAATGACACCCTGCTTTAACTCAACGACTCCCTTCGGCCCGACCAAAATGCAGGGAGCGCTGCCTTCGACATCGCCGCTGATTCGGACCGGGATATCAATGCCGAGGGAGATGGAGTCGGTGAAGGCAAGTTCGACCTGAGAGTCGCCACGGCAGGGGCCGAGGACACGGACGTTGGGAATCATCCGCTTGCGCGGCCCAACGACCATGACGGTCTCTTCCGCCGCGTAGTAGCCGTCTTGATAAAGGTCTTTTTGGGGCGTCAGGTCGTCTTTGCCGAAGAGAATTTGCACGTGCTCAGTCGTCAGGTGACAGTGCCGGGCGGAGATGTTCACGACGAGCGGATTCGCTGCTCCGGGAGCGGCGGCCGCTGGTGTGGCGCCGTTGAGTTTCTTCGCGAGAATATCGCGGACGACGCGTTCGACATCCGGGCGATTCAGTGCGGCGAGTTGATTCATCGGGAAAGCTTCGGGTGGTTGCGTGTGCTGAATACGGTCTTAATTATGTGGCGACGGTCAGTGCGACTTGCTTGCTCTTAATGACATCGCGCCAGCGATCAGGCAGCGCGTCGTCGGTCACAATGCGATCGACCGCGTCGAAACTGCACAGCGGGCTGATCGCCGAGCGTCCGAACTTTGCGCTGTGAGCGGCGACGATGACCTCGTCAGCGGTGTCGATCATTCGCCGCTCCATGTCGACAAGCAGCGTGTTCTTATTGAACAGCCCCTGCTCGGTGACGCCGCCGACGCCCATCACGAGGCGGCGGACGCGAACGCCTGAGAGTGCCGCCAAGGCCATGGGGCCAAGGGCGACACCGCTTGAGCGATCAATAATTCCGCCGATCATCATCAGTTCGATTTCCGGCCGGTGGGCGAGGATGTTCGCGATGGGCAGTGAGTTGGTCACAATTTGAAGGTGCATTGATTCTAGACGTCGGGCGACCTCGATTGCGGTCGTTCCGGCGTCCAGCAGGATGGCGTCGCCCGGTTCAAACAACCGCACGACCGCCGCTGCGATCTTCCGTTTTTCTTCCATCGATTCGGTCCGCAGGTCTTCGAATGGCTGTTCGGTGTCGTCGATGACCGCCGCGCCGCCGCGAGTTCTGCGAACCTGTCCAATTCTGTCAAGATGTTCCAAATCCCGTCGTACCGTCGATTCACTGGCTCCAACCCGATCGGTCAGCACCTGCAGCGAAATAAAGCCGGAATCCTCGATTTCCTTGAGGATTTTCGCTCTTCGCTCATCGACAATCATCACCGACTCCGACCGGCAGGGACACTGTTACCTTCCTATCTTTCCACCAAAATCAATCAAAAGCAATCATATCGCATCATGTTTGCGCAAAATTAATCAAAATGTGTTGATTGGTTATGGGTGGAACACGGTGTCTGCGCAAACTTAGATTGCACAACCGCCGCGCAAGCCGTTGCATTTCGGCAACATGCAAATTTGAAGAGGCCGCGCGTCCATCGCCGATACAGTCGGCACGACCGGCGTCACACGCGGCTCTGGGGGCGTCGTGCTGCTCAGACCGGTCGCACGCGGACACGGTTGCCGGCAATCTCCAGCCGGCCCGAGGCGAACAGCCGCACGGCTTCGGGATAGGCCTCGCACTCGGCGGCAAAGACCCGGGCAGCCAGCGAGTCGGCGGTATCCTGGGGCAGTACTGGGACCGTGCGTTGAAGGATGATCGGCCCGTGGTCGTATTCGTTATCGGCGAAGTGGACCGTACAACCGCTGACCTTCACACCCCGTTCGATCGCGGCGCGATGCACGTGCTCGCCGTGATAGCCTTTCCCGCAGAAGGCCGGGATCAGCGACGGATGAATGTTGAGCACCCGGTAGGCGTAGCGTTCGGGGATCTCGATGAAGGCGAGAAAACCAGCCAGCAGCACGAGGTCGGCTTCAGCACGATCGATGGCCTCGAAGGTCGCTTCGCTGAAATCGGCGGTGCTTTCAAAGCCCTTGCGACGGATGACCTCGACCGGGACCTCTCGTGATCTCATCCGATCGATGCCCGCGCAATCGGGCCGGCTCGCAATGACGTTGACGAGTTCGGCGTCAAGTTCGCCGGCGACGATCAGGTCGTGCAGATTCACGACGGTCGTTCCGCCGCCTGAAATTAACGCGGCAAGGCGGATCGGCCGTGACAGTGGCTCGGCAAGCGGTCGGATCGCTTCTTCCCAATTCGGTTGGCTCATTCCGATTCCGGCAGGTCCAGTTGGGGAGAGTCGTCCGTCTGCCGCGTCTGTCTGAGTTTCGCCCGTGCCTGGCGATCAGAACGCTGGGCCAGAAATACCGACACGACGGCGACGGTCACAATGAAGATGAGTCCCGCGGAAAGCCAGAATGTCGGTGCATCGTCTGCCGGCTCCGCGAGCGGAACGACCGGCCCGGCAATAATGAGGGGGGCGATTCTCGCGGTGTCACGGGCCTGGTAACCGTAAAGCTTGAAAAAGTAGCCCACAATGCGGACCGGCCGCTGCAGGTCGTCTCCCATCGGAAACCCTTCCGGCAGGTCCGATGTCACGATGACAGCCGGATTCTGCTGGGAATCGTCGGTGTACATCCAAAGCTCATAGAGCGTTTCGATGCCGAATTCGTTCGTATCAGCCGGATAGCTGATCGCTTTGCGAACGTGGCCGATCAATTCGACGGCCCGGCCTTCATAGGCTTCGGGGTTACTAAAGATGTCGACAAAGCGACGAAATGGAGCTTCCGCTTCGGTGGTGCCCTTGTAGCGGGGATCGGCCGCGCGCCGTTGTTGAAGGTACATTCTCGCGGCGTCCTGAAAATTTTCGGCGTCCGCTTGCCCGGCCCGCTCGACGAGCAGGTAATACAAATCACGTTCGGCCGGTGCGATTCCGAGCGTGCGATGCCGGACGTTCGCCCACAGGCCGGGTTCGACACCGACTTGTGACGGCGGCGGGACTGCGAGCGGTTCAAACTCACTGGCGATGATGCCGGGTCGCGAGGGCTCGTCCGCTTCGGAACTGACCAGTTTGAAGAACAGGCCCGTCAACTTGAGCATCTGGCCCGGTTCGGGAGGAGCAGCATTCTCCGGAAGCAGAACGATCGCCTGACGCCCGGACGCTCCGCTCACGGTCAGAACAATCGCACCCTCTCCCGGGGAGTCGCGTTCGACGCGACCCCGCACATGAATCGGCCGACCGCGATAGGTCTTGGGATATCGGAGCATGTCGGCATAGGGAGAGAAATCGGCGGGCGAACCCGAGAAGACGTCGAGCCGTCGCTCGCGAAATTCCTCGGCCGCCTCCCGAAGTACTTCCGCAGATTGATCTTCCAACTCCGCAAACAGTTCGGCCCGTCCCTGCTCCTCTTCGGTCCGGAACAGCGGTGTGCGGTCTTCCACAGCGGCCCACGAGTCATCCGCCGTTTCTTCTGCGGTGTTTTCCTGTCCGACCGCCGTTGTGAGCGGGACGAACTGGCAGACCGCCAACACAATCAAGCTCGGACACATCCATCGCATCTGATGAATTCGCCAAGGGGAGAGCCGGACGAGAACCTTCGCTTGCCCGAACGTCGATCGAGCAACGCGACCTCGGAAACTTGGAAAGGTAGACATGGGCATGATTTCGGTGATTTTTGGGGGACGATCTCGGGCCATTCGCTCGACTGTCGAGGCTTGCCGACACGGCTCACGGCTCTGACGGATGTCAATGTTTTGCTTTGGCTTACAACAAATCTGCTCTGCGATAGCACGTTGACACGGCTGATACGATCTTTATAATCCGCGCGATTGCCGGATAGCGACCGTCTGTCGGGAGTTCGACGTACGTGACCTGACTGCTAACCGATCGGATTGTCCGCGGATTCCCCGCGGACCGGAAGGGTGAAACATGGCGGAAAATGTAATGGAGTTTACTGACTCGAACTTCGAGTCCGATGTCCTCTCGGCTGGTGAGCCGGTCCTCGTCGACTTCTGGGCCCCCTGGTGCGGTCCTTGCCGAATGCTCGCCCCGACCGTCGAGCAGATCGCCGACGAGTACTCGGGGCGCGTCCGCGTCGGCAAGGTCAACACCGACGAAAATCCCGCTGTCGCGTCGAAGCACAACATCAGCTCGATTCCGACGGTGATGCTGTTCAAGGGTGGCGAGGTCGTTGAGACGTCAATCGGTGTTGCGCCGAAAGAGAAGCTGTCGACCATGATCGACAACCACCTCAGCTGATTGAAGCCTTTGGAAATATTGAAGCACGAACGGCCGCGGAGAAACGGTGATGTCTCTCGCGGCCGGTTGCCGGATCGGCAGGATGCTGATCGAGAAGATTGAGTGCCGGCTGGTCAAGGTCGCTCGCGACTGCGACTGTCGGCTTCGTTGACTTTCAGGGAACGGAATCCCTTTCATGGCTCGCTCCAGCGGTAACGCGCCCGATTATTCGCGCGACCTTGATCACAGTCACGCGGCGCATTTCCGGTTTGATCTGGAAGAGCCCGAGCCGATCGGATCATCGCCGTCGGCCTCCGGTCGCCCGATTTCCGACGCCGAGCTGCGTCGCCGCGAACAAGCCGTTATTGAGCAACTCTCTCTGCTGGAGCAGGAGCAGCGGCGATTCCGACTTGAGTACCAAAGCACGATCGACGAACGCGGTCGGCACGAAGCACGGATGAAGTCGGCCGAACTCGACCTGAAACGCCGCTCCGACGAACTCGATGAGAAGTTCGCGCGATGCGATGAGTTTCTGACGCAGGTCGAACAGCAGCAGCGCGCCCTCGAAGAGGAGCGACGCCGGCTCGACGAAGAACGGGACGCCGCCGCTCAGGATGCCGAGCAGCACGCCACCGAAAGTCTCGAAGAACAGAAGAAGCGGCTCGAAGCGGAACTGAAAGCTGAAACAGCGGCCGAACGCGAAGAGCTGCGTGCTCGAAAGGACGAACTCGATCGGAAAATTGCGGAGCAGGATTCGTTTCGCGAGAAGGCCCTCGCCGAACTCAGGCAGGGCTGGGACTCCGAGCGGGCCGAACTGCGACGGCAATTGACTTCGAAGCTGATCGAAGAATTGGATGCCGATCGAAAGTCACTTGTCGAGGAACGAGAGCGATTCGAAGCCCGCTGCGCTGCCGAGCGTGGCGAGTTGGAACATGAGCGTGAATTGCAGGATCGGGCCCTGCAGCAGTCCGTTCAGGAGGTGGAGCGTCTCAAAGCCACCGCCGCCCATCAGGCCCGCGAGGCCCGCGCTGAACTTGACGTGGAACTGCAGCAGCTCCGCGATCAAGCCGAGGCCGAGTTGCAGGCTGATCGGAATCAGTGGCAGGAGGACCGCGATCGCTTCGAGGAGACCGTCAAACTGAAGTATGCGGAAGAAGCCGAGCAGATTCAGAAGGACCGCGAAGAATTCGAGCAATACCGGTCCGCCGAGCTGGAACGTCTCGAGTCGGAGCGGCAATCGTCACGGGAGCAAATTGCCGAAGAGCGTGAACGCTGGCACGAAGAACACGCGACCGAGACCTCGAAGCTCGAACAACGCCTCGCCGAAGTCGACACGTTCGTTGATGAAACCGAGCGGCAGGTCGGCGAATGCCGGGCGAAAGCCGAAGCGGAGATCGCGGAACAGCGGCAACGTGCCCAGGCCGAACTCGATGCCGCTCGCTCGGAGCAGGACGAGGAACTGGCCGACCGGCGAGCCGCATTCGAACGCGAAATGGAAGCCCGACAGACCGCGTTGACCGAAGAGCGCGAGGTCATGGAAAACCGGTTTCATTTCCGCGAACAACACCTCGAGAAGACTCGCACAGAACTGGAGCTGGCCCGAGACGAACTGAGCCGTCGATTGCAGGCGGGCCAGACATACGTCACCGAAGCCGCCGAGCAGCATCGGTTGCGATACGCGCAGCTCCAACGCATGCGAGACCGACTTGACGAACGGGAACGCTCGCTGGAGCGTGAAAAACAGGTGTTGGCCGAGATGCGTCGCGTCGTATCGGCCGACCGCGAGGCGTTCGACGAGCGCGCCGCAGCGGAAGATACCGCTTGGAAACATCGGCGCGAGAGCGATCAGGCGGAGATGCTTAAGCGGCGCGATGTGATCAGTGCCCACGAGGAGGAACTCGCGGCGCGACGATCTCGACTCGACCGACTGAAAGAAGAACTC
This sequence comes from Stratiformator vulcanicus, assembly GCF_007744515.1. Classification (NCBI taxonomy): domain Bacteria; kingdom Pseudomonadati; phylum Planctomycetota; class Planctomycetia; order Planctomycetales; family Planctomycetaceae; genus Stratiformator; species Stratiformator vulcanicus. Next base: position 1,094,396 of record NZ_CP036268.1, read on the forward strand.
GACCGCACGCACCGCGAGAATCTCGAACTGCGGGTCGCCGCTGAAGAAGCGTGGGTCAAATTCAACAGGGCCGCCGGTCCCGACGAATCGCAGCGGCGAATTGCTGCCGCTCGCAAAGAGGTCGGCAACTACATCGCCCAACAGGAGCAAAGTCTGGCCGCCGAGCGCGAACGCGTTTCCGCCGAGCGCGATGCGATCGAGTCATTGGTGACTCAGCACGAAGAGCAGCGACGGGTGCTGGCGCACTGGTATCGTGATCGCGAAGAGGCACTGGTGCGGCGGGACGCGGAGCTTCGACGTCAGACCGACGAAGCGCGGACTATCGCGGACCAATGGTCGTCGGCTCAGCAACACTGGCTCAACGAGAAATCACACGCCGAGAAAGTCATCCGCGATTTAATATCGCAGGTTGAAACGGGCGACGATCCGGCTCGGCTTCCGGAGCCACCCGCAGCCGAGCAGCTTTGGCTGCCACCCGGCCTGACCCTGCCCCAACAGGCAGGCGGAGACGAGTCCGTCGCGTCGGGGGATGTCGTCGGCTTGACCCATTCGCTGTCCGAAGAGGAACCCACGAACCGGCAGGAAAATCCCGACGAGCCTGATAAACCGCGGCTGCTGCGGCTTCCCCACGAAGATGATCGGTCCGTCGCCTGACCCCTTAACCGCAGTTCAATTCATGGTCAGCTTCTGCTGAAGTTTTTGAAGCGGATGCGGTGCGGCTGGTCGGCCTCGGCTCCCAGCCGTTCGTGTTTATTCGCCTCGTAGGAATCGAAGTTCCCTTCGTGCCAGTAGACCTGGCTGTCACCCTCGAAGGCGAGGATGTGCGTCGCGACGCGATCGAGGAAGTATCGATCGTGACTCGAAACCATCACGCAGCCGGCGAAGTTGCTGAGGCCCTCTTCGAGCGACCGTAGCGTGTCGACGTCGAGGTCATTCGTCGGTTCATCGAGCAGAATCAAGTTGCCGCCGGAGCGAAGCACCTTCGCCAAGTGAACCCGGTTGCGTTCCCCGCCCGAGAGCACACCGACTTTGACCTGCTGGTCGGTTCCTTTGAAGTTGAACCGGTTGCAATAGGCCCGCGTGTGGAGCTTGTGGCCGCCCAGTTCGATGAAGTCCGTTCCGCCGCTGATCTCTTCGTAGACAGTCTTGTCCGGATCAAGCGTGTCGCGTGACTGATCGACGTAGGCGAGCTTCACGGTATCGCCGACGCGCAGCGTCCCGGAGTCGGGTTCCTCCAACCCCATGATCATCTTGAACAGGGTCGTCTTACCCGCCCCGTTCGGACCGATCACACCGATGATGCCCCCGCGGGGCAGCCGGAATGTGAGGTCTTCATAGAGCAGCTTATCGCCGAACGCCTTCGTGACATGTTCGCAATCGACGACGAGCGTGCCGAGCTCCGGCCCGGGGGCGATTTGGATGACGGTATCATCGTCCCGCGTGTCGAACTGCTCGTTCCGCATTTCTTCGTAGCGCTGGATTCGGGCCCGGTTCTTGGTTCCGCGGGCTTTCGGCGAGGTATTGATCCAGTCGAGCTCCTGTTTCAGCATCCGATCGCGCTTCGACTGCCGCTTCTCCTCGACCTTGATCCGGGCCGCCTTCTGCTTGAGCCAGCCGGAGTAGTTCCCCTCGAACGGAAACGCCTTGCCCTTGTCGAGTTCGAGAATCCACTGCGCGACGTTGTCGAGGAAGTACCGATCATGCGTTACCGCGACGACGGTCCCGGCGAAGTTCTCGAGGTACTTCTCCAGCCACAGGACCGACTCGGCGTCGAGGTGGTTGGTCGGTTCGTCCAGCAGCAGGATGTCTGGGCTTTCGAGCAGCAACCGACACAACGCGACGCGACGCTTCTCACCGCCGGAAAGATTGCCGATGACCGCATCGTCCGGCGGCACGCGAAGCGCATCTTTGGCGATATCGACGGTGCGGTCGATTTCCCACAGATTCGCCGTATCAATTTTGTCCTGCACAACGGCCTGTTCCTCGAGCAACGCCTCCATCTCTTCGGGCGACATCTCCTCGCCGAGCTTCATGTTGATTTCGTTGAATCGCTCCAGAATCGCATTGGCTTCGGCGACCCCCTCGGCGATCGACTCCTCGACAGTCTGGTCGGGATTCAGCTTCGGCTCCTGATGGAAGAAGCCGATCTTCACGCCTTTGGCCGGTTCGGCCTTCCCCATGAAGTCCTTGTCATCACCGGACATAATTCTCAGCAGCGTACTCTTGCCGGTCCCGTTCTTGCCGAGGACGCCGATCTTCGCACCGGGATAGAACGCCAGCCACACGTCGCTGAGCACTTCCGTCTCATCGTGAATCTTCGTGAGGCTTTCGATTGTGAAAATGTAATTCTGACCCATGATTTCCGTATAAACTCGACGAAATGTGTTTGAATTATTCCCGTTTAGCCGCGACCGCCAGGGATCACTCCGTCTACTCGTCGCCGAGCATTCCGAACAGCAATCGCAGATACGTCGCCGCCTCCGCCGCAATACCCGGGTGCGTGCTCTCGCGGGGACCGGCGATATTCAGAGCCGCGATTCTATTAGCTTTTACCCACCCGGCAACCTGACCGGCCGGCGGCGGGGCCGAAAGATCGACGAGCCGCACCGGCTTGTGCCGTTCCATCGCGAACTTCGCCGTCAGAAAGGTACCGCCCGAGACAACCCCGCGAAACAGAATCAGCGTCCCGTCAGAGTCCCGCACGTTGAGCTTCGTCCGCACCGCATAGTCGGGCGATTCAGTCTCCGTCAGCGGATACCGCTCACCGAGGACACCATCCTCCGCCCGTCGCCCGCGCGGACACCAACCCCGACAGGCAAGCCGCAACTCGAGGGCGACATCAAGTGCCGCCCGATCGACCCCGGTCTGCCCGCCGGAGATGATGGTGAGGGAGGAGATTTGCATCCCGGAAGAATAGCAATCGACGGACAGCCCAGCCCACCCGGGCCGGGTGCCGCACGTGCGAGCGGTGTGGATGAGCTAGATTACATTCGATTGCGGTTCGTCGATCAAACGGCGGCTTTTCGCTCAATCGCCTATCATTGCTCCTCGTCGCTTTGTGACCCGGCCCGAGATCAAGCAACCGGCCAATCTGGTTTGTATTAGTCAGTGAGCGACAAATTCGGTTCCGTAGAATTTGCACGAGCGATTTCCAGCCAAGCCTTTCGGAGTGCAAAGACGACCAATCCAAATCCGACCCACTCACAAAACTGAAGAAGCAGGAAGGTGATGAAATACTTTTGGTTTGCGAAGTCGCCCCCGCCTAATTCGCCGAACAGGACCGTTCGCATCCCCGGCACATAGGTAATAGCCGTCCAGGCAACTTGTCCAAACCACGACAGCGCGAATCCAATCACCGCGATTCGTGCCGACGCAGGGACCGCATAGCGAAATCGTAAGCTGATATAAAACCCGACAGTCGAGATCGCGATCGGCGGCAACGCTATTAAACCAAAGTTATAGAGCAAATTCGTCAGAATAGTGAAAAGTTCGAAAGGCATGGTTCACCCTCGGGAAAAGGCTCGAGTAGTCGGGCACGAGCGAGTGGGCCGGCGGACCCAACAGGGGTGCCTCCGACGCTAATGCAGCGTTGACGCTCAGACACCAATATTTTGAGACCTGTCGACAAACCAGCAATCCTCCGCTGATTGCGCGATTGCCGCAAGCTGAGTCGCGCCCGAGAAAATGGCGTTCACCTGCCTGGACCGGGTTTAACTGAATCGGATAGCAATCGTTACTGCTTCACAAAGTCAGCAACGCGCCGCACGTAGTTCCTCGCGCACTTCCATCAGGATGAGGCCCAGCCAATTTCGCCCGGAGCCGTCACCGCCATCGCCCCAGAATGCGTCGTTCGACGTGTGCTCAACAAGCTTTGCATCGCCGGTGCCGAGAAGCTTAATTCGCAATTCGTCATATTGCGCGAACTTGGCAATGACCGCGGCCCTCATGACCTCAATCTTAATAGACTCCCAGTCTTTACGAAGCGGTTTCTTACGGCTGCGTCCGAGCCGTGCTGCTTTCATCGGCGAATGGGCAAGACGTATTTCTTCCTGATATGCCGAATCAGCAAATTTGGCGGCCTGAAAATAGTGCTCGCTGGTCGGCCAGCGTTTTCCATCAAGCCGAATCGGGAACGCTGCGAAGTTCGAAAACTCCCCGTACTCGTCGGTCGTGCTGTAGAAGTTGATGACTTCGGACATGTCTGAATCGTCAGCCGATCGCCAAGCGCTTTTAATTTGGATCGCGGCCGTCGCGACCGAATTGCCAGACACCGTCTCGGCCCTCAATGTTCACGGCCCTTCGATTCAGAGCGAGTACGACCGAGCCCGTAGGGCCGTCTTACTAGAAGGTATTTCAATACCAGCCAGAGGCGCAAGCCGATGGTTGATCAACCAGCAATTTGCCCCGACGGCTTGCGCCTCGGGCTTGTATGCTGGGCGATTTGAAACCGCTCTTAGGAGATCGGACACTAGGAATCTGTTAAGCGACAGATAAGCAATGCAAGAGCCCTCGAGTCCCGTGCTATTCCAATCAGCGTGTCGCCAACTCGGGTCAGCATTTCTGCCCAATCGCGATAAGGCCTCTCAAAAACGTAAGCCACGAATCAGCTCACAACGCGAGAAGAGCAGCGAAAGTAGGCCGCAAAAATCGGGGCAAGAAAGGATCGGGCGTTAACCGCTCATCGCCTCTCTATTTTACCCGCGCTGCCCTCTCCTACTTCACGAGGCAAAGCCTCAATCGGGGTGACATGATTTGAACATGCGGCCTCTACGTCCCGAACGTAGCGCTCTACCAGGCTGAGCTACACCCCGCTGTGGTCGCGATGCCGGGTTGAAGCCGGTCGCGGAACCGGTTCAGGCCTCGCGGCTCGAACCGGACGAATCGCAGAGTCTAATGATTCCACAGGTTCGGTCAACCGCGATGGTCGGCTTCCCAAATCCGGCGTGTGACCACTGCACTTGCATGACACGCCCCGATTGGCGGGGTTCACCGGCGGAATTGACAGTCGATCTGACAGTCGTCGCCGATCCGCCCGCCGATTGCTGCCAGCTTGGCAGGAGGGCGGCGCGGGCGAAAGCGGGTCAATCGTAAAAAGCCTTGCCTGCTCAATGGTTATGAACTTCGCACTTTGTCTGGCGCGCGTGTTGCATCAGTGACAGCCGGGCAGGGTCCAGCCGGACAACATGGTTCGAAATTGGACTCGGCCCGCTGATTTTGACTTTGAATGGGACACGCGGGCTTCCTCGAAGGATGCTCGCGAGAGTCGTACTCGATTGAAACGACAAGAGGTTCGGACGTGGCAAAGCTGCTCGAATTTGATGAAGACGCTCGCAAGAGCCTGCTCGCTGGTGTGACGAAACTGGCCCGTGCCGTGAAGAGCACGCTCGGCCCCCGCGGTCGCAACGCGGTGCTCGACAAAGGCTGGGGTGCTCCCAAGGTGACCAAGGACGGCGTGACCGTCGCCGAGGACATCGAACTGGAAGACCCCTTCGAAAACATGGGTGTCCAGCTCGTGAAGGAAGTCGCCTCCAAGACGAACGATGTCGCCGGAGACGGCACCACGACGGCAACCGTGCTCGCCGAAGCGTTGTTCCGGGAATCGCAGCGGTATCTCGCCGCCGGGGCCGACGCCACGCAGCTTTCCCGCGGGGCCTTCAAAGCGGTCGACGCGGTGATCGAAGAGCTGAAGAAGATGGCCAAGCCGGTCGACGCCAAAGACCGCAAAGCGATCGAAACCGTTGCCACGATTGCCGGTAACAACGACAAGACGATCGGCAAAACGCTGGCCGACGCCTTCATCAAAGTCGGTAAGGATGGCGTCGTCACGGTCGAAGAAGGCCGTGGCACCGAGACCTCCGTCGATATCGTCGAGGGAATGGAATTCGATCGCGGATTCCTCTCACCCCACTTCGTTACCAACGAAGACGACCAGCGGGTCGAACTCGATAACTGCAAAATCCTGATCTTCGAAGAGAAGATTTCGAACGCGAAGAACCTCGTTCCGTTGCTCGAAGAAATCTCGAAGTCGGGAGCGCCGCTGCTGATCATCGCCGAAGATGTCGAAGGCGAAGCCCTTGCAACACTCGTCGTGAACAAGCTCCGCGGCATCCTTAAAATCGTCGCTGTGAAGGCTCCCGGTTACGGCGATCGCCGCAAGGCCATGATGGAAGACATCGCGATCCTCACCGGCGGCAAGGCGATCTTCAAAGACCTCGGCATCAAGCTCGACGGCGTCACGATGGCCGAACTCGGTACCGCCAAGAAGGTCCGGATTGATTCGGGCAAGACCCGCATTATCTCCGGCGGCGGTTCGAAAGGCGACATCGACGGTCGTGCCAACCAGATTCGCCGTGAGATCGAAGAAACCGACAGCGATTACGATCGCGAAAAGCTCGAAGAGCGTCTCGCGAAACTCGCCGGCGGCGTGGCTCAGATCAACGTCGGAGCCGCGACAGAAACGGAAATGAAAGAGCGTAAGGATCTCATTGAGGATGCTTACAACGCGACAAAAGCTGCGTTGGAAGAAGGCATTGTCCCCGGCGGTGGCGTGGCCTTGCTCCGCTGCAGCAAGGCGCTCGACAAGTTGAAGCTCAAAGGCGACGAAGCCCTGGGCATCGGACTGATCAAAGGCGTGCTTGAAATGCCGCTGCGGACGATCGCCCAGAACGCCGGGCAGGACGGCTCGGTCGTTGCCAATCGCGTTCGCAAGAATGGTGAAGACAGCTACGGCTATGACGCCCTGAACGACAACTACTGCGATCTCGTCGAAGCCGGCGTTGTCGACCCGACGAAAGTCGTTCGCACCACGCTGCAGAATGCCCTCTCTGTGGCATCGCTCCTCATGACGACCGATTCGATCATCGTCGAAGCTCCGTCGGATGAGGAAGAAGGCGGCCACGACCATGACCACGACATGGGCGGAATGGGTGGCATGGGCGGCGGCATGCCGGGTATGGGCGGCATGGGTGGAATGGGCGGCATGCCCGGAATGATGTAGACGCTTAAGGCAGCCCGACGCGCAAGCGAGGGATGATTTCCAACGAACTCCGATCGATCTGGATCGGACCTTAATAAACAATCAACTACGGAGTGCTCACTGATGAAACTGAATCCGCTTGATGATCGTGTCGTTGTCGAACCGCTCGAAGCCGAAGACGTGACCGCCGGAGGCATCGTGCTGCCCGATTCGGCCAAAGAAAAGCCGCAACGTGGCAAGGTCGTCGCTGTTGGTCCGGGCAAATTGCTCGATTCCGGCGAGCGTTCTGACATCGGCGTGACGGTCGGCGACGAAGTTCTGTTCGGCAAGTACGGCGGAACCGAAATCGAAGTCGAAGGCACCGAAGTCAAGATTCTTCGCGAATCAGACATCCTCGCCAAGGTCGTCGCGTAGCGGCTGGCGCCGCGGTCGATAGTCGAGGGTCGAGAGTCGAATGGCTCCTCCACATCTCTTAACTATCGACGATCGACTCTCAACTCAGCCTCTATCAGCATTCATCTTGGAGCATTTTTTCGATGGCCAAGCAGTTACTATTTGATGACCGTGCCCGCATTAAATTGCAAAAGGGCATTCGCACCCTGGCCGATGCGGTCGCGGTCACGATGGGGCCGACCGGTCGCAACGTGATCATCGACAAGTCCTTCGGCAACCCCACCGTCACGAAAGACGGTGTCACGGTTAGTAAGGAAGTCGAACTCGAAGACCCTTACGAGCACATGGGGGCAAAGCTCGTCAACGAGGTCGCCACCAAGACCAGCGACACCGCCGGTGACGGCACCACGACGGCGACCGTTCTCGCCCGGGCGATCTTCGAAGAAGGTCTCCGCGGCATCACGATGGGAGCCAACCCGACGATCGTCCGCCGCGGCATCGACAAAGCCGTTGACGCGGCGATCGCCAAGCTCGAAGAAATGTCGGTCCCTGTGAAGGACAAGTCGCAGATCGCCCAGGTCGGTGCGATCTCGGCTAACAACGATGACGAGATCGGCGCCATGCTCGCCGACGCGATGGAGAAGGTCGGCCGCGACGGGGTCATCACCGTCGAAGAAGGCAAGACGAGCAGCACCACGCTCGAACTTGCCGAGGGGATGCAGTTCGACAAGGGCTATCTGTCGCCCTACTTCGTGACCGATGCCGACACCATGTCGTCGGTCTTGGAAGACTGCTATATCCTGATCCACGAGAAGAAAGTCTCGAACCTGCGGGACTTCATTCCGCTGCTTGAGAAGATTTCTCAATCGGGCAGGCCCCTCTTAATTATTGCCGAAGACGTCGAGGGCGAAGCGCTCACGGCGATCGTCGTCAATAAGCTTCGCGGCACTTTAAATGTCTGTGCGGTCAAGGCACCGGGCTTCGGCGAACGCCGTAAGGCCATGCTGGGCGATATCGCCACACTGACCGGCGGCACCCTGCTCTCCGAAGACCTCGGCCTCAAGCTCGAAAATGTCGAACTCGAGCAGCTCGGCCGGGCAAAGAAGGTCGAAGTCACCAAGGATCAATGCACCATCATTGAAGGTGGCGGCGATCAGGACGCCGTTAAGAATCGCGTCGCTCAGATCCGCAAGGCGATTGAAGACACCGACAGTGAGTACGATCGCGAGAAGTTCCAGGAACGCCTCGCTAAGCTCACCGGCGGCGTCGCGATCATCTCGGTTGGTGCGGCCACCGAAGCTGAGATGAAGCAGACCAAAGCCCGCATGGAAGACGCCCTGCACGCCACCCGCGCTGCGGTCGAAGAGGGTATCCTGCCGGGCGGCGGCGTCGCGCTGCTTCGCTGCATTGAAGCGGTCAAAGGGGTGAAGGCGAAAGGGGACGAGAAGATCGGCGTCCACATCATCGCCCGCGCCCTGACGGCTCCCATCCGCCAGATCGCCGAAAACGGCGGCAAGGATGGAGCGGTCATCGCCGACGAAGTGCTGGAGCAATCAGGCAACTACGGGTACAACGCCAAGACCGGCGAATACGGCGACCTGTTCGAACAGGGCGTCATCGACCCGGCCAAGGTCGTTAAGAGTGCCCTGACCAACGCCGCCAGCATTTCCGGCCTCCTGCTAACCACCGACGTCCTCGTCACCAAGACCGACGAAGACGACAAAGACCACCACCACGACGTCGAAGGATCGGTGCGTTAAATAAGCTGTCAGCTATCGGCTGTTAGCTGTCGGCTATTAAGGTGACTTTGATCGATTTGCGGCACACGGGCCGGCCGGGAAACCGGCCGGCCTTTCTTACATCGAACAAAGAATGGGTGGCTGGGGTCGGCGCTTTCGCCGCCCCCAGTCGAACGCGGAGCACCAGTCCGAATTAGAAAAAATTGGTTTAGCATCACCTATCAAACTGGGGGCGGCATCCATGCCGTCCCCAGCCACCCGCCGTGGTGGAGAGCAAGGAGGGCAAATGATCACTCAAAGTGTCTTTGACGAGGTGATAGACAATCACGCGAGCTCAATGGGGGGCGATGTCTCAGTTGAGATTCAGCTCGTCGACGGTAGCGTACTCAATCTAAAGAGGGTGGTGTCCACGGAAGCTGACTACTTCGTCGCCGAGATTTACCCGGTTGAGGGAATGTCGGAAGAGGCCCTTAAAAGTCGTGAACGTCCGCTTGTAACTGATGATCCTACGAGCGTCGTTTTTGATCGAATTATAGTTGCTTATGAATCAATTCGATGGGTTCGGATTTCCGTAAAACGTACAGACTTGTCCACAACGCTGGGCTTTAATTCAAGCCGCTAAATTGCGATTGTTACGAGGGGTGGCTGGGGACGGCGCTTTCGCCGCCCCCAGTCGAGCGCGGAGCACGAGTCCGAACTTGAGTAAAATCATTTAGAACCAATCTGCAAAACTGGGGGCGGCATCCATGCCGTCTCCAGCCACCCGCATAGAATGAAGCGGCGTCATCGGAGGAACTACAATGAACCGGGGCATGCCCATGAACTAACATTTTCGTGCTTCCGGGGACTGCCACTGCTCGCGAAAGATCGAGCGCGACAGTGGCTTGCCGAATCCATTGACGAGGCCCGGCAGAAACACGACTTCGATCTTTGGGCGTACGTGTTCATGCCGGAGCACGTGCATCTCATCATTCATCCACGAAATGACGAGTACGATATTGCGGTCATCCGCCGGACTATCAAGTCGCCGGTCGCCCGAAAGGCGATCGATTACCTCGAACAGACAAAGTCGCCGTTCCTCCGGCGACTGACTCGAAAACGGGGTGTAAAGTCTGAACGATGTTTCTGGCAGTCGGGCGGCGGATACGATCGAAACATTACAGAGGCGAAAGCGCTGGAGAAAATGATCGACTACATTCATCTGAATCCAGTACGACGCGAACTGTGCCTACTTGCGACGGATTGGGAATGGTCGAGCGTGAACTTCCATGTGCATGGCACGCAAGGACAACTCAAAGTCGATTCCATCCCCCCAGACTGGACCGCATGAGGTCTATCAGAATGGGATTGTTCCGGAACAATTCTGACTGAACCCCGCGCTCGCTGGGGGCGGCGAAAGCGCCGTCCCCAGCCACCCAAACTAATTTCCAAAAGCTGATAGCTGACAGCCAACCGCTGGCAGCTCTTTAAAAAAATGATGGCGACAGATAAACGTGACTATTACGAAGTGCTCGGCGTCTCGAAATCGGCGACGGTCGTCGAGATTAAGAAGTCGTATAAGAAGCTCGCGCTGAAGTTCCATCCCGACCGCAATCCGGGGGATGAAGAAGCCGTCGTGCAGTTTAAAGAGGCCGCCGAGGCGTTTGAGGTCCTCGCCGACGAGGACAAGCGCGCCCGTTACGACCGGTTCGGACATGAGGGTCTGCGAGGAGCCGGCGGAGGCGGCTTTCAGGACGTCGACGATATCTTCGGTGCGTTCGGCGACCTGTTTGAGAGCTTCGGTTTCGGCGGCGGGCGGCGCGGCACGCGCGTACGGCGGGGTCAATCGTTAAGAGCTCAGGTCACGATCGACCTGTTGGAAGCAGCCGGGGGCGTCGAGCGCGACCTCGAAATTCGCCGCTCCAAACTATGCGGCACCTGTGATGGCAGCGGAGCCAAACCCGGTTCGCAGCCGGAAACCTGCTCTTATTGCGGCGGGGCCGGTCAGGTCGTGCAGTCGCAGGGCTTCTTCCGGATGCAGACGACCTGCCCCGGTTGCCGCGGCGAGGGGAGGATCGTCCGCGACAAATGCCAGGCGTGCGGCGGAGCGGGGTTCGAGAGGGAAAAGGTCACGCTGAACGTGAAGATTCCCGGCGGCGTCGACAACGGAATGCAACTTTGCCTGAGGGGCGAAGGCGATCCCGGTCCGCAGGGCGGGCCGCGCGGCGATTTGTACGTCGACATCCGGGTGAAAGAGCATCCGTTGTTTCAGCGGGAAGGTCAGCACCTGACCTGTCAGCTGCCGATCACCTACACGCAGGCGGCGCTCGGCACGGAGATTGACATTCCGACGATCAGCGGCAAGCAGTCGCTCAAAATTCCGGCCGGGACGCAGCCTGATGAAACCTTTCGCATTCGTGGCGAAGGGATGCCCGATCCGCACGGCGGACCCAAGGGTGACCTGTACGTGCACCTGAAATTAGAAGTCCCGAAGAAACTCGATGCGACGCAGGAGAAACTGCTTCGCGAGTTGGCCGAGACCGAACAATCGAACGTCAGCGCCCACCGTAAAAGTTTCTTCGAAAGCCTTTACGATTACTTTGCCGGGCACGAAGAAGAAGAGGAAGAGAAATAATATAAGCCGCGCACGTAGTAAGCGGATCGTGTTTCAGGTCACGTTAAGCTGACTTCATCCGCTTACTTCGTGCGCGGCTTGTTGCAAGCATTAATTATGTTGGATGTAATCATGCCCGATAACGAAGAATTAAGACCCGAAAACCAGCAGCGGCCCGATGAAATGAAGGCCGAGGTCGTCAGCGATTCTGCCGCCGATTCCGAAGCCGGCTCGCCGGAAGAGGACGGTAGTCGCATGGGACTCGAAGACCAGCTCGAAGCCGCCCGTGCGGAGCGCGATGAAGCGAAGGATAAGTACGTTCGCGCCCATGCGGAATTCGACAATTTTCGCAAGCGGATCGAGCGGGAACGGGCTGACGAATATAAATATCGCTCGCTCGGCGTCGCCCGTGATGTGTTACCAGCCTTGGACAACTTGCGACGGGCACTGGAGGCGGCGGAGAAGACCGGCAATGTCGAAGAGTTGGTGCAGGGGGTCGAAATGGTGTCGCGGCAATTTGAAGATGCACTCAAACTGCACGGCATCGAGCGAATTGCCGCCGAGGGCCGAAAGTTCGATCCCAATTTGCACGAAGCGCTCACCCAGGTGCCGTCGCCCGATCACGAGCCGATGACCGTCCTGCAGGAAGTCGAACCCGGTTATAAACTTCACGATCGCGTGATCCGCCCCAGCAAAGTCGTGGTCGTCGCGAATCCCTCATAAGGGTCGAGTGTCAAGGGACGAGAGTCGACAGCCACTCTCGCTCTGCTCTTGCTCTGGACTCTGGACCCATAGCCCTGGACTCAATCCATGCCGACTTACGATTATCGCTGCAAAGCTTGCGAGCACGAATGGGAGCTCTTTCAGAGCATTAAGGCCAACCCGATCCGGAAGTGTCCGGAATGCGGCAAGCTGAAAGCCGAGCGGGTCATTGGCACCGGCGGGGGGATCATCTTCAAGGGGTCGGGCTTTTATAAGACCGATTACCGCAGCGACTCTTACAAGAACGCGGCCAAGGCCGACAAGCCGGCAAGTGAGTCGAAATCGGAATCCAAAGGCGATTCCGGCAAGAAGAACTCCTCCGGGTCAAAGAACTCGTCCGATTGATTTTCAAAATTTCGAGTTTGACAGTACGCGTCGCCTTACTACGATCTGGGCGTCCTGAATCGAATGACGCGGTGCCAAATGATCCGCCCCCAGACCTGTCCGATTTGTAAAACCGAGCTTCCGCCCGAGGCGGCGACGCGCTCGAAATGGTTCCCCTTCTGCGGCGAACGGTGCCGCAACGTTGATCTCGCGCGGTGGTCTGACGGACGCTATGCGATCGTTGACGACCTTTCGCCCGATCAGATTGTCGACGAACTGGAGAAGCAGGGCATCGATGTCGAGGATTTGCTCGACGATGAAAACCTCACCGATTTTTAGACGATAGACTTCTGAACGTAATGCGGTCCGGCGGCGACCAGTTCAATACATCGCATTAAAAAAAGCCGGTCGGATCGTTAATCCAACCGGCTCTCATCAACTCACGATCTCAATGGTTTTGTTTAGTCGACCAAATCATCGAGTCCGTTGCGGCGAGCGGCTTCGTCGACGATCTCATCGACAGCCTCAGCCGAGTTCTCAAGTTCGGCATCCCGACCCGCTCGATTGGGCGGGGTCACGGGACGAAGAGTTTCGCGGCGGTTGGGAGCGTCCGATGAGACGGTTCCTCGACGATCATCGTTATTGTCCGCTGATTGCTGCTGATCGGCTTTTCGGTCGGCTCGCATCGCATCCATAATGCGACGGGCCAATTTGTTATCGCCCGCACGCAGCATGTGAAACAGAGCGATGTCCAAGTGGGACTGAGCCATCGAAGCGTGTTCGCGGCGCGTCATCGGTGCCGCATTGCGTTCGACCTCTTCTGGTCCTAATCGTTCTTCGTAGTCGGCCGCGTATTGATTGCGGTCAATCATATTCGGCAACAGGTAGCGGTCATCCAATCGGCTACCGGCACGATTCGATAGATAGCTGCGACGCAGGGCGTCTTCAGTGGCTGTCAGATCGTCGCCGAGGGGACCGACGGGATCGATGAGTTCGTCGCGCACGCCGTCCAAGTCGTCGCCATCGTATCCTGCGACCGGATCGATCGGGTCGCTGTCATACTCGGCTCGACCGTCAAAGGCACCGCCGACGCGTCGGCGAGCATCGTTCCGGTCGAGCAAGCCGTCACGATCAAGCGGCTCGATGTCGAGTTCGGCGTCGGGATAAGGTCCGACATCGTCATTCAAATCGACATCGCCTTCGTCATCCCGATCGATCGGAGCCTTGTCGGCGAGAGCTCGCTGGTCGACTCGATCCTGTAATTCAACAGTCTCGAAGTTGCGGGCATCGTCCGGCGAGACAGGTTCTGGCGTGTTTCGCAGTGGCGTTTCGTCGCTCGTCGCGCCGCCGATGTAAGTTTGAGCCGTCGCAGTCGTCAGCCCGAGCGACAACATTGCGACACTGGTGAGAAATACGCGTGGCAGATTCATGGTCGTTTTTCCTCGAAAATTCTGTGACTCCTCAAGATGATGCAAATGAATTGCCACTCTTCGCTGCTTTACGGTTCAAGACGTAAGTCACTCAGAGAATTGGATTTGTAGCCGCGCGGCGGATGGGACATTTCGTGAATGCGACTCAATCGCCGAATCACGCTCGAGAATTGATGTCGGGGTTGTTCGCCGAAGAGCCACTGCGGTCGATCGCAGGTCGGCCCGGCGTCGCAAATTGGGCGGAGTTTGCCGTTTGGGTAAATCGTTCGAACGCCGGTGCGTCTGAGACGGCTATCCCGCGGTCGACCAGAGTGCGATTTGCCGACCCGCTGCCACGGCGGCGAGACCCAAGAGCAGATTCAGCGCGACGTTCAAAGCCGCGAGGTCCCATCGCTTGAAATCGGTGACGTATTCCAACGTCTCGTAGCCGAAGGTGGAAAACGTCGTCAGCGAACCGAGCCCGCCGGTTACCAGCAGGAGCTTTAACTCGGGCGACAATTGCGACCGCATTGCCAGCGTTCCGAGATAGCCGATCAGCAGGCAGCCGACCACGTTGACGAGCAAAGTCCCCAGTGGCGCGTAGTCCGGGAACAACCGGCGAGCCCACAGTGAGACGAGAAATCGCGCGATCGCCCCGACAGCACCGCCAAAACCAACGGCGAGGAGCGCGAGAGGAAAATTCTGAGGCAAGGGACAGCTCGGCAACGGAACAATTGGCGGGCGGATCAGTCGGCGATCTTCCACAGCGTTGAATCGGTGCGGAAGTAGATCGCATCGTCACCGAGCGCGGGCGAACTGTGGATGTTCTCGCCGAGATCGTTTTCGGCGACGATCTCGCCCTTCGACCCGCTCAGGTCAACGACGCGCACCACACCGTCCTTCCCGGGGATATAGAGCCGATCGGAAGCGACGACGGGCGTTCCCCAAGCCGAAGACCCGGCGCGAATCTGCCATTCCACTTTGCCGGTCTCCAGATTGCCGCACGTCAATACGCCGGAGCGGTTGATGATGTAGACGCGATCTTTGTAGACGACGGGACTCATCGTCGAGGGAGAGAGTTTCGAGCTTTGCCACAATTCTGAGACCGAGCGGTGGTCGGGGGCGAGCCGGTAGGCCGTCAGCCCCGACTGCGGCAAGATCACGACATCTTCGACCAGCGCTGCCGAGGAGATCGAAGACGCACCGCTGTCGAGAGACCAGACGGTCGTTCCGGTCTTCGGCTCGATCGCGTCGACCCGGTCTCCTGATTGAAGAATGACAAGCTCCGGCGTCTGTGCTGTTCCGGGAATAACCAGGGGGGACGACCAGTTTGCTTTTCGGGGCCGATCAATCTTCCACCGCGTCGTGCCATCCGTCGGGTCGACACCGACCGCAAAAGACTCGGCATCGTTCTCCACTTGGGCGATGAGCACGCCGTCCGACAATACGGGAGAAGAAGACATCCCGAGGCTGTTGCTCGCATTCGGGAAGTCATAGGTGAGGCCGCGATACCACAGCAGATTGCCGTCGAGGTCGAGACCGATCAAATCGTTGCTGGAATAGAACGCGAAAATGCGTTCTCCGTCGGTGACGGGCGTCGGTGTGGCAACCCGCATTTCCCGGTGCGTCGTCGTGCGGCCGGTCGCCCAAAATTGACGGTGCCAGCGCTCTT
Organism: Stratiformator vulcanicus; assembly: GCF_007744515.1. NCBI lineage: Bacteria > Pseudomonadati > Planctomycetota > Planctomycetia > Planctomycetales > Planctomycetaceae > Stratiformator > Stratiformator vulcanicus. The sequence continues at coordinate 1,110,264 of NZ_CP036268.1, forward strand.
CTCCCGTTGAGCGATCGAACGCGACGACGTGCAGGCGGTCGTTGCCGTATCCGCTGTTGCCGGTCACGACGACCAAGTCTTTGGTCACGATCGGACCGGAGAAGCCTTCTCCCGGCAACTTTGCTTTCCACGCGACTCCCGATTCGTCCGACCATTCGATCGGCGGGCTGGCGTCGCTGCTCGACGGCGCGGTTTTACCGCCACGAAACCCGCTCCAC